>NZ_JBXCIY010000012.1:0-161142 GCF_056786395.1 Paenibacillus sp. Y951 | reverse complement strand
GAATCTCAAATTCCGTTTGAACATCCAACGTCATGTACATACTCATCTCTCCCTTGAGACAAGTATGTAGCATGTCGTCAAAACTGTACATCTTTATTCAAGCAATTCTGTACATATTTAGACTAGCATTTATACATTGACCACTTCTAAGGCGTTACAACCAAGTTTTTGCATTACTCTCCAGTAGTATGGAATACAAACAAAGTGTTCCATCGTATAGATTGGTTATGTTTCAATAAATATCTTAATCTAACAGGCTTAAGCTTATATTCATCATAAGAAGCATAAATCAAGCCATCATTAGAAGTAGAAATTCAAGGATGTAATTGCTGTTGATAACCTTGAATACGCAAGATTCGTGAAAACCTGAACGATATCGGAAACCAGTAGATGAGGTGATATTTAGAATGAGTAAAAGATATGAAATTAGATTACCACATAGAAGTCACCCTCAAATTATATTTATCTTAATACTCCTTATTTTTCATGTAACCACTAATTTGAGCTTAGGCAACCCATCGTATTTAGTTAGTTTATTGTCATGGGTTACTTCGATAATTGTTTTATTTATCATTGTACACCAAGCAATTCTATTTACACGATTTGGAGATGAAATAGAGATTACAGACAATAGTATTAAAGCGAAAAATATTGAACTTCCTTTAAAGGAAATAGAGAAAATAACAATAGAAGGATACTTTAGACAAAGTATTGGAATTAAACGGAAAGGGCAAAGATTTGTGCCAACAAACCTGCATTTTAGATTTAAGGAAAATGAAGAAAAACAGGTGAAAGAATGGGAACGATGGGCAGAGGATAATGGAATTAAAGTAGTGAAAGGAACAGTTTATAGTTGGATATAAACATATAGATAAAACAAGAAGTAACAGGCATTTGATAAGATTGTATTCGTGCGGCGGTGGGATTATTGAATAATAAAAATATGAAGCTTAGATTAGCTTTTATCATTCCAAACATATCCTTATATTTAATGTTCATAGGGTTTGGAGCTTTTGTATTTGTTAATGTAGATGGACTTAGGGAAATAAATCGGCTGGGTATGTGGTCATTCATGTTGTTACTGTTGTTAAGTATAGCATTATTTGGTTCATACCGAATTTACAGTTGGATTAAGCAAGGGAAAATGTAGTACAGCACAAGTTCGTAGAATGTTACACGTTAGGTGAAACAATCAAAGCCTCGAAAGCAGGTGTTTAGATGAACAAAAGTGATAAATATAATCCCTACGATGATGATACATTACACTCTAATCAACAGGAAGACATTACAGAATCAATAGATGCACGGGAGGGGTTCAACGATGTAATGAAACATTATGATGCGGTTAATGGACATCAATCACCTAAGAGACTAGATCATTTACCGAAAAGTTTAAGAAAGATTGTTAAGATTATTATTATTGTCGGGGTAGCATCATTTTTAGCATTTCAGATCTATTCTTTAGTAACTTCATTAAATAGTTAGTGGAATTACGATCAAGAAACTACAATTAAGTCGATAGGAGATCAGATGAACAACATTAAGACATATGCAATCGTAAATCCATCCGCAATCAATACTATAGTGGCAATGCTTTTAGTTATAGTTTCTCAAATGATTTTGATCACACAGAAAGAAGATAGAGACATCTTATTTTATTGTGTAATAGTACTATCAGTCTTCGCTTTTGTTGTATTGATCGTTATCATTGTAAGAACGTATATATTGAAACCTAGCAAGATGCGAATTGATAATGAAAGTATACATATTAGAGGTAGAGTCATTAGAGCAGATGAGATAAAGTTGATTATGATAAGTTTACATAAAAAACAGGTCATTGGAATTAAACCAAAAGGAAAACTAATTGTACCTCTGCATCTATGTTATCGTTACTTGGATGATCAGGATACCGGGATAGATGAATTAGAAAACTGGGCACAAGAAAAACAAATTAAGTTAAAAAAGGGCTCATTCGTAAGATGGCTGTAATGAATTTGAGAGGATGCTAGAAACAATAAAGTACATACACTAACTAATAATTTTGAAACAGTGGCCCATAGAATGAACGTAATTTATACGATCAATAGTATAAAGCGCGCCGAAGTTGTGGTGTGCTTTTTTGTGTTGTAAAGAATTTCGTCACTTTTCGCTAACGTTGAATTAACGAAAAGCGACGGGATCTTTTTATGTCTTGCCATTAGTAAATTGGGTGACAACATTTTAGTATAGTTTTTGATTACTTAGTAAGTAAATTGAACAAGATAAGGTGAAAGAAAATAACTTTCAGATTTTTTTTGGTACTTAGAGTTTAGAAAAAATGTGAAGGAAATCAGATAAAGCCAGTAGAAAGGTTGATGAAAATGGTTAAAGTTTGTGTCATCGGAAGTTGTGCTATGGATTTGGTAGTAACGTCAACGAAACGGCCTCGTGCAGGTGAAACCGTTCTTGGGGAACATTTCTCAACTGTTCCGGGGGGAAAAGGGGCGAATCAAGCTATCGCAGCGGCACGACTAGGTGCAGATGTTACGATGATTGGCTGTATTGGAAAGGATATCTATGGTAAAGCAATTATTGATAATTTAATAAGTAATAACGTTAATGTTACGTTTGTAGACTCAAAATCAGATGTGGATAGTGGAACAGCGCATATCATTTTAGCTGAAGGTGACAATAGTATTATCGTTGTCAAAGGAGCGAATGATCATGTTAGTCCATCTCTAGTTGAACAAGCACTGGATACGTTAAAATCGGTTGATATCGTTCTAGTACAGCAAGAAATACCAGAGGAGACGGTATCCTATGTGAGTGACATTTGCCATAAATTCGAAGTGCCGTTGTTACTTAATCCAGCACCGGCTCGCTTTATTAGTGAAACAATTATTGAAAATGCTACTTATTTAACACCGAATGAACATGAATGTGCAATTCTATTTCCCCAGTATACGACAAGCGAAGCATTACGAAAATACCCCAATAAGTTATTTATTACTGAGGGGAGTAGTGGTGTTCGATATTACGATGGGGAGCAAGAAATACTTGTTCCAACGTATAAGGTGGATGCTATAGACACGACTGGAGCGGGAGATACTTTCAATGCAGCACTAGCCGTTGCATTAGCCGAAGGGAACTCAATTCAAGCAAGTCTGAAGTTTGCTAATCGTGCTGCTTCTTTATCTGTAACAAAATTTGGTGCACAAGGTGGCATGCCAACAAGATCTGAAGTAGAGGTGAACTTATAATTATGAAAAAACAAGGAATATTAAACAGTCATATTAGTAAAATCCTTGCTGACTTAGGTCATACGGATACGATTGTCATTGCAGATGTAGGACTACCCATTCCGAACGATGTTCCTAAGATTGATTTAGCTCTTACACTGGGTGTCCCAAGCTTCCGAGATGTAGTGAACATTATCGCAGAAGATATGGTGATAGAAAAAATAATGATAGCCGAAGAACTTGCGGCAAATAATAAAGAAACATCCCAATACTTAAACGATCGATTTAAGGAAATTGATATCGAAGAGATTTCACATGAACAATTTAAGATACTAACCCAGCGTGCTAAAGTCATCATTCGAACGGGTGAGGCAAAACCATATGCAAACTGCATACTTCAATCAGGAGTTAATTTTGGATAATGAGGGGGTTCTAACAATATGCACGTTGAAATGAATGATATTTATAAGTCATTTGGTGCTAACCGTGTATTAGAAGGTGTGAATTTTGAACTTCGTGAAGGTGAGGTTCATGCACTTATGGGGGAGAATGGTGCTGGTAAATCTACTTTGATGAATATTTTGATTGGTTTACACAAGCGTGATCAAGGAACAATAATTATAGATGGTCAGGAAACATACTTTGCAAACCCGAAAGAAGCAGAAGATAGCGGCATTACTTTTATCCATCAAGAGTTGAATGTGTGGCGGGATTTGACTGTGCTAGATAATCTTTTTATTGGAAAAGAACTGTCTTCAAGTATCGGTTTACTTAATATGAAAGAGATGAGAGAGCTCGCGAATAAACAATTTCGAAAGCTATCCGTAACGATTCCATTGAACCAAGAGGCAGGAGAATGTTCCGTTGGTGAAAAACAGATGATCGAGATTGCCAAAGCTCTAATGACCAATGCTAAGGTGATCGTTATGGATGAGCCAACAGCGGCATTAACAGAGCGTGAAATACAAAAGTTGTTTGAAGTGATTGAATCACTTAAGAAAGATGGAGTATCGATCGTCTATATTTCACATCGCATGGAAGAAATCTTCGCGATATGTGATCGAATAACCGTCATGCGTGATGGGAAAACAGTAGATACAAAACCAATTCCAGAAACGAATTTCGATGATGTGGTCAGAAAGATGGTTGGACGAGAATTAACTGATCGATTTCCTGTTAGTCAATCTAAGCCAGGGGAAGTTGTGCTTGAAGTTAAAAACGCAACTAAGAAAGGACAGTTTCGAGATGTTAATTTTTCTGTCCGATCAGGTGAAATTATTGGCTTCTCAGGATTAATGGGGGCTGGACGTACCGAAATGATGCGAACGATTTTCGGACTAGATGCTCTAGACCGTGGTGAGATTTGGGTGAAGGGAAAAAAAGTTATCATTCGTAATCCGAATGATGCGATGAAAGCAGGCATTGGGTTTGTTACGGAGGATCGAAAAGATGAAGGTTTAGTGCTTGATTTCTCGGTCAAAGACAATATGGTACTAACCAATTTATATAGTTTCGCACCTAGGGGCATAATCAATAGGAAGAAAGAACAAGAATTTGTCGACCTCCTTATTAAACGACTGCACATTAAAACACACTCCTCTTCAACTTTAGTTCGTAATTTATCTGGTGGTAATCAACAGAAAGTGGTCATTGCCAAATGGATTAGCATCGGTCTGAGTGTTCTCATATTAGATGAACCTACACGTGGAGTCGACGTAGGAGCAAAAAGAGAAATATATCAACTTATGAATGAATTAACTGAGCGAGGTGTAGCGATTATTATGGTATCTTCAGAACTTCCTGAAGTATTAGGAATGAGTGATCGTATCTTCGTTGTTCATGAAGGGAAAATTAGTGGAGAACTTTCTAAGCAGGAAGCATCGCAAGAGCATATTATGAGGTTAGCTACAGGGGGTAATAGTGATGACGACAATCAAGGATGAGAGAGAACCGAAAGGGTTACAACTTGGACAATTTACACAGAAACTTGGACCATTACTAGGGTTGATTATCCTAATTATTATTGTAACTGTACTTAATCCAAGTTTTATGGAGCCACTTAATATACTCAATTTGCTTAGGCAAGTAGCGATTAATGCGCTAATTGCTTTCGGAATGACTTTTGTTATTTTGACAGGTGGGATTGATTTATCAGTCGGATCAATACTTGCACTCTCGAGTGCGATCATGGCAAACCTGATGCTATCTGGATGGGACCCGATATTAGCAATCATTGCAGGTTGTATATTAGGTGGAGTAATGGGGGCTGTTAACGGTGTTTTAATTACTAAGGGAAGAATGGCTCCCTTTATTGCGACATTAGCGACAATGACTATTTTTCGAGGATTAACGCTTGTATATACGAACGGTAATCCAATCACAGGTCTTGGAGATAGCTTAATGTTTCAATTATTTGGGCGCGGTTATTTTCTAGGTATTCCTGTTCCTGCTATTTCAATGATCATCGTATTTGCAGTTTTGTGGGTTATACTTCACAAAACACCATTTGGCCGAAAAACCTATGCTATAGGTGGTAATGAAAAAGCATCGATTATTTCTGGTATTAAAGTAGATCGAGTCAAAATTATGATTTATTCATTAGTAGGGATGTTATCGGCTTTAGCAGGAGCAATCCTGACCTCAAGATTGAACTCGGCACAACCAACAGCGGGAACTTCATATGAGTTAGATGCTATAGCCGCAGTAGTACTTGGAGGGACAAGCTTAACTGGTGGACGTGGACGTATTGTAGGTACATTAATTGGAGCGCTCATCATCGGAATATTGAATAATGGTCTGAACTTGCTAGGAGTATCTTCTTTTTACCAAATGGTAGTAAAAGGGATTGTTATTGCAATTGCTGTACTATTAGACCGTAAGAAATCCGTATAAGAGGGGGATACTAACATGAAAAAAATAACGTTAATTCTGATTTCCATCTTAGTAGTACTAATGACAGGCTGTTCATTAGAGCCACCAGCTTGGGCAAAGCCCAACAGAGGTGGGGAATTGAGTAATATAAAAGTTGGGTTGTCGATATCTACATTGAATAATCCGTTTTTTGTTTCTATCAAAGATGGTGTAGTAGCTGAGGCTAAGAAGCTGGGAATAGAAGTGATCGTTATTGATGCTCAGAATGATTCAGCGAAACAAAGTAATGATGTGGAAGATTTAATGCAAAAAGGTGTTAACGCGCTATTAATTAATCCTGTAGATTCATCTGCGATCTCGACTGTAGTACAGACTGCCAATAGTTTAGCTATTCCTGTTGTAACCTTGGATCGTTCCGCTGAGAAAGGTGATGTGCAAGCGTTAGTAGCATCTGATAACGTAAAAGGCGGATCTATGGCGGCGCAATATATTGTAGAACAAATTGGAAAAGGTGCAAAAGTAATTGAGCTGGAAGGTTCACCAGGAGCTTCTGCCACTCGTGAACGCGGTAAAGGTTTCCATGAAATTGCAGATACTCAGCTAAATGTTATTGCTAAGCAAACTGCCGATTTCGATCGAACGAAAGGCTTAACGGTTATGGAGAACCTCCTACAAGGAAATCCAGGCGTACAAGCTGTTTTTGCTCACAATGATGAGATGGCACTTGGGGCTATAGAAGCGATTCAAAGCTCAGGAAAAAACATTCCTATAATAGGTTTTGATGGAAATGAAGATGCACTTAATTCTATCGAAGCGGGAAAATTGACAGGAACAATTGCCCAACAACCTAATTTAATCGGACAACTAGCTGTTCGAGCCGCCAAAGATGTGTTAGATGGAAAAACGGTGGAAAAGTTAATTGCAGCACCACTTAAACTGGTTATTAAAGAATAAGAACATAGCAATTTGAAAGTTAAGTCTACAAAGGTTCAAAAAGTCGGCTTTCGCAAGTCGAGGAGATGGAGCGCTACTTGAGGAAGGAGGAAACGCAAGTGTACGTAATTGATACACGCGTACCTACGATGCTTCTGCAAGAAATATATATCGGAAGCTTATGCTAAACTTCCCAAGTTTGCTTCAGTCTCGACGTTGGCTAAGCTTCGAGTGCATGTTCATCGTTATCCAATCCGAACTTCCTCTTATAATGAGCTAACGTCGCGAGAGGCCAGATGTACCGATAGCTATGATAGTGATTATAGAAGTTCCCTGGTAGACCTGCACCCGTCGGATAAGTAGTTAACCAGTTATTTTCCTGTAACGATGTAAGCAGTCTATCGATCCCTCTCTTAATTACAGGAATCGGTTGATCATGTACGGCGATTAAAGCATCTAATGCCCAAGCCGTTTGTGACGGTGTGCTTTCGGAAAGTGGGACATAGCGCCGAACAATATCACTGCTGCATGATTCACCCCAGCCGCCATCACTATTTTGAATACTTATAAGCCATTGAACAGCTTTTTGGATGGCTTTATCATTCGAAGATGATCCAGTAGCCATTAAGCCTGTTATTGCTGCCCATGTACCATATATGTAGCAAACGCCCCATCTACCGTACCACGAGCCGTTACGCTCTTGACGAGCTAATAACCAATCTACCCCCTTTTTGACACTACTGTTCTGATCATTAAGTCCTCTAAAATTTCCGAGATATTCTAATGTTCGCCCTGTAAGATCAGCTTCTGAAGGATCGATTGCTGCAGATTTCGCACCATCTAATGCAATCCAAGTCAGCATTTTATTGTTTGTGTTTTTTTCAAATGCTGGCCAGCCACCATCATTATTTTGCATAGATAATGCCCAATTTAATCCGAGATGAATAGATTCTAAGTAGGCAGAGTTATTGTGACTCAAGCTCTCCATAGCACGTAGCACGGCAGTAGTGTCGTCGACATCTGGATTCAGCGTATTTGTTTCTGAGAACCCCCAACCTCCAGCAGTTGTATTTGCATTATGAACGCTCCAATCCGCTTTGTTATGCTGCTGCTTTGACAATAAATATTGTCCGGCTCTATGAATCGAAAGATGGTCATCCCTTATTCCCGCTTCTTGTAGCGCATAAGAAATTAATGCCGTATCCCAAACGGCGGACGGTGAATTTTGTATCGTTGTTATACCGTTACTATTACATTGCATATTAAGCAAGCCCTGCACAGCTCTCGTAATTGTTGGATGTTGCTTGTCGTATCCAAGTGCAAGTAAAGAAAACACCATTAAAATAGTACTGCTAGCATAACTATATAATGTTCCATCTGCTTCGATTCTATCTAGCATAAACTGCTCGATCTTTGAAGTTGCAATATCATGAAGGGAGCGAACGCTACCGATCAATCTATTTTGACCTAATTCAATCATCTCGATCATTTGTATGAATTCCTCTGAAACCTGTTCACTAGCATCTATTCGACTAATTTGAAGATGACTGAGATCAGGTGTGCTATGTGTTTGGATAGAAAAATCGCGATTTGCCATAGTGAGCATTGGAAGTAGATGGACTCTCGAATAACCCGAAAATTGAAATATGTTTATAGGTAGTATCTTAGGTAGAAGAATGATTTCTAGTGGGATTGATTTGATGGACTTAGGCCATTTGATCTGACCTGTTGCAGCAAGAATAGCGTTACTTAATAGACCCTTCGAAGCGTTCAGCCCACCTTGTGCGATAATATATTGCTTAGCAAGGCGTAGTGATTTATCTGTTGATTGACTGTAGCCTGAATACAGTAGAGCATAATAGGCATCGATCGTTGCAGATAAATTTCCCTGCTCTTCATCTCTATACAAACACCAATAACCATTAGGATGCTGCTGTGCTACAATGCGATTATACAATTGTTGTATAATGATCTCATTAGCAGAACCTAAAGATCGTAACAGTATAATCATATAGGAATCGATGATTGTTCCATTTTCAAAGCAATATCGCCAAGAGCCATCTGATTTTTGCTCATTTATTAGATAGTTTGCAAGATTAGAAATTTCAGTCGTCACCTTTTCATTACGTGATGGCATGAATCGTCACCTCCAATTCCTTTTTATTAGTATATAGAAGTGAAAAAGTAATCATGATCGATTTTGGAAATTGACTGTTATTATTCATGGTTTCCAATTTTTAGAAAGTAGGTGAACGGTTTGAAAATTATTATTGCACCGGATTCATTTAAAGGAAGTTTATCCGCAATTGAGGCATCGCGTGCGATTCAAAAAGGGGTTCACAACTATATGCTAGAAGCTGAAACGATTGTGATCCCATTAGCTGATGGAGGAGAAGGAACATTAGACTGTCTTATAGCTTCAAGAGGTGGTGAGATTGTGACTGCTACCGTGACAGATCCGCTTGGCAACGAGCTAGTAGCGGAATACGGTGTAATTGCATCAGAACAACTTGCTATCATAGAAATGGCAAGAGCTTCGGGAATTGAATTACTAGGTGAAGCAGATAGAAATCCGCTTATTACAACAACATTTGGAACAGGACAGTTAATTGCACATGCACTAGATGCCGGTTATCGTAAATTTATTATTGCAATTGGTGGAAGTGCAACCAATGATGGTGGTGCGGGAATGCTGCAGGCGCTGGGGATGCGGTTACTTGATGAGGATGGAAATGACGTTCCTTATGGAGGAGGCTTTTTACATAAGATTGTAGCGATCAACGACAGCAAGTGGAATGCGAAAATCGCACAATCAGAGTTTATACTTGCCACAGATGTGCAAAATCCATTCGTCGGATCTAATGGAGCGTCCTATGTTTACGGACCGCAAAAAGGTGCGACACCTCAAATGGTGAAGCAATTGGACGATAATATGGTTCATTGGGCTAATCTAATCGAAAAGTATAATGGGATACATCTACATGATCAAGCAGGAGCGGGTGCAGCAGGTGGACTTGGCGGAGCATTTCTTACATTTTTCCCAGTTGAGATGAAACGAGGTATTCATGTCGTGATTGAGCATTCGTTGCTACTTGATCAATTACATGATGCAGACTTGGTTATTACAGGTGAGGGGCGTATTGATCATCAGACAGCTTCAGGCAAAACATTGATGGGTATTGCGGAGGTAGCAAATCGATGGAAAGTACCTGTTATCGCATTGGCAGGTTCTATTGGAGAAGGAATTGAACAACTGAACGAGATTGGAATCCAAAGCATACATAGTATCATAAATGGTCCGATGTCACTGGAAGAAGCAATGTTGCGCGCTCAGGAATTGCTAGAGCAAACGACAGAGCAATTGATGCGGATTAGATACTGCACGTAAGATTTCAATTATTATCAAATCCCTATTTGATAGTCGGTCTGCTCTTGGGAAGTCTTATCGGGGTGATGACGAGTATATAGCTAAACATTAAAAGGAATGTTAAGATCAGAAAAATGAACTCAGATGAAACAAGACAAGTTCTTAAAACTAAAACTGGAGGGGACTAATATTAGATAGAACGATATACCAAAATCTCGCAGGAAGAAATTTTAATTTGTATCCATTTAAGTCAATAGGAGCTTATTTATTTCATAAGGATAGTTATAATTATAATACTTGGGCATTGAATTTATTTGGGAATATGATTATGTTGGTTCCTTTTAGTATATTAATGGCGTTGTTATTTTCAATGCTGAGAAAGACTAAAATATTTATAGTGTGCTTATTAGTGTTTAATCTTGGAATTGAAGTGTTTCAATACTTCTCGGGATTTGGTAGCTTTGATGTGGATGATCTAATCTTGAATAGTTCAGGTGCTATGGTCGCATATATTATTCTGAGGGTTCTATTATCGTTGAAGTTCATTAAGAAATTTACAGAGGCAATGTAAGTAATTCATATGAAAGTCACGCATCATCTAACATAGTACTTACATGTCGGGCAGCGACACTTGGTCACATTAATGCTTTTGGCAGAGGTAGCTGATTTATGTGACAACTTGCTACGCAAATTCATGTAAGTCTGGACGTTAAAAAAAATGACTGAGAGGGGTGATGGATGTTATTGAAGAAGGAACATAAAAAATGGAATGAAGATAGCTCAAACGAAGGTTATGTTACCTCTATATATATTATTGATTTTATTAAATCTAAAAAAACTTTACAGCATTCAAAAAAGAAACTTTTAGAACTGAGTTTTTTAACTAATATTCTTAAGCGTAGTATGAAAGGAGAAATTTATGAAAGTAAAGCTAAAGAAAGAAGATATTCAAACCGTGCAATTGAGTTGGAAATGTATTGAACCGATGTTACTAGCCGTTAGAGGGAAAGACTACCCTATTAAAATCGAAATGTATCAACAACTAAATGAAGGTCAACAAGGTTTGTATATGTTTTATTCTTTTCATAATCGCGCCAATTCAACGGCAGAGTTCTACTGGTTTGCGAATTATTACATAACTAAGGTTCAGTCATGGAGTGGAATTAAACGTGCCGTTGAGTTTTATAGTGATAATGAAATGGTAGTCTTACTAGACGCAATTGAACTGTTTATTCAAAAGTGTAATCAAGCGAATAATTCAGGGGGAAACGTAAGTCCATCCGATCTAAAAGCTGATAGAGTATTAAATAATGAAGTAAAAGTACTTTTTGATAAATATAGAGTTCAGTCGGATAATACAATTGATTTAATGAATAAGTGGATTATTAATCATGAAGAAGATTTCATTGAGATTAATTCATATTAGATCGTAACAGAGATTAATTGGGGAGCGATAATCAGGTTATGTTGTAAGGCGATGATGTAACATGGTTAGTTAATAAAGACTAAATAATTACGCTGGTATGAAATAAGCAAGTAATATCAACTAGAGATGACGGGATGATAATATGAAGAAAAAATGGATAGTGAGTAGCATTATCGTAATTATATTGATATACGCTTTATATGATTATCATCGTCCGCAATATGTAGAGTTAAGTTTCAACAGTATTATCTATTCAATTGACAGTAATTTCGAGAAATCGATTGTCGTCTCTATGAAAGGAGATCGCTATAACAGTCTAGTAGGGAATGGCATGTTTCTAGGTGAGTTGAGCGTAGATGAAGATTTGAAGTACAATGTCAAACTTACAGAGGACGGTAATCGTTACGTAGGCTCTATAATTGCGAAGGATTCAAATAAAAATACTATAACCATTGGTTCAGTTGATGTCTCTCATGATTTAGATAAGATATGGATCCAATTGGATGATATAAATGAACGATACTCTTTGTCAGAAGGTTATGGTTATGTAGCGGGTCCAGCTAGTACTGCAATTGAAGCTAAAGAGATTGCTAGAATGATCATAGAGGGGATAAAATGAAAAGAACTTATGGGAAATTTACAGATGGATTATCGGATATAGGTTATCAAATTCTAATCCCAGAAGATTATGATGCGCATTCCATACAAAAATACCCAACGATACTTTTTTTGCATGGAATCGGAAGAAGAGGAACAGACTTATCCATCTTAGATGAGTATGGGATTAATAGGTATTGCGAAATGATTAAAGATATGAAATTCATCGTAATTACCCCACAATGTCGAAATGATAGCTCTTGGAATGAAGAAAAAAAGCTTGTAATTCGAATGTTGAAACAGTTAAGAGCTACATTCCCAATCGATGAAAACAGAGTATATCTATCTGGTTTCAGTATGGGTGGCAATGGAACATGGGAAATAGCGGTGACTGAGCCTGACTTATTTGCAGCCATAGCACCGATGGCTGGTTGGTATGAAGGCACAGATATTAATAAGTTGAACGATATGCCGATTTGGAATTTCCACGGTGAAGATGATGAAGTGGTATCTATCAGTGGATCTGAAACAATAATGAGTCAACTTACAACAAGTAAATCCGAAGTTAAGTTCAGTAGATATAAAGACGTCAAACATGATGTTATGTATAAAGTATTAGAAAATAGAGAGCTCTATGAGTGGTTACTAACTCATAGAAAAAATAGAAAATAAAATGATAAGACCACCTCAAACTGGACATTCAGCTACAGTTGTAGCTGAATGTCCAGTTTTCTATACTGAATAGCTTCCGCAACATGCTCTAACTGCACTTCCTCGCTATTTACAAGATCAGCGATCGTACGGGCGATTTTTATAATTCGATCATATCCTCGCATACTCATCCCAAGTGCTTGAAAAGCATTTTCAATCAATTCATGAGCTTCCTTTGGCAACTTAACTAATTGCTTAATTCCTTGCGTAGTCAACTCACTATTATAGTTAAATGCGTATTTACGATAACGATGCTGTTGTAGCTTAACTGCTTGCTCGACTAGCTCTCTCATTTGCAGCGAGGTCATAGCAAGATCTTCTTTCGATGGGATAAGCGAAGTAGGGCGCGCAACGTCGATCTGTAGATCGATCCGATCAAGCAGTGGTCCAGACAGCTTGGCTCGATAGCGATGAATCATCGCCTGTGTGCAAGTGCAGCTTTTTCCTTCACGTTCAAATCCATAAAACCCACAAGGACACGGATTATATGAAGCTGCTAACAGAAATGAAGCGGGAAAGGTAACATGATTTCTTGCTCTAGAGATCGAGACTGTATGCTCCTCCATCGGCTGGCGAAGCAACTCAAGTACCTGCCTGGAAAACTCGGGTAGCTCATCAAGAAAGAGCACACCATGATGAGAGAGAGTCACCTCGCCAGGCTTTGGAATACTGCCGCCTCCGATGAGACCTCCGACTGAAATCGTTACTAAATGGGTATCTATTATTTCGCTTGTTGCATAAACAAAATAAAACAACTAAAGTAGATTTCCTTTATGACAGGGAAGTCTTTTTTAGTTGTTTTATTTATTTTTGATCTAATAATATTTTTTATTCCTCTAAATCCTGCTCGTATGCGCTCCAATCTTACACAATAAACAATAGAATTAGAAGCTAACCTATCCCCGTAGTATCTACAAGAGGAACGGTATAAGCTTCTTTTTTTATTGTTTATTTAATATTTTTCACTCTTATAACTATTCCCTTTTTCTGTTTTGTAGAGTCACCATTATGTAATTGCTTAAACTTCTGTTGTCCTCTTTAGCTTCCTTTTCCAGTTCCTCTTTTAACTCTTTCGGCATCGTAATCATTACTCTAATATTTTCATCGGCTATAGCCATTTTGTTTCATCCCCTTTCACTAATACTATAACATATTACACTAAATAAATAAAGTGATTGCATAGTGTTGCACTAGTGTGTTATATTAGATTTACACCAAGAGAACAACACACAGCACATCAACACAAAAGGAGGTTACATACATAATGAACATGATCAGCGAACTATACGACAACGCTATTTCATTTAATCGCCTCATCTGGATTATGAACAATCAAGATACAGATAAACTCTTTGCTATCTCAAAGCGTCACATAGCACTCGCTAAAGAGCATATTGATGCTGATACTACTACTCAACGTAGACAAGCCATCAAACTTGAAATTGAGCGTCTGAGAGTCGAACGTGATGAGATTATTAATGAAGTAATGCAGCAGATGCAATAATATTGAACGATAGTTCTCACAGTTCTATCGTGAACGTCAACTTCAAAAAATGGTCAAGACTAGGCAAATGGAATGTTGACTTTCCATTTGGATTTTCTTCAATCAATTCTAATCAATTCACAACCAAAAAATTCTATTAATCGGAGAGTGTTTATTATGACAACAGCAACAATCGCAATCGAACAGATCAATCTAAATCAACGTGAAGCTATTCAAGCTATTTTAGTGCCACAATTTAAGGTGAATGAGAACGGAAGCAACAAAGAATGGTTAAGCAGCTTAGAGTCGTGTGTAGAGGATGCTCTAACGAATAAAGCTAGTTTAATAGAGTTACTATTCACAGTCGGTCAAGAAGGTTATGATAATAGCGCACATGGCGTACCAAACGAGCCTTGGATTGCTCAAATGGTTATGAGTGCGAACTGGGATGACGAGTGTCAATTAATGTTCGCAAATGTTTGGGATGGTTTATATGAAAATCTCAGTGATGCTATTAACACTACATTAGACAAGCTAAATATTTTAATGTAGAGAGGGTGCTTGCTATGTCTAACTCTACAACTAAGTATGAGCAGTACATTGATAGTATTAATGATAAGTATCATAACCTCATCAAACAAGGCTCTAATCGTCATATGAGCGTTGCTGAGCGGATTGAAATTAGGTCGGAACTTGCTAGATTACGCAGAAAGAAGAAGAGGTTCAAAGCAATCTCAGAGGAACTTGCTAGATTAAACAGCAAAAAGGGATACTTGTAATATTTCACAAATATCCCTGTAACTATTCACGAAAACGAAAAATAAGCCTTGACTATTATAGGCTGTAAAGGTTATTATTTGTAGTATTATAGGTGCAGATTCTAGCAAGGGCGTCTATGATACTACCATTTTTTACTAGAAAGAGGTTGATGCGCTTGATTTAGTTTATGTAATTTTTCATTAGATTGAAGCTTTTTTGGTAAAGGTATATAACTTACAATTGTAAACTAACTTTGTTGATCAAAATATGGCGATAAAACAATAATATCATGCACATTTACAAAATGCAAGCAAATTAAGCAAATCAAGTAGTTTTAATGTTTTTTATGCTCAAACCAAAATAATAGGAGGAGTATTATGATGACTGAAAAGGAGACAGAAATTTATATCAAGAAAAAGTTAAAGAAATTTATAGCCGAAAAAAATTTCTTAACTACTTTTTATTGTTGCCTAAACATCAATATTTCAGCAAATATATTGAATTGTATTACCAGATTCCTGACAACCAAAAGTACGAAGTATTTAGAGACATATGGACTATGAGCGAGAATGGACTTGATATTAACATATATAAACAAGTCATAAAGTATAAATCTGTGATATCAACATTATCCATGCAACACGAACTACAAAAACATGCCGATGAGCAAGGTTATATTACAATCTACCGAGGGATCAATGATCATAACAATCCTAATGGGTATTCTTGGACACTTGATGAGGAAAAGGCACAATGGTTTTCACAGCGATTTTTCAGCGAGAACGGATATGTTTTAATGGCTAAAGTGCATTTAGACAATGTGATTGATTTTATTGAGGAGAGAAGAGAACTAGAAGTTATTATTGATCTTGATAGTTCACTAGCTTCGTTATTAAACTCTAATCTTACACAGTAATCAATAAAATTATGACACATAGGGGCTACCAATCCCCAATCATACTGGCAGTACATATACCATATAAAAACACTAATTATACGGAGGGATTAAATGAAACAAGTTGAAATGGAATTAGATACATCACTTGAAACAATCACAAACGAGATTCTTCATTACAAGACAGTTGTCACTGGAGCAGTATTTGAAATAGGTAGACTGCTTAAGCATGTTAAAGATAATGACTTATCTCATGGACAATTTGGTAAATGGTTGGAAAGTATAAATTTAGACTGGAATGACGCTAATCGTATGATGAAGGTAAGTGAGGAAATAGGGTCAAATTATGGTACGTACCACAATTTAGGGTTAAATGCACTCTATCAAATCGCAACTATGCCACCTGATCAACGAGAAAAAGAACATCTAATTCCATCAACTGGTGAATTGAAAACTGTTAATAATATGACGGTACGAGAGCTACGAGAAGTCAAGAAAGCTAATAAAGAGCCACAAATTATTAAGAAAACTAATAGCCAAACAACTAAAGAAACTATCAAGGAAACTGAACAACCTGAACAACCTCAATATACTAGTTGTTGGGATGAAGAAGTAGATCAATTTGCTGCCAATCTTAAGAATGTTATCTTACCGATTAGACGAGATACACGCTACAAACTTAATTATGAACAACTTAATCTCATTGGCATTCTTAGTAAAAAACAACAACTATTAATAGTAGATGCTTATAAGATAGCTGATCCTTTATGTAGACATTTAATGTTACCAGCACTCATTAGATTAGCTATTCATGATGTAAGAGTCGAGTTTATAAATCAAGCATCTGTGACAATGTTAGTATTACTTAAAAAATACTCGATGACTAAGATAGTTTATAACGTAATTATTGATGAGTTTATTAATAAAGTTGATGGTATGACTGATATTTTCGAAGTTGAATCATTCTTTATGGGTAAAAATGAGCAAGAGGAAAGAAAAAAGGAAGAGGAATATAAGCAATTTAACGCTGATGATTATGATTTCTCATTTTTATCGAGTAAAAAGACTACTAGTAACAGTTATCAAGTGTTAGGCGTTGCTGATAATGCTTCTCAAGATGAAATTAAAATTGTCTATAGAGCTTTAATGAAGAAATTACATCCTGATCAAGGCGGTAATGATTATTTATTCAAACTGGTTAAAGAAGCATACGATTCTATTTCAAAATAAAAACGTTCCTAAAAACACTAGTTGCAAACTAGTACAAAATAGACACATAAAAACGTTCCTAAAAACACTACCTAGTATTATTATCGATGTTTTTATGTTCCATATCATACAACGTAGTGTTTTTAGACTATGAAAAAACGTTTCTAAACACAAAGTAAGATATAAGAGTATAAGAGTAAGAGTATAAGTATAAGAGTATATCACGCGCGCGTGGCTTCATTGAAAAATTGTTGGTCGCTATCGCTTAAATAACAAAGATAAGTTCAAAACATAAGATCAAGTTCAAGATCAAAGGCACAGAAACAGGTTTATTATGTATCATTTAAGATTAGGAGTGGGTAAATGTCATCAATAATTAATAGTTTTATATTAATATTCAAACGTAGTTTTCATATCGGTGAGGATTTACTATCAGCACAGCAATTATTTATATATGCATTTCTATTTCGTAATCGTCAGCAGCTCATAGATAATTGGGTTACTGATACTAGTATTAATTTAATATATCACCGAATCAGATGTAAATTGGATGGTAGCAATACTAAAAAAAGAAAATCAATAGTTATTGATCTTCTCTTGTTACGTGACAGAGGATATATCATATTTGATTGTGATAGTGACAGTATACATAAAGATGAAATATTATCTATTACTTTTCCATTGGTTTCTGATGAGTCTTTTATAAAGATTCCATACTTAATTTTTGATAAATTTGATGATCGTGAGAAGTTTTGGCTGTATTCTTATTTTAATCATAATACATTTCGTAACGCTGGAGTAAAAGTGTCACATGCTGAATTGTGCTCAATGCTTGGTATCTCTAGATCATGTCTAGTTACCAAAATTAATCAAATGAACACTGTTTCCAGTGATCCAAGGATATATAAATTTTCAGGTGCTTATGTTGATGGGAGTATGAAACAAGAAGAAAATATGTACTATGTTGTATTAGATGATGAGAAAAAGAAACTTTGGAACAGTTTCTATAATGAAAACGGAGAAGCAAAAGATAAAAGAAGAAAAGGATTCAGGAAGAATGCGGATATAGTTTTTAGTGTGAGTTTCGGAGAGATTACTGTTTCAAGTCTTAAAGAAAAGGTTAAGAGCAGTCAATGGAAAATAGGAAAGATAAGAACAATTGAATACGATGATTACGAACTATTTAAGATTTGTGAGCGAGAAAGAATTGATATTAGATTTATTGAGAGTTGTAAGATTAGGATAAATGACTATATAGATTGCATTGATTATGACGGTAGATTTGAAAAGTACGAAAATGAATATAAGAGAGACATGATGAATGCTGGTATAGAGATAGATCATGATAATTTATAGATGTTTCGGTATCTTATTCAACATCGCATCTGAACACGCTAGACACGCAATCTAAGCTCAAATTATACATAACTAATAGTAAAAATAACATCTATATATCATAGGAGGAGTATTTATATTGGATAATAATTTACCATTGAAAAAACTAGAGGAATCAGTGTATATACCATCAATTGAAGCAAGTCATATATATAGTAGCATGTTCAGAGATAAGGAAATTGAACTTGATCATATAGGCATGATACCGAACAGTTTAGAACTTAATAAATTGGTTTCAGTTGGAATGAAAGTAACCAAAGCAAACAAAAAGCGAATCTCTGATGACATATTTAATCTCAAGTTTAAGTATAATGTTCGCTCTGCGGAGGAAATCATCAAAGTTAACAATAAAAAAATAGCCAAACTAACAGATGAACAGGAAGAATACAAGCAGAAGCTTATCGAGTTTAATTCTGTATTAGATAGTAAGATTGGAGACGGAAATTGGTGTGAGGTTAGCAGTGAGGAACTTAGAAAGCATCTATATACTAATGGTTTCACACATAACGGTCATAAATATGTAGTGTATAAGCGCTCTAGTGCTAAATCACGCACAGGACAATGCTTATTTATCAAAAAGAGTTTACATGACGAGATGATTAGCTGGAGCCGAATAGGATTATCATTTGGAGAAGATGAGATTGATTTTGCTAGTTTATTAGCATACGAGAGTCTAGTCGGATCATCGCTAGAGAGTTTAGTTAAGATTAATCCAAAAAATATTCTTATTGTTGATGATAAATACAGCCAATTTCCACATGAAGCTAATGTTATTAGAAAAAATGGTAACGGTTTTCTTGATAGCCACCAAGAGACTACAACGATAAACAATAACCTGTTTGATGGGCAATCTTTACTATCACCTGAGTATTTTCCACAAGGTAAGGCAATGATATTGCTTCGTAATCATATGTTTAAGTCTGCTGCTTTTAACTGTAACATTCAAAAATATCTCATAGATAATTGTCCATTTGATGTGTCATATGACGAATGGCAGATATCTGACATGTTCGGTAATGCTTTGCTTGCATCAGACATTCACATGATTACTACACCAAGCTCACTTAAAGCGCTGAAATATGCTGATATTGTTGGCGGAGAAAAGGAAATGTGGAGTTACTGGAAGAATATTGTTGAAACTGAAGGTTCAATATTTGGAGTGTGTAAGAGCGAAAAGGCTAGTAGACATGATGATAAACAACAGACATCATATCAGATGATCAATTCGTTGCCAGCGAGCCTTGAAGACATAAAGGAATTAGCAGCATATGAGCGTGATGAGTACACTATGAGTCTTAAAAATGATGATGATTTTTTCATTGAATACGTAAGAAAATCAGCTAACAGTATTAATAGTAATATGATGTTCGTTGAGTTATATAAACATAATAAAGAGATTGTACGTACTAAGCAGTTCAGAGATTTTCGCAAAAAAGAGATCAATAAACATGTAACGCATGTCAAGAGTGGCAAGGTTAGACTGCAAGGTGATTATGCAGTTTTGATTGGAAACAGCATGGAAATGCTGGCTCATGCAATAGGTAAAGAAATCAAGTCGCCTTTAATTGGGAATCAAATTTATACGACACTTCATGAGTTTGGTAAGCAGTTAGTCGGCTTTCGTAATCCACATACAAGCCCATCAAATGTAGTGATTTTTGAGAATATACATAATGCTGATATCGAAAAATATTTCAATCTTACATCTAATATCGTTTGTGTGAATGCGATTGATTTCCCTTTGCAAGATATCCTCTCGGGATGTGACTACGATAGTGATAATGTGGCAATATTCGACAATAAATTACTATTGGGATTAGCTAAGAAATGTCAAGAATATCGAGTATGCGTTAATGCAGTAGAGAGCGACAAGAAAAAATATCAGATATCGATGAAGAATATGGCTATTATAGATAATCAACTATCAACTAGTCAAAGAAATATTGGCGAAGTAACCAATCAGGGACAATTATGCTTAAGCACTTACTGGGATTTACTGGACAATGGAAGCACAAGAGATAAATTAAAGGAATTGCTTAAGAAGGTTGATGTCATGACTGTGTTAAGCGGTATCTGCATTGACTTAAGCAAGAAATTATATGATGTAGATATCAAAAAAGAGATTGCTAACGTCAAAAAAATGAAAGAGTTACGTAAAGATAAACCTAATTTTTGGAAATATGTGAGTGAGAGCGATAAGATTAAAACGATGGAATATAATTGCCCAATGGATTACTTGAATGAGTGTATGAGTGGACTACCAGATGCTAACGAAAAAGTTCCATTGACGCTAACTAGCCTGATTAAGAATGGTAATGTTAAAAAAGGTGACAGGAAGCAGATTAAAAAAATCATTGAGTACGCTCGGAATATGCGAGATAAGACTGCTAGTGTTCGCAAAAATGAAAGTATGGATGATGAAGAAGTATATAGAGCAATCGAGAGCATTGAAGATTTTTACACTACTCGCATTGGTAGATTAACGCTCAATCCCGATACGATGTATACATTGTTAATGCAGATTGCAAAGATGAAAACTGATACAAAAATAACACGAAAATTACTTAATTTTATGTATCAAACACAAAAAGAAACATTTGTCAATGCATTTAAAAATTAAAAGTCCACACTTTTTGGAAAATCATCTCTATAAAACACAATGATTTAAAGGGTATTATAGAGATGCTAAAAGTTCCTATATGGAGAGGTAGTTGAGTTAAAGATCGATCATTATTAATCTATGAATAGCTATATTGCTAGAGTAATAGCAGCTATCTCTCAAATATATTAGATTTTTTTCATTTGACACAAACACGAATTTATAATATAATATTTATTTTTTTAATGTCGGTATCGCCAGTTATATGCTGGTTCCCATGTTCATCCTCCGATAAGCGACGAGCAGAAATGTTCGTGCTTTGTATACAATCTCTATAATATAGAGTGAATATAGTTTGACAGAGAGCAAGTGAACCTGTGAGATGATGGTTCCAGTTCGTGACGTGGCGAACAACTAAATATTCATATTCCCATTGTTTTTGGGAAGGGTAGCTCCTTTATTAGCTGACAAGAGAGTAGTCAATGATTACTCTTATTTGTCGTCGTCTGAGTACTGCGGACGTTAATAATACAGTAGATCATCTAATAGTCTATGATGTAGTAGACATCTTTTTAAGACGGGACTAATACAAACGGGATTGCTAATTATTTAGCAGTCCTTTTTTGTGTTGGCTTCATATAAAAAAGGAGAAGATGAAGAAGATGAGTAATGTTCAAAAATTTAGCAACGAAATATTTGAGGTAGCTGCACGAGTAACAAACGAAGGAGTAGAATTCGAAGCAGAATCAGTAGCGAAAAGTTTAGGATGGACACAATCGAAAAAAGGAAAAGAGTATGTAAGATTTGAGACAATTAATAAATATTTATCCACTTTTAATTTTCCCAAGAAAGTTGGGAAAGGTGATTTTATTGCTGAATCATATCTATATTTGCTTATGATGCATTCTAATGCAGAGATAGCTTTAAATATGCAAAAATGGATTGCATTCGATGTGCTTCCAGCTATTCGCAAAAATAAAATATATATTGATCCGTCTGCAACTGATGCTGAAATTGATAATGCTGTTAGATTTGCTACACCACAAAAACGTAGACAAGCATTACTAGATGCTACGATAGATGGAAAAGACAATGTATATAATACATATAATGATATCAAGGATTACATTAGCAAATGGTCAGCTAAAAACAAGTTAACAGCATATAAACATATTGAACGTACACTATTAGATAAGCAAGATACATACGAAAATGATATAGCATTTATACATAAAATTGAACAATTATTAAGACAAGTAGCAAAAGATATTGATAAGATTAGTAATTTTAAAAATGGAGCAGCAAAGAGAGAATTAACAAAGGAAAATAAGAATTTACAGAAACAAATTGAACATCTGAAGCCGAAGCTTGAGGATATGTATACGATTAATATTCATGCGTTTAGCGAGAATTATATGTATGAATACGTAAATTTAGGCGGTAAATCAGCTACTAGAAAGAGCAAAGCGTATTTAGATTGGATTAATTGGTTTCCTTATGATGAGTTGCCTGATATTTTTGAATTAGATATCGACTTTAATAAGCAAGTAGAGTTAATATGTCATTTTGATCATATGGAAAAGTTTGACTGTATCAATCTTGACAAGAGTTTTGCTGATACATTAGCGTATCATTATAATTTCAATGACAAAGTGATAGTTAGCAGTACACAAGAGACAAATAGATACGTTGATGGTTATAAAGATGGCAAGATTTATTTCATTTTGCGAAATGTATAAATTGAAGAGTTAAGTGTAGAGATGTGCGAAGATGAAGGTATACATAAGACATTATTTAAGCACGAACAAATATGCAGCTAGACTTAAAGTAGTGACTACCATTGTTTGCAGTGACTTTAATATCATCATGCGAAACTATTTTAATATCAGCATCAATCAAATAATCATTCTGATAGACGTTTACAAGCTGTGAGAATACACGCATTCTTTCGAAATCTGCATGTGTGATAAGAGTTTTATTTTTAGACATAGTTAGACTCCTTATCATGTTTTACGTAATTATACTACATAATTTTACATCAGTCATCCGTATTAATTGGGTGACTTTTTTGTTTTTATTTCAAGGAGGAATATTGATGAAGTATCTATTCAGTAGACTACATTCGCCAGTTGAGATGCTGTGCATAAGCTGTGCAGCAATCTTATATAGTCAGGGGCAATGGATGATAGCAGCAGTAATGCTTATGTTTAGTGCTATTACTGCGATAGTAGTATATAAAAAAAGGAGAAGATGAATAATGCGTAATCATAATAATATTGATCTAAAGTTGGAATACATGAAGGTGCTTAATGAGATGTATAAAATTAAACCAAATCAAGAGCAATTGTATTTGAGAATGATTAAAGTGATTAATTCAATTGAGAATGATCTAGGCTTGAATGATGTTGTTTACACAAAAAACTTTGCTAACGTAACAATTGATCTACGTGATAAAACACTCGATGAAGCGATACTGGAAGTAAGGGATAAACTCAAAACATCAGTTGTTGGTGTGGGTACAAGTGTTTAAGAGTTGTCAGCATTGTATGAGAATACATGATATCAAGTTTGTATGTTCTAGCAAGCCAAAGAGAGATACTAGAGACTATGACAATAGTACTGAGCAACGTAAAGCAATGAGATTGTTTAGAAATGGTAAGATGTGGAAAAGTAAAAGAGAAGAGATTCAAGATAGAGACATGAGACTGTGTCAAGTATGTATAAGGGAATTGTATGGGACAAGAGACAAGTATGTATATGAAGGTACTAGTGTTCATCATATCATTAGTTTGGTTGATGACTGGGGTAAACGATTAGATAACGATAATCTCGTCACTCTTTGCTCAATGCATCATTCAGACGCAGAGAGAAGCTATATACCAGTCGATGAGTTGATTGAGATAGTAAATGAGCAGGAAGAGAGAAAAGTGTGATTCCCTTTGATGCTTTAGTGTGGTGAAGTTAAATAGTACCCCCACCAAAAAAAAATGTGATTTTTTAACATTATCAGACACGACACGCCCCCAATCATTTACACAAAATCTGTAAAATGAAACTTTAACATCAGGTACTAAATAGAAAGGAAGGTGAGGTGTATGGCAAGACCAACAAAATCAGCAAAAGTATTGACTGAATGTTCACAAACGAAAGCTGAAATTGCGGAACGAATAGCAAATGAAAATAAGCTTCGAGGCAGTGACAATAAAATAAGACCGCCTACATATTTGAGCACAAAGCAGAAAAAGATATTTAGATATATTGTTAACCAACTAAAAGCGAGTGGAATATTAGGTAACTTAGATATTTACATTTTGTCAACTTGTGCAATTGCGATTGATCGCTTGCAAGAAATCGAAACCTTGATTAATGATGATATTGAAAACTTAAAGGATAAAAGTTTACTATCTGCCAAAGACAAATATACGAAAGACTTGTATCGTTGCAATTCGGAACTTTCATTATCACCAGCGAGTAGAGCTAAGCTAGGTAACATTAATCTCCAAACGAAGAAAGATGAAGCCGATCCGCTCCTTCAGGCATTAAAAGGTGGAGGTAATGGTGATTAATCATAAAAGCTATCAATATGCAAAAGGTGTTATTGAGGGAACTATAGTAGCTCCTAAATATGTAATATTACAATGTAAAGAGTTCATCAATATAGCAAATGGTCATGACGACAAATACATAATCGACAGTAATAAAATCAACATGATTGACAGCTTGTTAAAATTAATGAATATGGCAAAAGGCTTGAATGCTGGCAGCACAGTTTATGACTGTATTGCTGGATTCCAAGCTTTTTTTATTGTCGCAATACTATGTACGGTACATAAAGATAATACAAGCAAACGTAGATATGAGACTGCAATTTTGGAGATTTGCAGAAAGAATGGTAAAACTTGGATTATTAATATTATGTTTATATTATTATTTTTGCTTGAACCTAAGTTTAGTAAATTTTATTCTGTCGCTCCTGATGGCTCACTTAGCCGTGAAGTCAAAGAAGCAATTAAGGAAACAATCAGTGTTAGTCCAGCCTTGACTAGTAAGTTTAAAATTAGACGTGATGACATTGAATGTCTCATTAATAACAATAAATTTATCCCTCTAAACTATAGCACAAGTAGGATGGATGGAAAATTGGCATCAGTATTCCTAGTTGACGAAACGGGCGCTTTAAATAGCCACTATCCTATTGAAGCTATGCGGAGCGGGCAATTAACAGTGCTTAATAAGTTAGGCTGTATAATCTCAACAAAGTATCCTACATTTGATAATCCATTTGAGGATGAAGTGGCATATGCCAAAAAGGTATTAGATGGAACAGTAGTTGATGATAAAGTATTTGCTTTGCTATATGAGCCAGACAATACAAAGGATTGGATGACAGACGATAACATTTTGTTACAAGCTAATCCTCTAGTGGTAGATGTTCCTGAAATCATGGAAG
The DNA here is from genome assembly GCF_056786395.1 of Paenibacillus sp. Y951. Classification (NCBI taxonomy): domain Bacteria; kingdom Bacillati; phylum Bacillota; class Bacilli; order Caryophanales; family Paenibacillaceae; genus Paenibacillus; species Paenibacillus sp. Y951. Next base: position 135,229 of record NZ_JBXCIY010000012.1, on the reverse strand, counting down.
ACTTACTAAGTAAACGACAAGTAGCTATAGAAGTACCAAGTAGACGGCAGAATTTTATAACGAAGCATTGTAATATCATATATCAAGGAATTGGTACAGAGTCTTATATTGATGTAACTCAATTAAAGAAATGCAAAGTAAATAAGATTGATTGGACAGGTCGTAATGTCTATGTTTCATTGGATTTAGCTCAAACGACTGATAATGCTTCTTATTCGATGGCAGCTTTGGATGAGAAGACTGGCAATATACTAGCTGATAGTTATGCATTTATCCCTGCTGATCGCATTGAAGAGAAGATTAAATCAGAGAAAGAGGATTATCATGCTCATGTTAAAAGTGGGAAGTGCTTTGCAACTGGTGACTTAACCATATCATATTTGTTCATTGAGGAGATGATTATGCAAATCGAAGAGAAGCATAAGGTTAATGTAGTTAAAGTCGGATACGACCGCTACAACTGTTTATCGTCTGCACAGAAACTAGAAGCCGCAGGATATGATTGTGTAGAAATTAGACAGCATTCTGACACGCTTCACGCTCCGACCAAATTACTGCAAGAATACATTCTATCTCAGAAGTTTGAATATGAGGAGAATAAGCTTCTTGAAGTCAACTTTCAAAACGCAAAAGTTACAGAAGATACAACATTACGTAAATACATATCAAAGAAGAAGAGTAACGGTAAAGTTGATATGGTTGTGAGTCTTATTATGGCTGTCTACCTATTGCAAATTGATGAGATGCTAGATGTAGATGACTTTGTAGTTCAAGTAGGATAGTTAAGAGGGAGGTGAAAATTATTAATGGGATTGATACAAAAATACAAAAGTTGGCGCACATATGAACAGAGAGCAAAGACATTAGAAGAGGTGTTACTTGAAGCTTCTGTTGGTGTAGATAATATTACAATTGAGCAAGCTATGCAAATACCCACATTAGCAGCTAGTGTTGAGTTAATCTCTAATACGATTGCTATGCTACCAATTAATCTTTATCAAGAGCAAGATGGCAAAGTTAGCATTGTTAATGATGATGTTATAGTTAGCTTATTAAATGACGACACAAAAGATACATTGGATAGTTTCCAATTTAAAAAAGCAATCATCAAAGATTATCTGTTAGCTGGAGCAGGATATGCTTATATCAACAAGGAACGTAATGCGATTAAAAGCTTACATTATGTTGATGAATCAGTAGTTAGCATTAATAAAAACTCTAATCCAATCTTTAAAGACTACAGCATACTTGTGAATGGTCAAACATATAGACCATTTGACTTTATTAAGCTAATTCGTAATACAAAAGACGGTGCAACTGGAACTGGTATTGTTGATGATAATAATAACATGTTAACAGTTGCTTATCTAATGCTTAAGTATGAAAAGTTATTGATGAAAACTGGTGGTAATAAGAAAGGTTTCATTAAGGCGCAGAAGAAATTAACTGAAGAGGCAATGACAGCATTAAAAACAGCTTGGAATAATCTATATAAAGATAACACTGACAATGTAATCGTACTAAACGAAGGGTTAGATTTTAAAGAGGCCTCATCTACTAGTGTAGAGTTGCAATTGAATGAAAATAAACAAACAAATGCTAGTGAGATAACTAAACTATTCGGCATTCCTTCAAACCTATGGGATAGTGGTTCGAGCGTATTATATGTAGCCTTTATTAAGATTTGCATACTACCTATTATTAAAGCATTCGAGACATCATTAAACAGAGATATGCTGCTAGAAGTTGAGAAGAAAAAGCGTTACTTTGCCTTTGATACTAAAGATTTAATGAAGGGTGACATGGTAGAGAGATTCAAAGCTTATGAGATAGCTATTAAGAATGGATTTATGCAGTGGGATGAGATCAGATATTTAGAGGACTATGAACCGTACAATCTTGATTTTATTAAGTTAGGTTTGCAAGATGTGCTCTTTAATCCTAAAACTAAAGAAATCTATACTCCAAATACCGACAAAACTTCTACTGTAGGTAGGTCGAGTAAAGGAGGTGATGAAGATGAAAGTGGAAATCAGGAATGAATCAGTACATATCGAAGGCTACGTAAATGTTGTGTCACGTGACAGTCGTATATTACCATCACCAAAAGGCAAATTTATAGAACAAGTTAAAGCTAAGACGTTCCAACGTGCTTTAGAAGCAACTGATAATGTTGATCTACTATTTAATCATAACAATAATAGGAAACTGGGTAGCACAAAGGATGGTAACCTACAATTATGGGAAGATGATATTGGCTTACGAGCAGTAGCAATAATCAATGATCCTGAGGTTATGGAACAAGCTAAAAACAAGAAATTAACAGGCTGGTCATTTGCTTTTCAAACTATAAAAGATAGCTGGGAAGATGGTAAAGATGGCATGCAGAGACGATATTTAGAAGAAATTACACTACCAGAAGTCAGTATATTGACTAGTACTCCTGCTTATATCGCTACATCAATTGAGATGAGAGATGACTTACATACGATTACCGAGTATAGAAATACTGACGCTGTAGAGTTTATTGATGCAGTCGAAGACATAGAAATTAAAGAAGAAATTAGAACAGAACCGATTGATTATAGCGTAACTGATTTAGATTTATACATATTAAAACACAAACATTCTAGTCGCTAATTGAGCGGCTTATTTTATTTTAAAAATACTATTGCCCATGATGGCACGAAAAGGGGATTTATAAATGAAAGCATTAATCGAAAAACGTAACACACTGATTGAAGAAATGGAAGGTTTAGTTGGCAAAGCGAAGGCTGAAACTCGTGCATTTACAGAAGATGAGACTACTCGTATTGAAGCAGTAAAAACAGAAATTGCAGGTATTGATAATACACTTAAATTAGAGGAAGAGGTTAGATCAATGGATAAAAAAGTAGAAGTAAAAGGTAATCAAGAAACAGAACAACGTGCATTAGATGAACAGAATTTCTTGGGATTTGTACGTGGTGAGAAACGTGCATTAAGTCAATCAACTAGCGGTGGAATCGTACCAAAAACAATTGCAGCACAAATCATCGAGAAAGTTAAAGAATTATCACCAATTTATAGCTTGGCTACAGTTTATAATGTTAAGGGCCAACTAGTATTCCCTGTATACGATGAGACAACTTCTAGCATCGGCGCAGCTTATCAAGGTGCTGAATTTACAGAGTTAACTGAAGGCACAGGCAAATTTACAACTGTAGAACTTAACGATTATGTAGTTGGCGTGTTAGCAAAAGTATCTAAGTCACTACTTAACAACACTGATGTTGATTTGCTTTCTTTCATCGTAAATAAAGTAGCACAAGCTATTGCTGACTTCCTAGAAAAAGAGCTTATCAATGGTACTACTAACAAAATGTCTGGTATTGCTTCAACTACTAATACTGTTACTACAGCAGTTACAGTAAAAATTGATGCTGACGATTTGATTGATCTACAAATGGCTGTTCCAGAAGTATATCAAGCAAACGCTGTGTGGATTATGAACAAAGCTACATTGAAATCGCTTCGTAAACTTAAAGATTCAGACGGTCAATATATCCTAAACAAAGATATCACAAATGGATTCGGCTGGTCTATTTTTGGTAAGCCTGTTCACGTTTCATCTTCTGTTGCCGTATCTACAACTATCGGTAATAAAGCTGTTTTCTATGGTGATATGTCTGGTATCGTTGTTAAACTAAGCAAAGATGTAGAGGTAAACGTATTGGTTGAGAAGTATTCAAATGAATATGCAATTGGTGTTAATGCATTCATTCAAGCTGATAGTAAAGTGGTAGATAATCAAAAGATTGCTGCACTAATTGTAAAGTAAGTTGATATGTAGCGGTGTAGGCTTAATTGACTATGCCGCTTTCCTTTTTAAGGGGTGTAAATATGAAAGTAAGTGAAGTTACTAAACAATTTTTAAAAGATTACGCACATATTGACTGGGATCATGATGACAACTTTATTGACGCTATTTTGTTTGGTGGTAAAGCATTTGTTGCAAGCTATACGGGATTATCATATGACGATATCAATAGCAAAGATGACATTGCTATTGCTTATTTAGTTATATGTAATGATATGTACACTCAAAGACAATATGCAGTAGACAAAGACAAGCTCAATCCAGTTGCTGATTTAATACTCAATATGCATGCTGTAAATCTATTGTAGGTGATAAAAAATGGAAGTCGAAGCGGGTAAATTAAGACATAGAGTTGAGGTATATAAGAAAGTAAAGACTATAAATGCACAAGGTAAGACAGTCTACGTTGATGAGTTTATGAAGTATATGAGATGTGAGTTAATACCTCAAACGGGTAATATGATACGCTCACAAGCTGAAACAATGCTTACACAATGTACACATAAAGCAATATGCCGTTATCAATCAGGCAAAGAGATTACAAAGGATATGCATCTAGTTTACAGAGGTCATAGATTCGATATCATCTATATACTTAATCCATATTTTTCTAATGAGAGTCTAGAGATTTTTTGCAAGGAAGTGACGACATAATGATTACTCCATTAAAAATAGATGCATTGATATCTACTGTGCTTAGTAATACATTTCCTGATATAGAAGTAATTTCGACAGACGTTGAAGAAGGATTTGTTAGACCATCATTTAAGGTCGTGCTAGAAGATATTAGGTTTAATGAGCGACAAAATTACACTGAAAATCAAATGAGCATTAGGATATATTACTTTCCTACAAGTCTGTATGACTACTCGACTGAGATTCTAGAAAAACAACATGAATTAAGACAATTATTTAATTATACTTTATCAATTGATGACACGACAATTCTTATACATGAAGCTACTACTGATGTTACGGACAAAGTATTATGGTTTGAATTTGATATAACATATCTAGATGAGAGTAATAGACAACAACCTGTATATGAAGACTTAGAGGAGTTAGTGTTAGATGACGAAATTATTTAGCATCGAAACAACTGGATTAGATGAGTTTCAGCGCAACATAGAAATGCTAATTAAGACATTTCCCAATGAGTCCAAGAAGTTGCTGAGAACAATGGGAAATAAAGCAAAGCAAATTACAGCACGTAAAGCTAAAAGTATAGTTGGCAAAGAAACAGGTAACTATTATAAGTCTATTAAGCGAGGCAAGCTATTTCTCGATCCTGTTACTGGACAATGGTCAGTAAGGGTATATACGAGTAGTAAGATAGCCCCTCATGCACATTTAGTTGAGAATGGAAGACGTATACTAGATGCAAGTGGTAATGAAACAGGATTTGTTGAAGGTAAGAGAGTATTTCCTAAAACTAGAGCAGATATAGAAGCAGAATGGTATGACATGTTAGACAAAGAGTTATATAAATTATTACAAAAAATATAGAAAGAAAAGGTGATATAAATGGGGTTACCCTCAATAGAAATCGAGTTTAATAGCAAGGCTGTATCGGCTGTTATTAGAAGTCAAAGAGGTATTGTTGCTCTTATTATTAGAGATGATACTAAGACTGATACAGTATATGAGTATAAAACAATCACAGATATTGTAACAGAAGATTGGACAGCAGATAACCTTGATTTGATTAAGAAAACAATACTATCAGCTCCATACAAAGTGATTGTGGTTAGAGGTAAGGCTGATGATACAGATTACTCAGCACAGCTAACTGTATTAGCGTCTAAGCGTTTCAATTGGCTTGCAGTGCCTAGTATTGCTAGTGCCGATACAGCAGATATTACAACATGGATTAAGTCACAACGAAACAACAAGAAAACATTTAAGGCTGTATTGCCAAATAGCACAGCTAATGATGAGGGTATTGTTAACTTTGCCACAGAAGGAATTGTGACAGCAGATAAGACATATACAGCATCAGATTATACGGGACGTATTGCTGGGTTGTTAGCTGCTTTACCATTGACACGTTCGGCGACTTATCTAGTATTAGATGAGGTGATTGATATCACAGAGTCAATTGATGCTGATGCTGATATTGATGATGGTAAACTGATCCTTATCAAAGATGATGAGCAAGTTAAGGTTGGTAGAGGTATCAATAGCTTTACAACTGTAGCTGCTCCGAAATCAGAAGACTGGAAATCAATCGAGGTAGTAGAAGGATTAGATTTGATTCAAGATGATCTAAGAAGCACATTCAATAAGCAAATTGGAACATTTAAGAACTCATATGATAATCAAGTGTTGTTGCTAACATCGGCTAATGCTTATTTGTCGTCACTTGAGAATACCGTACTTGATGCTCAACATGACAATAGATTTGATATTGATATTGAGCAGCAACGTTTAGCATGGGAATATATCGGTACAGATGTAAGTGATCTAACTGACCAACAAATTAAAGATAAGCCGTTTAAGAAGCAGATGTTTGTTAAAGGTAATCTTAAATTCCTTCAATCGTTTGAAGATATTAGTTTTGTGATTTCAATTTAAATAAGGGGATGAATATACAATGGTAGCACCAAATATTAATAAAACATTCACAGGCACAGAGGGTAAGTTGTGGATTGGTGGAGATGAACTGGCAGAAATTGACCAATTTTCAATGGATGTGACAATGAACTTTGAAGAGATAAATTTTGTCGGACATTATGGTACATTTCAGCGTGAAATTGGATGGGCAGGTGAAGGCTCATTAACCATGAAAAAGATGAACAGTCGAGCACTTAAACTATTTGCAGAGAGCGTAAAACGAGGAATAGCACCTAGATTAACAGTTGTTGGATTGGTTAAAAACGGTTTAGGAGAATCACAACGCGTTACAGCAAAGGACTGTACGTTTGACAAGTTTTCACTAATCCAGTTTGAAAATAAAGCAATCACGAATGAAGAATTAAGCTTTAAATTCAGTGACTATGACGTAATTGATTTAGTAGATTAAAAAAGGGGATTACATATAAATGGCTAAAACTATTGAAGAATTATTGTTACAAAAAGCAGGAAATAAAGCGAAGAAGAAGCTTAAAACACAGAAACTTCACATTAAATCTATTGATAGTGTTATCACTATCCAAGAACCTGATAAAGCACTCATATTTGAGATTGCTAAGCTAGTTGCAAATGACAATGCAGATGATGCAAATGCAAAGATTGTCTATGAATGTGTAGTACAACCAAATTTGAAAGAATTATTGATTGATCGTTCTGTTTTTCCAGAGCCTCTTGAGGCGGTCAAGAAAATGTTTGAAGATGATAACGAACTTGAATCAATCGCTGAATATGCTGGGAAACTAGGCGGTATGTTTGGTACTAATGATAGCGTGAGAATTGTGGATGTCGAAATAAAAAACTAATAAATGATGATGGAGAAGCCTTATTCTATCATTATTTTTTACAAAAAGGCTTTAAACTTGACTATTTGCTTAACGTTGATTTTTATACAAAGCGATTTATGGCACAATCAATGATTCTGCAAATGGAACAAGAGGCGAAGGCGTGGGGGAGCAAATAGCTTCCCTTTTTTTGTTGTGTGGAGGTGAATAAATGAAATGAGCAAAGGAATAGAGCATCGAATAGGTTTAAAAGATCAGTTTACAACTGGATTAGCAAAGATCAATAAGAGTACTTTACAGTATAAAACTAGCCTTAAAGACTTAGAGAAAACATCTAATAAAACATGGTCAGCTCTCAAAACAGGAATAGGCATGGTTGGGCTTGCAATGGCAGGCTTATCATTCGCAACACTGGGAACAAACGTTTTGAAACTAGCATCTGATGCTGAAGAAATGCAAGCGAAGTTTAATGTAGTATTTGGTGCGATGGGTAAAGATGCCGAAGATTGGGCGAAAACATATCGTGACGTTGTAGGTGGATCAAGGAATGAAATCAAGTCATTATTAGCTGACTCACAAGATATGCTTACTGGATTTGGAGCGACAACAGCACAAGGATTTGAGTTATCTAAACAGATTCAAACATTGGGAACAGATTTAGCTTCATTTGGTAACTTACAAGGTGGAGCTGCTGAAGGTGTAGATCGAGTAAGGAAGGGACTTCTCGGGGAAACAGAAAATCTTAAAGCAATGGGTATTGTCATCAACGAAACCATATTAGCGCAAAAACTAGCTAGTGAAGGTGATAAGCGAAAGTTCAAAGATTTAACTGAATTGGAAAAGGTACAGTTACGCTACAGAATCGCAGTAGATCAATCCAAAAATGCTATAGGTACAGCGGAAAGAGAATCAAGTGGATTTGCATCTCAACTATTGAATCTAAAAGGGGTATTGGCTGATTCAGGCGCTGAGATAGGCGCTAAGCTATTACCAACTGTGAATGAAGTGTTGCCTAAATTAGCTAATGCTGTAACTGGAGCTACCAATGCCGCATTGGGATTATACACGATTGTAACAGAAAATTGGTCTATGATATCTCCTATTGTCTACGGTGTTATTGGTGGAATAACTGCTTACACAGTAGCAGTAACAGCCGCTAATGTTATCACCATTGCTAAGACAGCAAGTATAAAACTACTAGCAACATGGACTACATTTTACGGAAATGCTTCAGCAGCAAGTGGAGGAAAAGTTGGCTTATTAACACTAGCTCAACGAGGACTGAATGCTGCAATGAAGGCTAACCCGATTGGTTTTGTTATTACTTTGCTAAGCTTACTAGTCACAGCTGGCATGTACGTTATCAATAATTGGGAACAAGTAAAGTTAATGGGTATGAATACATGGAACGCAATTGTAGGAGCTACGCAATGGGCAGTAAATATGTTTATCACTTACGCTAACTTTATGTTAAAAGTTTACAAATTTGCATGGGATAGCATTGAGTTTGCAGGAAAGAGCATATGGAATGGCATATTAAAAGCTGGTGAAGCTGGGGTAAACGGATTTATTGGTTTGGTTAATGGTTTGGTCGATAATGCGCTAAGCGGTATAAATCTGCTAATCAAAGGTGCTAATGCAGTATCCAATGCCTTAGGATTTGGCGATGCAGTCAAAGAGTTATCATTTAGTGGTTTAGGAAAAGTAGACTTTAGCGGCGCTATGGCTGATGTTGAAAAGCCCAAATGGGATAGTGAATTAAATTTAATTCCAAAAGTAGATATGAACGGTGCTAAGTTTAGCGATGACGCAATTGTGAAACAAGCTAACAAAGCTCAAGCCGAGAAAGACAAGAAAAAGACAGCCGAAGAAGTCAAGCAAGATGAGTTAATCGATGCTTTGAATAGCAATACAGAGGCTAATACTGTGTTAACTGATGCTACTAAAGGTAATACCTCAGCAACAAAGGCCAATACGAAAGCAGCCTTGAAAGATAACACTTCAACTAGTATTGCTGATTCGTTAGTGTCTAGAATTCAGCGTGGAATTTGGGGAACCGCATAGAGAGGAGATGTCAAATTGATCGAAACTTTTATATCCATAAATAATAACGAAGAAGTATTACAACTTCCAGTACCACTCGAAGAGTATTCAGTCTCGTCACCATTCGCTAATCAAAAAGTAAATGGACTTAAGCAAAATCTTAATATGATAGGCTTACGAGATTTAAAAACAATCGATTTTTCATCCTTCTTCCCTGTGCGAGACTACCCATTTTTACAAAAACGCAACATATGGGGCATGGAATATGTAGATACTATCGAGCGTTGGAGAGACAGACGGATACCCGTTAGATTAATCATTGTTGATAATAAAAAAAAGAAAACTATTAACATGGCGGTTACTATTGATAACTTTGAATGGGATGTTAGACAAGATGGAAATATTAATTATTCCATGAGTTTTACTGAGTTTCCATTTGTAGATTTGAGGCGATGACTTTATGTATAAGATATTACTAATTAAAAACGATGGAACAAAATCATATGATATTACGCCTATAATGTCAGGGATATCATGGGATTCAGATATGAGTATGTATTGTCCATGCGAATTTGAAATCGCATACCATGATATGCCACAACACTTTCCGAAGAATCCATGTGAATTGGGGGATGTTATTGTTCTCACAAAAGATAATGAAGAAATACATAGATGGATTTTAGTCACTGAAGGACAATCAGGTAGAGATACTATCAAATATACTGGATATGATTATGCTTGGTACTTAGGAAAGTCTACTAGTGTATACCAGTTTAATCGTATTCCAGCGTCTCAGGCGATTACTAAAGTACTAACCGATTTCGGTATGCTAATAGGCAATGTGCCAACGATGAGTACAATTATTGATGATATATATATCAAGCAGTCTCCAGCTTATATCATTCAAGAAATTTGGAAAAAGCATGAAGCATTTTCTGGAAAGAAATACACTGTTGAGATGCGTAAAGGTCATATTTACATTGATGAGCAAAAGAGCTTACTCATTAAAGGTACATTCAAGCAAGCAGATAATTTGACTAATCATGATGTAATGGATTTTGTGATTGCAGCAGACAAAACACGATCAATTGAGAATATGAGAAATCGAATTAAGATTCTTATTGAAGGTGAAAACGATTCATATGAAGTCGTAACATCATCACAAGATGAAAAGTTGATTAGAAAATATGGCTTAGTTGAAGAAACGTTTACAGTAGATGCAGAGGATAAGGCAAAGGCAAGGGAAGTAGCTCGTATATTGTTACAGCGACTAGGTAAAGTGCATGAGACTAACACGATATCTTTAATGGGTGATCCTGCATTTCGAGGTGGATATTTGATTGACATTAATGAAGAGGTAACAGGAATGAATGGTCGCTATGTTATCCAATCTGTTAAGCATACTATTGCTAATCAGATTCATATGATGGACGTTGAATTAGTATTGCCAGAGGAAGTGAAATGATGAGTAGTGATGAGAGATTAGCGGATTTAATAGTAGAACTTTACAAAAAGAGTAATCTACGATCAACGCATGTTAGATTAGCTGAAGTTATTGGTGTTTCTCCTATTCGTATTAGATGGGGAGAAGGCATTATCATTGAGCATGAAAAGCTGATTATCCCACAGATTTACAGTGATGGGTACGACATACCGTATAGTTATCGCTACATGAATACAGTTGGTAGTCTCATTGAAGAAACAAGAGAAATGAAGCTTAAAATTGATCTAGCGATAGGCGATATGGTTACTGTTGCACCTGATGAGCATTGGAAACGTTGGCATATCATCGATAAGGTTGTGATTAAATGAGTCTCCCTTCAATAGTAGATTTGGAATTTGAATTAGAAGAAATTATGGAACAAACACAGATTATACATAAAGAATTTGCCTTTGATTTTGATAGAGGTGACTTTATTCTAATGGATGGAAACTTAGTAATAATAGAAGGTATTGAGTATCTTAAAACGTGGATACAACACATATTGCGTTCTAAACGTGGAACGCTACTATATAAAGAAAGTAATTATGGATCGGAGTATCAGCAATTAATTGGACAAAGGCTTCCAACATCTATGTTTATGAGCGAACTAGAACGGATGATTAGAGAGACATTATTGCAAAATAACACAATCAATGACATAGAAAATTTTAATATTGAACGTATTAAATCGAAGCTGATTGTATCATTCGATGTATTAAGCGATTACGGAACAATAAAGGAAAGTGTGGTGATATAATGCCAGCAAAAGATATGTTAGAAAGGATGCTCAATAGAATACCCAACACGCTACCTAAACATGAAGGTAGCTTTTTTAATGATGTATTAGCCTCTGTTGCCAATGAGTTAGCAGAAGTTGAAACAGAGATAAACGAAGGCAAAACTAAAATTAGTATAGAAAATTTGTCAAGTGATGAGTTAACTCAGAGAATCTATGAGCGATCAGGACTAGAGCGCAAGCAAGCTACATATGCTGTCGGTCAGGTTACAGTAACTGGAACAGGAATAATTAATATTGGTGATGCGTTCGAAACGCAATCAGGAACTCGGTTTAAGTCAATTGAGACTAAAACAATATTAACCAATGGCACAGTTAACATTGAAGCAGTTACAAGCGGTAATATTGGTAACGTTCCAGCAGGTTCTATTAATCTATTCCCTGTGACAATCTCAGGGTTTACCGCAGTAACTAACAATAATCTTACTAGTGACGGATTTGAAGAGGAATCAGATGCTGATTATCTAAAGCGATATTATGACAAAGTACGCTCACCTGCAACAAGCAACAATGTATCTCATTTTATCTCATGGGCAAATAGTGTTAGCGGTGTAGGAGATTCTCGTATTATTCCAACTTGGAACGGTGTGAATACAGTCAAAGTAATCATTATCAATGCAGATAAGCAGCCAGCTTCTCAAACAATCATCGATAATGTTAAAGCTTATATTGATCCATCCGATGGATTAGGCGAAGGTCAAGCAAGTGCTGGTTCAATTCTTACTGTAGTGTCTGCAACTGGATTGCCAATTAATATTGATGTAGATATCACAATATCAAATGGATACGATCAAGTTGTAGTTGAAGCGACAATTATAAATAACTTAACTAATTTACTTAAAAATATCGCCTTTGATGATCATATTGTTTCTTATGCTAAAGTTGGTTCAACGATCCTAAACAGTGAAGGAGTTAGTGACTACAGCAACCTGTTGATAAATGGCGATACGGCTAATATAAGTATTGCTTTTGATGAAGTTGCAGTTGTTGGGACGGTGATTATTAATGTCTCATGATTTGATAAAATGGTTACAAAAATATAAGCAAAACAGCACAATCTATCAGACCTTATTTAATGCTATCAAACCAGAGCTAGATGCTTTAGATAGTAAATTGATTGATTTTATTAAGCAATTATCTGTAGAGACAGCCACATGGGGATTAGCGATATACGAGGCTGAACTAGACGTGCCGATTAACAATACAAACAAACCATTGCCAGAGCGTAGAAGCGTCATTATAGCTAAAATGAGAGGTCAAGGTAATTTCGATGCGACACTTGTTAAAAACATCGTTTCCTCGTGGCAAGGTGGTACAGTTGATGTTGCTTTTAATAACGGCATTATTGAAATTAAATTTACCGATGTATTAGGTGTACCCATGAGTATAGATGATATACAAACAAGAATAGATGAAGTTAAACCTGCGCATTTAGATGTGGAGTACTCATATAGATACAATCAATATCAACATCTGACAACTTACACTTATGATTACTTGAAACAATTTACGCATGAACAAATATATTCATCAAGTTTATAAAGGAGCGGAAAAATGAAACACACGACAAATTATAATTTAAATAAACCAGATGGCACTGATAATTATAACATTCAACATGATAATGGCAATATGGATACAATTGATATTGCTTTGAACGAAAATAAAGAAGCTATACTATCACAGACTACTGAATTTGATACTTTTAAGAATGACACAACGTCGCAGTTGGCGGATATTGCGATAGATATAAAAAACTTTGGTGCGATCGAAGGAGGTATATTTGACTCGTATATTGCAATACAGGAAGCGAATGAATACTGCACGCAGAATAACAAAAAATTATTTGCAATAGGAACATATAAAATAACCAATACTATCTCAATCACATGTGATGCAGATTTATCAGGAGCTAGTTTTATATATACTGGGGATAGATTAGCCATACAGATTGGAACAGAAGAAGATAGGTTAAAAGCAAAAACAATTCTACTTCCAAATGTTTATAAGGGAAATCGTGTATGGCAAGATGATGTTGGTATAAAAATTATAAATTTATTTGAATCACAAGTAAATATTGCGAAAATTACTAATTTTGGAGTCGGCCTGTTAATGACTGCGTATGGAACTGGTAATGTATACAATGAAATAACAATAAAACATCTAGAAAACAATAAAGTTAACTTATTAATTAAGCCTGGTAATATAACTGGATGGGTGAACGAAAACCTGTTCATAGGAGGCCGATTCAGCCATTTTAGTGATTCTGGTGAAGATGTATTGGGAGCATGTCATGTGAAAATTGATATGTTCGACCCGAACGGATACATGCCAAATAATAATCTGTTTTTAAAACCAAGTATGGAGGGTTTAACACCGTACTACACCGCTGACATTTTAGGCAATAACAATACGTTTTTACAAGGGAGATATGAAGGGACAACAAATGATGGCGCACGAAGGAGGGTAATATTTCGATCCTCTACTATTCATAAATCAAGAGAAAATACATTTTTGTACGGATACGGTCTTAGAGTTTTGCAAGTTGAGCAAGAAGAAGGAGCGACATGGAACTCAATTGTTTCTAACAATAAAACAATTCAAGTTGGTTCTGAGTCAAGGGCTTTGCAAACTCTTCAAAACCGATATGGAACAAACTCAGCGATACTAAGAATAGTCGGCCTAAATGACGATGCTTTTGACCAAGGCACAGCTAATTTTGTATGGCAAGTAACCGAAAATAATTCGGAAATGAAAAAAGATACAGATATTTTTCCTCGAATTAGGATTTCACATACCTTAGGTAGAATATCTTTTGGCGATGGAACCGGAGAACCCTCTCTAAATATGAACTATCATTCGAGAGGTTTAGTTTTAAATGGCTTGTACATTTCCAAAAGTGAGTGGGATGAAAATGTACTTTCTATTGGAAACAATAGAATTTGGATAGACAGTAACGGTATTATTCGAACAAAAAATAGTGCCCCAACATCTACTACAGATGGGGAGCAGTTAGGAATAAAAACTGGATTTACCACAGGAAGACCGACTAATCCAAGAACAGGGGATATATATGTAGACATAAATCTAAAGAAAATAATATGGTGGGAGGGAACAAATTGGTTAGATGCTATGGGGGTAATAGTGTAAAACTTCAAAAAAATATAGACAATCTTCACTTTGTAGATGATAATTTAATAATTAGTATAAATTATTAAATTAAGGGGTCTATAAAGTGAAAAGGTATGAAGAATTAGATGCAATGCGAGGCATAGCTGCTCTGACTGTTGTTTTTTCTCACATGATCTTAATGTTAAATGAATTTCCAAAAATGTTGAATTTCACACCGTTTCGTTTCTTTTGGGCAGGTAATGAAGCGGTTATTTTCTTTTTTATCTTGAGCGGATTTGTCTTGTCTTTGCCTTTTTTTAATGGTAAAAACAGTACCTACCCGGTATATATCAAAAAACGTATTATAAGGATTTACTTACCGTACCTAGTATCGTTGGTTGTCACTTTTTCGATTTACTTGATTTTATTTAGAGGTGGAATTGAGGGAATTACAAATTGGTTAGGCGAAAAGTGGACTGAGCCTTTAACGTTAGAAACTGTCCTGCAGCATATGTTATTAATTGGGAACTTCAACACAAGCGGTATTAATCCTGTGGTTTGGTCTTTAACCCAGGAAATGAGGATATCAATAATTTTTCCATTTCTTATTCTACTAATAATTAGATTCAAACCGATATCGCTATTAATTATTGGCTTGATTTTAAGTAGTATAACAGGATTGAATTATGTTTTTGATTTAGAAAAATCATTAGGTTGGCAAAATTCATTTTTAGATACTCTAAATTTCATATCAATGTTTATCATCGGCGCTTTACTTGCCAAGTACAGAGAAATAATGATTACGGTTTTTAATAAACTGACTGTAAAGAAAAAAATGTTTCTTGTTATTTTAGGGATTTTAGCTTACACCTACTCGAAAGCTGTTCGAATCATACCAACAGATTTTATGATGGTTGTCGAGGATTGGGGTGTTGCTTTAGGTGTTTGTATCT
This sequence comes from Paenibacillus sp. Y951, assembly GCF_056786395.1. Taxonomy (NCBI): domain Bacteria; kingdom Bacillati; phylum Bacillota; class Bacilli; order Caryophanales; family Paenibacillaceae; genus Paenibacillus; species Paenibacillus sp. Y951. The sequence goes on along the minus strand of NZ_JBXCIY010000012.1, from coordinate 119,571 downwards.
TCATAATAGTGGCTCTCTCTTCTCGAAGAATTTCGAAGGTTCTCAGAAGTAAATTTATTATTTTCAATGGAAAAATTTCTTACAGTTTATATTTATACCATTGCGTAGTACTAATAGTTATTAGCCACTTACTAAGCGGAATTGTTTCTATGACTATCGTTTTTTTGATATCTTTATTAATTACTTACCTTGTTGCTTATCTTTCCTGGCGCTTTGTAGAACAGCCAAGCATTCTATTGGGTAGAAAGGTGAAAATTCCCAAAAAGAAATTGTGAGAGAAGTTGCATAGTGGGGCCGCAGTGCGTAATAGTGTAATATAGTATGTATTAATGTGTACTGATAATCATTTATGGATGTAGTGAATTAGAGTTGGATTTATTCGTAATGTTCTGCAATACTGAAAACACTCATTTAGAAAGTATGGTTAGTTTAATGCGGACGGTTTTGATTATTTTATGGGGAATTATATTATTCATTTTTACTTGTGCGTCCAATTCTCAATTTTGGAAAGCTGGTGAGATGCCAGTGTTTCACTGGTCATCAAATCCTAACTTTCACGAACTTACCAATGCAGCTTTAATCTACTCTTCTCGATTTATTGTTCAGAAGATTGGACATTTTTTAGGTTTTGCCATGCTAGTGATCTTGTTATACTGGCATAATAAAAGCGTAATCAGTAGTATTTTAATTTCGGTTATATTTGCTGTTCTCACTGAGTTCTTACAGCTATATTTTGGACGTGACGGAAGAATATACGATGTTCTCATTGATTCAGCGGGGGTTTTATTCGGAATACTAGTTACGAAGATACTGCACAGGCTTTATCGCGGAATGAGCTACGTCAAATAAGGACCAAACTGCGACACAGAGGGCATTCATTATGAGTGCTCTTTTTTGTCGTGAAAATTTTAAGAAAGGGAGAGTGATAGAAATATGGAACTATCAACTGTAATCGTTATTGTAGGACTACTAGGAACAATTAGTGGTATTGCATTGGGTTGGTTAGGTAAAGCAAAGCAAACTAAAAGTGAAGCTCATAACGATGGCAAGAGGGATGCATCTCTTGATCTAGGTATCGAATATATCAAACGTGGAGTGGATGACTTACGTGTTGACTATAAATTACAAGGGCAAAAATATGATGAAAAGTTTGAAAAGTATTCTGAACGAATTGTAATCGTAGAGGAGTCTAATAAATCAGCACATAAGCGGATTGATGCATTAGAAAAATAATTCACAGAAAAGGAGATTATAAAATGGAGTTTTTATTGGATAGTCAAGTGTATCAATATTTAGTGCAATATATTAGTGGTGGAATGTTGATCGTAATACCTGCTTTAGTATTCATTGGATATTTGCTTAAGGATACACCAAAAGTACCTACGTGGTTAGTACCGTATATTTTAATTGTATTAGGTATTATTGCAGGAGTCGTTATTCTACCTGTTGTAGCTGAAGGTGTTATTCAAGGCGTATTAGTAGCAGCAGTAGCAGTTCTATCACATCAATTGTACAAGCAGTGGATGGAGAAGAATAAAGGAATAGACACTGGTTTAAGATAGAGTCTATTTGAGCAATCAAGATAGAAGCACAGACAACAAATGGTGTGATAGCAGTATTCAACGAAGTTGATTGGGTTATTGTAAGAGGCGCTATATTGCTTGTTACAGTTATGAGTTTGCTAACGAGCGTTGCTGGATTACTGAAGCACCCAAAAAATAGAGTGAATATATCAAGATATATGTCGGCAAACTCATCGGTTTTATATTCATCTTTAAAAATGGAGTTTCTGTCTCAAGTCGAACATCGTCCTTCTCAAGTAGAAAATATCTATCTTTAAACAGAGTTTTATGGTAAAATTTATATAAGGAAGCCCCTCGTGGGCGGTCTTCGTGGAATATATTCTTAGCAATAATTTATTACGGAGGTAAAGTATTGAGTGAGATTAGATCATTAGATAATTTTGAGTTAACAGAAATGGAGATTGAAACATTTTCATCTGTAACAACCAGTGATGGAATAACATTCACGATTCAAACTGAGGATGTAATCAATTTAACAGAAGAGCAATTTAATACCTTGACAGCAACCGTACTCCGTAGAAAAGCAGAATATATTCGTAAAGATGGAGTTGATATAGCTTCACTTACACAGGATCAAACTAATTCGATACTCAAGGAAATTCAGAATAGAGTTAACATGTCTAATGACCCTCTCGGAGAAAATTTGATTGTAATATCTGAACACATACAAGATGATCACGCTTCAAATCCTGATGTATTAAGAAAACGTGGATGGTACAGAGATCGGATTCAAGAAGTATATGATGACATCGTAAGCGTCATACGAAAATCGCAGAGTGTAAGAAAGGCTAAACTAAGTTTTCAACCTAGATTGGAAACTACTTTACCAAAATTCACATTTACTGTAATCGGACTAAAAGTAGATGGGAATAAAGGTGAGGTTTCGATAGCGTTCATCGAAGATCATAATAATTTTGTTTTAGCAGTAACTATTATATAAGGTATATTCTTTTGGTTTATTACATATACTATAAGGAGGGACTAACATGGACTACAGCGCAACAATTGATCGTAAGGAGACTATAATGACTACAGTTAAAGCAAAATGTATGTGTGGAGCAGGAGCAAACTTACACTATAAAGCTAAACTAGGTCGAGTGGGAGATAAAAAAGTTACAGTTTTTAATGTCCCAGTTTACTCTTGCGAGAATTGTGGGTTTAGTTTTATTAATGGTTCCGATAGTAAGAAGTTTGCAAGATATGTTGATGAAGCAGTAAATGAAGGTTTAACGGAAATTAAATTTAAGTAAACTATGCTGATAATTAACTACTTAGTAAAGACCACATTTCCTATTAGGATTTGTGGTCTTTTAGCGTTGTCCGTTTCCAATTTTCCAAATTACTAATCGATTTGTAATTTGGAAATGAGTTAATGTGGACAAAATTGTCCACATTGAACTAAGCGCAACTTTGCGCCCAATCGAAAGGAGAAGGTTTTACTTTGACACGAAAATATCTAATTGCTCTTGATGACGGGCATGGGATGGAGACAGCAGGAAAAAGAACTCCAGTGTTTCCATCAGGACATAAGTATGCAGGACAACACATGAAAGAGAATCACTTTAATAAAGAAGTTGTTCGATTGCTTAATGCACATTTAATTGGATGTGGTTTTGAAACATTACTTACAGCCCCAACAGACAGTGATACACCGTTGACAACTAGAACAAAACTTGCAAACAATACACTTAAGAATTCATTTAATCGTTCCGCAGACATTATAATTAGTGTTCATGCTAACGCTTTTACTGGTCAATGGGGTGCAGCCAATGGCATTGAAACTCTTTGGACTAAGCGAACAGATGAGAAACTTGCAAAGATTATACATAAACATTTAGTAAAGGGAACTCCGCTGAGAGATCGTGGTGTTAAATCTGCAAATTTACACATGACAAGGGAATCGAATATGCCAGCGTGTTTAGTAGAATGTGCATTCATGGATGAGTTAAAAGAAGCTGAATTACTTATGTCACAATCATATCGTGAAGAGTGTGCTCTAGAGATTGCTATAGGTATATGTGAATACTTTGGAGTTGATTATGTGAGTGAAAATAGTAGCGATGTAAAGGATGATGTAGAGATGAATGAGTTACTAAAACGAATAGAAGCATTAGAAAAAGATTTGGAATTAATATATCCTCCTAAATGGTTCGTATCGGAGTTTGGAGCTGAATTTATCAATAAAACAATCAGTAATCCAAAGATGACTGCTGAAGGATGGCGAACAGTTGCTATTGCATTGAGAGTTAGTTGATTCTCTGTATTAATACAGGCTCATTGGTCAAATTGTGATTAGTGAGCCTGTGTATGTATAAATTGTATTGAATGTAAGCAAGGAGTATGGTATATTTATAACAAATACGTCGTTAAATTGTAGGGTGGAGGTATTTGATGAGAGCCGTATTCTATGCAAGGGTATCAACTGATAGTGAAGATCAGAAGAACTCAATAGTTAATCAGATGGAATTTTTCGAGAAATATATTAAGGAAGAAGGATATAAAAAAGTAGACTGTGGGGTCTTATACCGTAGAGATAAGACGTTTAGTGTTTTATCAGGTGGATATGCAGATGAAGGTATTAGTGGTAAGTCAGTTAAAAAGCGTGAAGCGTTTAAGCAAATGATGATTGATGCTAAAGCTAAAAAATTTGATATTATCATAACAAAAAGTGTATCTCGATTTGCTAGAAATGTGGAAGATACTGCTAGAGTAATTAAAGATTTGAAAGAGCTAGATATTGGTGTTTATTTCTTAGATTTGAAAGTTAGCTCATTAGATAACTCTAAGGAGTTTATGATTAACCTATTTTCTTCATTAGCTCAAGAAGACTCAAATAACAAGTCTTATATTACTCAATTTGGCATCAGGAAAGCACAGCAAGCGGGAAAATTCACTGGTCATGCACCATTTGGCTATAATATTGTAGATGGTTATCTAGTTATTAATGAACAAGAAGCTGAGATTGTTAAGCAAATTTATCACAAGTACTATCATGAGAGCAACGGTACAGGAAAGATAGTTCGTTACCTCAACGCTCAGAATATACATACTAAAAAGGGTAAACTGTGGAGTCAGACACAAATATCACGCATACTAGACAATACTATATACAAAGGGTTACAAATACAGCATATGACACAGGTTGTTGATGTTAATAGAGATAAACGCATAGCAATCGATGAGGAGGACTGGATTAAGCATCAGTTAGATGAGCTGATTATAATAGATAGTGAGTTGTTTTCTTTAGTACAAATAGAGAAACAGAAGCGCTTAAAACAATTTGGTCATATCTCTCATCACGAAGACAAGTATGCAGATGATGAAGGGAATCCAATCATTAAAACTAAGAGGATAAATGTAACTGGAAGACATAGTAATCAACATGTACTCAGTAATCTTCTCTATTGTTTCAACTGTGGCTCATCTATGAAGAGAAAGAAACGTAAGGCTTATGTAAGAAAAGATGGCACAAGTAAAGACTTAGGATATGAGTGGCGTTGTACTCAGAATGACATGTATGGTAGCGCAAAATGCAAATATAATAATAGTCATCCTGAGGAGTATCTATTAACCTTTATTAAAGGTGAGGTTGCTAAGTTTAAGAAAGAGAATCACAAGATAACTTTAGACAACTACATCTACACTTATATTAATAATGAAAATGAAGAACAAGAGAAGTCAGATGTTGAAGACACAATAGAAAAGTTGAATAAAAAAATTAAACTAATATTTGAGCTGTTAAGTGAAGGCATTATTGAAAAAGAGGAGTTTGGTATTAAGAATAAAGAATTACAGTCTGAGTTGAGGGAAGCCAAGTCTGAAAAAGATAAGCTGTTGACTATAGACAAGCAAATTGAAGAAGCTAAGTTAAAGTTTGATCAATTTGTTAAGTATATAGAACTCTTTGACGAAAACAACATTACTAACGCAAATTTAAGGAAGATTATTACCTGTATAAATGCCTACACCTTTGATATGACAATTGATCATCCTGACATTGATCCAAATAATCCAAAAGTTATTAACATTGAATGGAGCTTTATTGATAAAGTTGAATCACAGATATATGAGGATATGGCACAGAAAGACATTAAAAAATATAATCTTGGTGGCTCAACTACTGAAGAATTATCTTCACCCTATTTGTAACAGTAGCGACTGAAATAGAATGATGCGGAGAACGGAATGGCGGAGCGCTAATGAAGCCAGCGGTGTTCGGTAATAATTTACCTGCAACACTGTAAATTTTGGTAACTTCAAGTGCTTCAGCTTCTTGTAGCGGTGGCATAATACTTGGTAATCGCCGGATCAACATCGTTTTACCAACGCCGGGAGGACCCGATACAATAATATTATGGCGCCCTGCAGCTGCAATTAATAATGCACGCTTTGCTTCTTGTTGTCCTACCACATCACTAATATCAATATCTTGCTTATGGATTCCAGTAGATGAAGCTAGACTTCGTTCTTGCTCATGCAAAGCTAGTAATTCTGCAGATGGTATATAATTAATGTTCTCTAATTCTCGTAAATTAGTAATGGGACATAGCCGCAGTCCAGAAATAAGTGAAGCTTCATCAGTATTGAAACGAGGCAGTATGATTTGTGTAATACCTGCTGCCTTGGCATATTCAAGCATAGCAAGAATGCCGTGTACTGGTCTGATATGTCCGTCGAGCGATAATTCACCGACAACTAATGTTGCTGCTAGTTCGCATTTAATTTGCTTTGATGCTTTCAGTATGCCTGCGGCAATAGCTAGATCTAGCCCAGCACCTTCTTTTCTAAGATCAGCAGGTGCGAGATTGATCGTTATTCTTTCTAAAGGAAACTGATAATTACTATTGCGAATAGCTGATCTAACGCGCTCGACCGATTCCCGGATCGCGGAGTCTGGTAATCCGACCACGCTGATTTGCGGAATTCCGCTTGTAATATCGACTTCGACCGTTATACCGCGTCCATTGACCCCGATAACAATAGCACTAGCAAGCGATGTATACACAAAAAGCACCCCCAATGGTTAGATTGGAGGTGCTTCCTCAAGTTATCTATTAACATAATAATAAGTAGCATATCAGAATTTGTCAATTAAAGGTTAATAGGAAGTCAGGATGCTACTTTTCGCGTAATAGACACAAAAATTTAAGCCCAAGAGCTCAGAATGCGGCGAAACCGCTTATAGAGCTTCAGTTGCAACGAGTATGTTCTAGCTAAATCTAATTAATAAGTAAAAATCATGTAATTATATTATGAAAAATGAATAAGAAATAGCATATAAAGTAAGAAAAATGCACTGATATCAAAAAGAGATCATACTGATAGCAAAATAAGCTCACTCTTTTTTCACAAAGAGAAGCTTATCCTTGAGAAAGATGTTACAATGTAAGCAGTTTCTTTGTACATATTACTGTCATAGTCAGTGAATGGAGGATTTCAACATGAATATCCATGAGTATCAAGGTAAAGCTCTGCTTCAACAATATGGTGTATCCGTTCCCAAAGGGAAAGTAGCTTTCACAGTTGATGAAGCTGTACAAGCTGCGCAAGAGCTAGGGACTTCGGTAATTGTCGTTAAAGCCCAAATTCATGCAGGTGGCCGCGGTAAAGCCGGTGGAGTTAAAGTAGCAAAAAATCTTGACGAAGTTAGAGCTTATGCAAGTGAAATTTTAGGCAAGGTGCTAGTTACTCATCAAACTGGTCCAGAAGGTAAAGAAGTTAAGCGTCTTCTAATTGAAGAAGGCTGTGACATCAAGAAAGAGTACTACGTTGGTGTAGTTCTTGATCGTACGACAGGTCGCGTAACATTTATGGCATCAGAAGAAGGCGGTACTGAGATTGAAGAGGTTGCTGCCAGTAATCCAGAGAAAATTTTCAAAGAAGTGGTTGATCCAGCAATTGGTTTGCAAGCTTTCCAAGCTCGCAAATTAGCATATGCAATCAATATTCCGAACGAGCTAGTTAACAAAGCAGCGAAATTTATGCTAAGTTTATATAGCGCTTTCGTGGAAAAAGATTGCTCTATTGCCGAAATTAACCCTCTAGTTGTAACTGGTGATGGCAATGTTATGGCATTGGATGCGAAATTGAATTTCGATTCCAACGCTTTGTATCGTCACAAAGATATTTTAGAACTTCGCGATCTTGAAGAAGAAGATTCTAAGGAAATTGAAGCTTCCAAGTATGACCTTAGCTATATTGCACTTGATGGCGACATCGGCTGTATGGTTAATGGTGCAGGACTTGCGATGGCGACAATGGATATTATTAAACATTACGGTGGAGACCCGGCTAACTTCCTAGATGTAGGGGGCGGTGCAACTACTGAAAAAGTAACTGAAGCATTCAAAATTATTCTGTCTGATGAAAAAGTTAAAGGTATTTTCGTGAACATTTTTGGCGGCATTATGCGTTGTGATGTTATCGCAAACGGTGTGGTTGAAGCTGCTAAGCAAATCGGCCTAGATCGTCCACTTGTTGTTCGCTTAGAAGGAACGAATGTGGAACTAGGAAAGCAGATTCTTAATGAATCTGGTCTGAATATTGTTGCGGCTGATTCCATGGCAGATGGCGCGCAAAAAATTGTAGCTCTAGTAAAATAGAACTGCATTTCTCGAGTACGTACACGAAAACTTTCAGAGGATGTGAGATAAGTGGCTATTTTGGTTAATAAAGATACAAAAGTTATTACTCAAGGTATCACTGGTGCTACTGGTCTATTCCATGCAAAAGGTGCATTAGACTATGGTACGCAAATGGTTGGCGGCGTAACACCTGGTAAAGGTGGCACGTCAGTTGAGATTACACTTGAGAATGGTGATGTAACTACATTGCCTGTATTTAATACGGTTTCACAAGCTATTGAAGCAACAGGTGCAACAGCATCTGTTATCTACGTACCTCCTGCTTTTGCGGCAGAAGCAATTATTGAAGCTGTCGATGCAGGCGTAGAGCTTGTTATTTGTATTACTGAAGGTATTCCTGTACTTGATATGGTTAATGTAAAACGTTATATGGAAGGTAAAGATTCCGTATTAATCGGACCTAACTGTCCAGGCGTTATTACTCCAGGCGAGTGCAAAATCGGTATTATGCCGGGTTATATTCATACTCCAGGTCATGTAGGGGTAGTGTCTCGTTCTGGAACACTTACTTATGAGGCTGTTCATCAATTAACGACTCGTGGTATTGGTCAATCATCTGCGATTGGTATCGGTGGGGACCCTGTTAAAGGCTCTGAATTTATCGATATTTTGAGTCGCTTTAACGATGATCCTGACACTTATGCAGTTATTATGATCGGTGAAATCGGTGGAACTGCAGAAGAAGAAGCGGCTGAGTGGATCAAAGTGAATATGACGAAGCCAGTAGTAGGTTTCATTGGTGGTGCAACTGCTCCTCCAGGGAAGCGTATGGGACATGCAGGCGCGATTATTTCAGGTGGTAAAGGAACTGCTGCTGAGAAAATCACTACGCTTGAAGCATGTGGAGTTAAAGTAGCTCTTACACCATCGGAGATGGGTTCAACTCTAGTAACTGTACTAGAAGAACAAGGTCTACTTGAAAAATGTACAACTGTGAAATAATGATATAGATATATAAGGCAAGCAGCCTTATCTCTTTCAATTGAAAGGGGTAAGGCTGCTTTTTTTTGTGAAATTTTTAGAAAATTTAAGCAATTTATCGAGCAAGACTTGCAATCTGCCTCTATATTAAGGCACAATATGAGAGTACTAGTGCAAGATCTTGTTCATAGAAAAGGAGTATTTATATGAACAATGATCAATATAAGCACTTTATGATCGAGCTTTCTGAAATCGTAGGTGTTGGTTGGCATACTATGAAGCTAATTATAGATAATGATCTCCATGCGGAAGATGAATGGTCTATTGAACAATTACGGAAGCTTGGCGTAAAGGCACAAATAGCGGAGCGATTACAGCAATTTCGGAGTGGCTATACGTATGAGGAAATTGCAGAGCGTGAAGTTCATCAACAAAAGCATCGTTATCGTTGTATTACGTACTGGGATGAACAATATCCTGAAGCTTTGAAACAAATTGCACAGCCACCTTGGATTCTATATGTACGTGGACGGCTAGAATTGCTTCAGAGGCGATCATTAGCTATTGTTGGCACTAGATATCCTACGAGCTATGGAAAGCAGTGTACAAAGCTTTTCAGTGGACAGTTTGCAGAGCAAGGTTTAACGATTGTAAGTGGTTTTGCCAATGGTGTAGATACGATTGCCCATAAAGCAGCTTTGTCTTACAGTAGTTCAACGATTGCCATATTACCGACAGCAATAACACAATGCTATCCTGCTAATAATTATGAACTATATGAGCGAGTTGGAGAAGAAGGTTTGCTTATTTCTGAAAGTGTACATGCTTCACCTATTCATCCTGGTCAGTTTCATCAGCGTAATCGAATTATAGCCGGATTAAGTCTCGCTTCTATTATAATAGAAGGAGAACGTAAAAGTGGCTCGATGATTACAGCGAGGCATGCACTTGATATGGATCGAGAATTATTTGCTGTACCTGGACCTATTCATTCAACTAAAAGTGAAGGGCCAAACTTTCTTATTCAGAATGGATATGCTAGAATGCTATTGTCCTCACAACAGTTGTTTGAGGAGTTACCATGGTTGAAAGATAATGTGAATAGTCAAAATGCAAATGAAACGAAGCATCAGACGGAGAACAAATTATTAGATGAATTGTCCGAGAATGAAGTTAAAATTGTTACATTGCTGAGAGAAAATTCGCTCTCCATTAATGAAATTTCTAACCTTACTAACATTCCGTTTGGACATTTGAACGTTCTTCTGCTAAATTTATGTATAAAACAATTGATAGAACAACATCCAGGTTCAATATATATTGCACTGTAATTTGTATCTAACAGAGGAGGCACCTCGTATGGCAGATTCGTTAGTCATTGTAGAATCACCCGCCAAAGCCAAAACGATTGGTAAGTATTTAGGTAGTAAATATATTGTAAAAGCGTCTATGGGACATATTCGTGACTTACCTAAAAGTCAAATTGGTGTTGAAGTGGAGAATGATTTTAACCCGAAATACATTACGATTCGCGGTAAAGGTAGTGTATTGAAGGAATTGAAAGATGCAAGTAAAAAAGTGAAAAAAGTCTATCTCGCAGCCGATCCGGATCGCGAAGGAGAAGCGATTGCATGGCATTTGGCTCATTATTTGAATATCGATGAGACGGAACCTTGTCGTGTAGTATTCAATGAAATTACAAAGCAGGCAGTCAAGGATGCTTTCAAGACGCCACGCGCTATTAATATGGACTTAGTGAATGCACAGCAGGCTAGACGTATTCTTGACAGATTAGTAGGTTACAAAATTAGTCCGCTATTGTGGAAAAAAGTAAAAAAAGGGCTTTCAGCTGGACGTGTGCAATCCGTTACTGTGAAGATGATTCTCGATCGAGAGCATGAGATTGATGCTTTTATTCCTGAAGAATATTGGTCGATTACGGCAAAGCTTGAACATCAGAAGCAAAATTTCGAAGCGAAGTTCTATGGTTTGAACGGTAAGAAGAAAGAACTTGCCAATCGGGATGATGTAGATGAAGTGCTGAATGTGATGACAGCTGATCAGTTTACTGTAGCTGAAGTGAAAGAGAAAGAGCGCTTAAGAAATCCTTCACCACCGTTTATCACGAGTTCATTGCAACAGGAAGCGGCCCGTAAGCTTGGTTTCCGAGCTTCTAAGACGATGAGTGTTGCACAACAACTTTACGAAGGTGTGGAGCTTGGTAAGGAAGGTACAGTCGGTTTGATTACGTATATGAGAACGGATTCTACTCGTATCTCTCCAATCGCTCAAGAAGAGGCACGCGAATACGTGACTAACAAATACGGTGCTACATTCATGCCGGATGAGCCAAGGCAGTATTTGAAGAAAAATAGCAATGCCCAAGATGCCCATGAAGCGATTCGACCTACTTCGATCCTTCGTGATCCAGAGACGATGAAGCCTTTCTTATCACGTGATCAATTTAGATTATACAAACTCGTATGGGATCGTTTTGCTGCAAGTCAGATGTCTTCAGCTGTGTTAGATACGATGACCGTTGATTTTAATAGTGGTTCAGCAACGTTCCGTGCAACAGGCTCTAAAATTAAATTCGCAGGCTTTATGAAAGTATATGTGGAAGGTAATGATGATGATACGGTAGAAGAGTACACTTTTCTACCTGCTCTAGCTGTTGGAGACAAGCTTGCACCAGAAGTGATTGATCCGAAGCAGCATTTTACGCAACCACCTCCAAGATATACGGAAGCGCGATTGGTTAAAACGTTGGAAGAATTGGGGATTGGTCGTCCTAGTACGTACGCTCCTACATTAGAAACAGTCCAAAAGCGTGGCTACGTGGTAATGGAGGAGAAAAAGTTCTTCCCTACGGAACTAGGCGAATTAGTCATTCAATTGATGGAAGAGTTTTTCCCTGAAATTTTGAATGTCGAGTTCACTGCCAATATGGAAGGTAATCTTGACCATGTAGAAGAAGGAACGGAAGATTGGATCAAAATATTAGCTGACTTTTATGAAACTTTTGAGAAGCGATTAGAAGTGGCAGAAGAAGAAATGAAAGAAATTGAAATTCAAGATGAAGTATCCGAAGAAATATGTGAGAAATGTGGTAAGTTTTTAGTATATAAAATGGGACGATTTGGACGATTTTTAGCTTGTTCTGGATTCCCGGATTGTAGAAATACGAAACCAATCGTGAAAGATATAGGGATTACATGTCCGAAATGTAATAAAGGACATATTGTCGAGAGACGGAGCAAAAAGGGAAGAATCTTCTTCGGCTGTGTCACCTATCCAGAGTGCGATTATGTTTCTTGGGATAAACCAACGAATAAACCTTGTCCCAATTGCAACGAGGTGGTTGTCGAAAAACGTAATCGAAGCGGTGCTAAATTGCAATGTGTCAGTTGTGATTTCACGGAAGAAATTATCGAAGATGAGAACGACGAACTATAATATCGTTATGTATATGTAACGTCATTGTCCTCCCATGTATTGGGAGGATATTGTCATTCTACACTTGAAATTTGAAAATGTGATCTGAGAGGATGAAATAGATTGAGTAATCAGAAAGTCATTGTTGTGGGTGCAGGTCTTGCAGGTAGTGAAGCGGCTTGGCAAATCGCCGAGCAAGGTGTTGAAGTGATTTTATATGAGATGCGCCCAGTAACAAAAACTCCTGCGCACCATACCAATCAATTTGCTGAGTTAGTATGTAGTAACAGTTTGCGCGCGAATGGATTAAGCAATGCGGTTGGTGTATTGAAGGAAGAAATGCGTATGCTTGATTCTATTATTATAAGTAGTGCTGATCAACATGCAGTTCCGGCGGGTGGTGCATTAGCTGTTGACCGTGACGGTTTTTCTGGCGAAATTACGAATCGTCTACGAAATCATCCGCTTATCGAAGTTCGTAATGAAGAAGTAACAGAAATTCCTGAAGATGGAATCGTTGTTATCGCTACGGGACCATTAACAGCAGAATCATTATCTAAGCAAATTCAAGGATTACTTGGTGAGGAATACTTCTACTTTTATGATGCGGCAGCTCCAATCATTGACAAAGATTCAATTGATATGGATAAAGTGTATTTGGCATCGCGCTATGATAAAGGTGAAGCGGCGTATCTGAATTGTCCGATGACTGAGGATGAGTTTAATGTTTTCTACGATGCATTGATAACAGCTGAAGTTGCTGCGTTAAAGGAATTTGAGAAGGAAGTATACTTCGAAGGTTGCATGCCTGTTGAGGTGCTGGCAGCTCGTGGTAGACAAACTTTGTTATTTGGAGCACTTAAGCCAGTAGGTCTTGTAAATCCTCATACAGGTAAATTACCACATGCTGTTATTCAACTTCGTCAAGATAATGCAGCAGGAACATTATATAATATGGTTGGCTTCCAAACGCATTTGAAATGGGGAGAGCAAAAACGCGTCTTCTCCATGATTCCAGGACTTGAAAATGCGGAGTTTGTCCGCTTTGGTGTTATGCACCGAAATACATTTATTAATTCACCGAGTCTTATGAAAGCTACATACCAAACGAAGCAAAGAGAAAATTTATTCTTTGCAGGTCAGATGACTGGTGTCGAAGGATATGTTGAATCTGCAGCATCAGGATTAATCGCCGGAATTAATGCGGCTAAGCTGGCAAAAGGTGAACCATTAGTTCAATTGCCTGTCCAATCTGCACTTGGAAGCATGGCCGAGTACATTACAACGGCAGATTTCAAACATTTTCAACCAATGAACGCAAACTTTGGTCTGTTTCCACCACTTGAGAATAAAATTCGAAATAAGAAGGAAAAAAATGAGGCGATTGCAAATCGTGCATTAGAGCATATTAAGCAGTTTAAGGATGAGCAATTAGGTAGATAATTCCAGTCAATGCTTTCGAAGTAACTTTTCGTAATCGAGAAGATATTCTGGAAGCACACAAAAAGTTTGAAGGAGGCGTAAAAGATGGAGATGCAATTTCATGCGACAACGATTTGTGCGGTAAGACATAATGGCAAAGGCGCTATTGCAGGTGATGGTCAGGTGACATTTGGTAATTCTATGATCATGAAGGGAACGGCAAAGAAGGTTCGACGACTCTATCGTGGTCAAGTGGTATCAGGTTTTGCTGGTTCTGTTGCAGATGCGATTACATTGTTTGAGAAGTTTGAAGCTAAGCTGGAAGAACATCATGGTAATTTGCAGCGTGCAGCGGTTGAACTTGCTAAAGAATGGCGTTCAGATCGTGTCCTTCGCAAACTAGAAGCGATGATGATCGTAATGGACAAAAGTGGAATGTTATTGATTTCAGGTAATGGTGAGATCATTGAACCTGATGACGATGTCATTGCTATTGGATCAGGAGGATCCTTTGCGTTATCGGCTGCAAGAGCGATGAAACGTCATGCTCCTGATATGGAAGCGAAAGATATTGCTCACGGTGCTTTAGAGATTGCAGCAGAAATATGTGTGTACACTAACCACAATATTGTGGTAGAAGAAATATTATAGAGTAGCGGAGGCGATGAGGTATGGAAAATAAGGCTCTGACACCGCGTCAAATTGTTGCGGAACTAGATAAGTATATTGTAGCTCAGAAGGATGCAAAACGTTCAGTAGCGGTAGCGTTGCGTAATCGATATCGCAGAAGTATGTTAGATGAAAATCTGCGAGATGAGATTGTACCGAAAAACATTCTAATGATCGGTCCAACAGGAGTAGGTAAGACAGAAATCGCAAGACGTCTTGCGAAATTAGTGAAGGCACCGTTCGTCAAAGTAGAAGCGACTAAATTTACTGAAGTTGGGTATGTTGGTCGTGATGTTGAGTCGATGGTCCGTGATTTAGTTGAAGTTGCCATTCGTATGGTGAAAGTTGAAAAAACAGAAGTTGTTAAGGCGGAAGCTGAAAAACTTGCTAATGAGCGTATCGTCGAACTGTTGGCTCCTTCACAAGCAAAGCCTAAGGCTAACAAAAATCCATTTGAAATGTTGTTCGGTGGTAATAATTCTGATGATTCTGCCAATGACAACGATTCAGAGGTCGATCATGGATTGGCAGAGCGACGTGCCAATGTAAAAGCTGATCTTGCAGCAGGCAAGCTTGAGAATGAGCAAATTACAATTGAAGTTGAAGATAATTCGCCTAATATGATGGATATGTTAAATGGTCAAGGGTTGGAGAACTCAGGAATGAATATGCAAGATATTTTAGGTTCATTAATGCCGAAGAAACCTAAAAAGCGAAAGCTACCTGTAAAGGAAGCAAGAAAAGTACTCATTCAAGAAGAGGCTACTAAATTAATCGATATGGATGAAGTTATTGCAGAGTCCGTTATTCGCGCGGAGCAAAGCGGAATTATTTTTATCGATGAAATTGATAAAATCGCTGCGCCGTCTCGCGGCTCAGGACCGGATGTGTCGCGTGAAGGCGTTCAAAGGGATATACTTCCAATCGTGGAAGGTTCAACGATTATGACGAAGTATGGCCCTGTTAGAACGGACTATGTGCTGTTTGTTGCAGCTGGTGCATTCCATATTGCCAAACCTTCAGATCTAATTCCGGAGCTACAAGGACGTTTCCCGATTCGTGTCGAATTAACTTCACTGACGGAAGAAGATTTCGTTAACATTTTGACGGAACCGAAAAATGCTTTAACAAAGCAGTATACAGCGCTGTTGGAAACTGAAGGTATTAAAATTGATTTTACAGAAGATGCGATTAAAGAAATAGCTAAAATCGCGGCAGATGTCAATCGCAATATGGAAAATATTGGTGCTAGAAGATTGCATACTATTCTGGAGAAGTTATTGGAAGATCTTTCATTTGAAGCTCCGGAATTAACTTTGGAGCATATGCAGATTACTCCTGAATATGTTAGAGCTAAACTAGGGGATATTGCAAAAGATCGTGATTTGAGTCAATACATTTTGTAGCAGTAATAGATTTGGGAGGCAATCGGTAATGAGTTTATTGAATAAGACACGAACCTTGAATCGGTTATTACAACGTGCAGCGGGTAAATCAGTTAATTTTAGAGAGATGGCTGAAGTGCTTTGCACAACGATTCAGTCCAACGTGTTCGTTGTTAGCCGTCGTGGTAAAGTGCTTGGTTGTGCTGCTTTGGATATTTATGCCCATGATTATTTAAGATCGCTTAACTCTGAAGAATTAAGATTTTCTAATGAAATGAATGCATTGTTCTTAAAAGTTGATGAAACAAATACGAATTCTTCAATGGAAAAAATGGATTCTGAGATTATTTTAAGAATAGGCGAGCAAGAAAACATGACTATTGTACCTATTATTGGTGGAGGGGATCGACTCGGTACATTATTGCTCACGCGAGTGAGTGCTCAGTTTACAGACGATGATCTAGTTCTAGCGGAGTATGGTAGTACAATAGTCGGAATGGAAATATTGCGAGAACGAAGTGAAGAAATTGAACAAGAAGCACGTAGTAGAGCAGTTGTTGCTGTTGCAATTGGTTCATTATCTTATAGCGAATTGGAAGCTATTGAACATATATTTGAAGAGCTTGATGGCAAAGAAGGGCTACTCGTAGCATCCAAGATAGCAGACCGCGTAGGCATTACACGCTCTGTTATTGTCAATGCACTTCGCAAATTAGAAAGTGCTGGAGTTATTGAAACTCGCTCTTTGGGAATGAAAGGTACTTACATTAAAATATTAAATATACAATTGTTGCAGGAACTAAAAAAGAATAAATAATGATTTATGTAGTAACCATTCCAAAAGCCCTAGTGAGTTTATAAAATAGGGCTTTTTTCTTATTGAAAAAAACTGGATGATTCTAGATTATTATAGATACATCTTTCGACGAAATATTATAAAATTTTAATATTTCTTGTTGTGAAATAGAGGAATTTGACATATGTGCGTGGAATGAGAAGAGAAGAGTAATTAGGGAAGTGGTGAGATGAATGAAACTATTGAATAGTACCTCTTTTCAACGGATGGAATCAGCGCTATATTCTGCTGAAGCAAGGCAACGTGTAATCTCTAATAACATCGCCAATTCAGAAACTCCAAACTTCAAAAGATCAGAGCTGCTTTTCGAAGAGTTAATTGCTGATGCAATGGGTTCTGGCTCTGGACTAACCTTGCAAGGTCAAACAACTAACGAACGTCATATTGCCATTAACGGTGGGAAGCTTGGTTTACCAACATCACAGCTCGTAACAGATACGACTACAGCAATGAATGCAACTACGAATAATAATGTTGATCATGATGCGGAAATGACCTTACTTGCCAAAAATCAATTAAATTATAATATGTACGTTCAGCAGCTTAATCATCAGTTTTCAATGATGAGAATTGCGATCACAGGGGGGAGATAATAGGTGAAAATCTCTAATGGCTTTGACATTAGTGCGTCCGCTTTAACAGCAAACCGCATGAGAATGGATGTTATTTCATCAAATGTTGCTAATGCACAAACAACAAGAGGTAGCTTTGTAAATGGTGAATATGTTCCATACAAGAGGAAAATGGTGGTTATGGATTCAAATGCGTCATCATTTGCGTCCGTCCTTAATAATACATTGAATGGAAAGCAAGCAAGCAAAATGTTAAGTGGTGTAACTGTGACAAAAATCATAGAAGACTCTTCGCCAACTAAGTTAGTTTATAATCCGACACATCCTGATGCTAATGCAGATGGCTATGTTAATATGCCTAATGTTGATACAGCGACGGAGATGGTTGATATGATAGCTGCTTATCGGGCTTATGAATCGAACGTAACTGCTCTTAATGCTACGAAATCAATGTTTATGAAAGCTCTTGAAATTGGGAAATAGGTTCACACTAAGAATGGAGGCAAAACATGATTGATTCAATTTCCAGTATAAGTTTGCAACAAATTAAAAGTATAAATGCAGCGCCTACTGAAAAGAGTACTGCTGAAATTACGAAGTCTTTTGGACAGTTTCTGAATGATGCATTAGAAAGTGTATCTGCGCAAGAAGCAGAAGTGCATGCTAAAAATGATTTGTATCTAGCGGGTAAAGTGGATGCTACTGAAGTATTGATTTCTGCGAGTCAAGCTCAGCTAAGTTTACAATTAACCTCACAGATCCGCGATAAAGCAGTAACTGCGTATCAAGAAATTATGCGGATCCAAATCTAAGTTTGTTGAGACTAGCATAGAACTCAGATGAGGTGAAAACGTGAACGAAAGAGTCGCCCAATATATTAATAAGGCTAAAAGTGCTTTTCAACAAATGGGTAGAAAACAAAAAATATGGCTAGGTGCTTCGCTAGCCGGTTTGGTCGTAGCGATCGTGCTTGCGACTGTTATTTTCACGAGGACTGAATACGAGGTTGCTTTCAATAACTTGGATGCAACGGATTCAGCTGCAATTATTACATATTTGGAATCAGCAGCTATCCCTTATAAGCTGGATGCGATGGGAACATCCATCTCTGTTCCTACGAAAGATGCTGTTAAAGCAAAAATTGCAATTGGTTCTGAAGGTATGATTCAAAATGGATCAATTGGATTTGCTGAATCGTTCGGAATTGGTAGCTCTACACTTGGCACAACGGAAAATGAATTTAATGTAAAATATCAAAATGCGGTTAATGGAGAAGTACAAAAGTTATTAAATGGGCTTCAAGGTATTCAAAGCTCTAAAGTACTAATTAATGAACCGAAAGAGAGTGTTTTCCTCACTACGGATGAGCAAAGTATGCCTTCCGCAGCGATCGTGCTTAATTTTGCAGCTGGTTACCGCCCTACACAAGCTGAAATCGATGGATATTTCAATTTGGTAAAATCAACTGTAGCAGGTCTTGAGGTTAGTGGTGTTACGATTTCAAGTCAACAATTAGGAGAACTGACATCATCAGCTACTAATGACTTGTTAAGTAGCAGCTCGAATTTAATAGAAACACAATTTAAAGTGCAAAAAATGTATGAGCAAGATGTGAAAGCTAGCGTTCAGCAATATTTAAGCCAAATTTACGGAGTAGACAATATTGTTGTTAGTATTTCTAGTAGCTTGAATTTCGATAAGAAATCTAGTCAAGAAAGTCTTGTTTTACCTCTTGAAAATAACAACAATAACGGCATTATTATTAGTGAGCAGCAGGAATCTAGTTCTTCTACGAATACAAGCGGTACATCAGGTGGAGTAGTTGGTACGGGGGAAACGGATGTTCCAACCTATCAAACTTCTACAAATGATGGTGAAAGCAGTACGGAATCTAACTCTAGCACAACGAATTATGAAGTGAATAGAATAGAGAGTATTATAGAGTCTGCGCCTTATGTCGTTAAAGATCTATCCATTAGTGTAGGTTATGAGGCTACAGAGTTAGCTGACGTAGCGGAACAAGCTGCAATTACAAGCTATTTAACTAGCTTTGTAAGAAGTCAATTAGCAAATTCAGACCAAAACGTGGAAAATGATGAAATATTGAATAAAAAAGTGACGCTTATTGCACGTAATTTCACTACCGCGGAAGTTGAAACTTCAGGGGCTGGAATATCTCTTGGTTGGCTGATCGGTATTGGTTTGCTTGCGTTAGCTGCTATTGTTGCTTTAGTAGTCGTAGTTTCTCGTCGTCGTAAAGCGGCTAGAGAAGAAGAACAAGTATTCGACGACATTCCAGAAAGACCTGCATTTGAAGCCATTGATTTTGATACGTTACAAAATGATAGTCAAGCTCGTAAAAATCTAGAGACACTTGCCAAACGCAAACCTGACGATTTCGTCAACTTGCTTCGTACCTGGCTAGTAGATGAATAGAGGTGCTGTAATTGTCGAAATTTTCTCAAGGATTGTCTGGTCGTCAAAAGGCAGCGATTTTATTAATCACACTAGGACCAGAAGTGTCCGCACAAATTTTTAAACATTTACGTGATGATGAAATTGAGCAATTAACGCTTGAAATCGCTAATGTAAGGAAAGTTGATAGTACTGATAGAGATAATATATTGACCGAATTTAATCAAATATGTATGGCTCAAGAGTATATTTCTCAAGGCGGTATCGAATATGCGAAGGAAATTTTGGACAAGGCATTAGGCGAAGACAAAGCGAAAGAAGTATTGACGCGCTTGACAGCGACACTTCAAGTTAGACCTTTCGACTTTGCACGCAAAGCTGATCCGGCTCAAATTTTAAACTTTATTCAAAATGAGAATACACAGACGATTGCGTTAGTGCTTTCGTATCTTCAGTCTGAACAAGCATCAACGATTTTATCGTCACTACCGCAAGACAAGCAAGCGGATGTAGCGAAACGAATTGCGATGATGGATAGTACTTCGCCTGAAGTGATTACTCAAATTGAGCATATATTAGAACAAAAGCTATCTTCAACAGTTACACAAGATTATACAAATGCCGGTGGTATCGATTCTATTGTTCAAATATTGAATGGTGTTGACCGTGGTACCGAACGTACTATTCTTGATGCGCTTGAAATTCAAGATCCTGAACTTGCTGAAGATATCAAAAAACGTATGTTTGTATTTGAAGATATTGTTAGTATCGACAATCGTTCCATTCAAAGAATTATTCGTGATGTGGAAAATGGAGACCTACAACTTGCACTTAAAGTATCTAGTGAAGAAGTACGTGAAGCAATTTTCCGCAATATGTCCAAACGTATGGCTGAGACTTTCCAAGAAGAAATGGAATTCATGGGACCTGTTCGTTTGCGTGACGTTGAAGAAGCACAAACACGCATCGTTGCAATTATAAGACGACTAGAGGAATCTGGTGAAATTATTATTGCTCGCGGCGGAGGGGATGATATCATTGTCTAATCTAATCAAGTCTTCTCATGTTATGACGCTAGATGAACTTAAAAAGTTGCGCTGGAATAATCAACATTTTCCGCAACATGAAGAAACTGATAGAGAAGAGACAAGTGAACCAGTTGAAGAGGGACCTGATGAGGCTACGATATCTTTGCGTGATCAAATCGTTTCTGATGCCATGGCTACAGCCGAAGCACGCATAAGTGAAGCAGCTCTTGAATGTGAAAAGTTGCTTGAGGATGCTAATGCACAGATCGAAGTATGGTGGCTTGAGAAACGCAATGAGGATGAAGCAATTAAAGAGCAGCATCAGGCAGAAGGACATCAACAAGGTTATCAGTCCGGTATGGTACAAGCACAGCAAGAAGTGAGATCAGAATGGGAACAGAATCTTGAAGAAGCATCTACGATATTGAAGGATGCTTATCGAACGAGAGAGCAAATTATCCAAGAGGCCGAACCATTTATCGTTGAATTAAGTTGTAGTATTGCTGAGAAAATCATTGGCAAACAGCTTACGCTAGAACCAGAGATCGTATTAGAAATTATAACGAGAACACTTTCACGTAGACGTGAGCAGGGTGAAATTACATTATGTGTATCGCCTGCGAACTTATCTTTTGTGCAAGCAGCGCGTGAAGAACTGAATGCAACAATTGATTCTCAAGCAGAATTAGTCATTATTCCAGATTCATCGGTAAAAGATGAAGGCTGTGTTATACGTTCTAAGTTCGGTAGTATAGATGCTAGAATCGATACTCAACTTTCAGAGATTAAGAGAGAATTACTTTTGGTCGCACATCAGAGCATTGAAGAAAGAGGTCAAACTAATGACACCGATTAATTTGGAAATGGATAAGTATCGAGATCATCTGAAAAATATCGATCCAGTTCGTATTAACGGTAAAGTTACTCAAGTTATCGGCCTCACAGTAGAATCACAAGGTCCCGACGCTAGTATTGGAGATTTATGTTATATCTATCCTACAAAATCATCGAAGCCGTTGAAGGCAGAGGTCGTTGGGTTTAGAGAAAATAAGGTTATTCTTATGCCTTTAGGTGAATTACATGCGATTAGTCCTGGTTGCGATGTGGTAGGAACGGGTAAGCCGCTTACCGTTAAAGTCGGCTCAGAACTATTAGGGAAAGTGTTAGATGGCTTAGGTAATCCATTAGATGGTAGTTTTTTGCCTAGTAGAATGCCTAACTATTCCACGCATAGTCCGCCTAATAATCCACTAGCGAGACCTCGTGTATCTAAGCCACTTGGTATCGGTGTTAAGGCAATTGACGGTTTGTTGACCGTTGGTGTAGGACAACGTGTTGGTATATTTGCTGGTTCAGGAGTAGGGAAAAGTACACTACTTGGAATGATTGCTAGAAATACTACAGCCGATGTCAATGTAATCGCCTTAATCGGTGAGCGTGGACGTGAAGTACTAGAGTTCATAGAGAAGGATCTAGGTCCAGAAGGACTAGCACGTTCGGTTGTTATTGTGGCGACATCTGATCAACCTGCATTGATTCGAATGAAGGGTGCAATGATTGCTACATCAATAGCTGAATATTTCCGTGATCGTGGTTTGAACGTGATGTTGATGATGGACTCTGTAACACGTTATGCAATGGCTATGCGCGAAGTCGGTCTAGCAATAGGTGAGCCGCCAGCTACAAGGGGCTATACACCTTCTGTATTCGCGGCATTACCTAAGTTGTTAGAACGAGCAGGGACAGGTAAGAAGGGTTCTATTACCGCCTTCTACACCGTTCTAGTAGACGGTGATGATATGAATGAACCGATTGCCGATGCCGTACGCGGAATTTTAGATGGTCATATCGTATTAAGTCGTCAACTTGCTCATAAGGGGCATTATCCTGCTTTAGATGTCTTACAATCTGTCAGTCGTGTTATGAATGAAATTGTTACAGATGAACAGTTAGATGCTGCGAATGAGTTGAAGAGGCTTCTAGCAATCTATCGTGAATCAGAGGATTTAATAAATATTGGTGCGTACCAAAAAGGCTCAAATCAAAATATTGATATGGCCATTGAATATATTGATTCAATCAACGAGTTTACGAGACAACGTACGAATGACAAAATTACGTTAGAAGAAGCTCAAGAGAAATTAATTGCTAACTTTGGTAGGAGTTGATTAATCAATGGCATTCTTTAAATATACTTTTCAAAAGATAGTAGATTTGAAAAGTAGTGAAAAAACGCAGGCTGAATGGATTTTGTCAGACGCGCTAGCAGAACTTAGAGCCCAGCAAACACTTCTTGAACAATACTTGCAAGAGCAAAAAAGTTGGGAATTGAAGTTAGAGCAATCGGTGCTCACAGCTATACCTTTATCAGAAGTACTTATTATAAATCAATATATTGAGTACTGCGCGGAAAGTATTAAGCTTAAGCAACAAGATATTATGAATGCCGAACGGAAAGTATTCCAGAAACGTCAAGAACTTGCATCAAAGATGAAGGAAGAAAAGGTTTGGGATAAAGCAAAAGAACATGCTTTCGACAAGTTTAAGTACGAAACTCAGTTGAAGGAACAAAATGAATTAGACGAGATGGCTTCCATCCGTTTTATGTCACCAACCTCATAAGAGAGAAACGCCTGTAAAGGGAGTGAATGGAATTGGCAGCCATAGATGAGGAAAAGCAAGAAACTAGTTTTATCGAACGATTAATGTTTTTCTTACTTCCAATTATATTTTTAATTGTGCTAATAGGTGTAGTGTTGACGTTATTTAATATTGATTTTCGTAATGGTGCAATTAAAGTAGGTCAGGATATTCCGATTATACGTAATTTCTTACCTGAACCAACAGAGGGATCTACTGGATCAGATAATAGCGTACGTAATGATAAGTTAACTGAAAAGATTACTGCGCTAGAAGCGGAACTTGCTACAGCAAGAACACAACTTGCTGAGACTACAACTGAGCAGACATCACAAGAAAGTACAATTACATCGTTACAAGCGGAAAATGATCTTTTGAAGCAAAGCGTAGCAGAATCAAAGCTTACGGATGAAGATTATACTGCCCGTATTGTTGAGCTAGCTAGTATGTTTGCTAAGATGACACCTAGTAAAGCAGCGCCAATTATGCAAAGTATGTCACTTGATGAAATGGCATTGTTATTCAGTCAAATGCGTGCAGAGGATCGCGTTCGTATTATGGAGAAAATGACGCCACAAATCGCAGCTGATGTTACATTAAGGCTGAAAGACAATGATTCTGTGTTGAATATGGAACTTGCGGCACTTCAGTCACAAGTGAAGAAACTTCAAGCATCGACAGCATCGACGGCGACAGATTCACAAGTAACTGATGCCGAGCTTGCTGCTACATTCTCAGCAATGGAGCCTAAAGCTGCAGCTGATATGCTAGTGAAAATGATGGATATTAGCTCAAGCAAAGTGCTACGTATTTTGAAGGCAAGCGGTAGTAGTGCTCGATCTGCTATTTTAGAGGAAATATCGGCAGTGAATAAAAACACAGCAGCAAATCTCGCAACCAAACTTATGCAAGATTCATAATCCTTATATGTGGAAGGAGGTGAAAAATTGGAACTGTTAAATGTACTTACTACGGGCGCAATGATGGGGAATGTTAATCCTTCTCAGGCAGCAACGTCAGTAGAGGGAACAACCTTTCAAAATCAACTAGTGCAAATCGTTAACGGTCAAGCTGCAAATGCTGGAGCAACTGAAGGAGCAATGACCACTGGACCATTAACTCAATTAGTAAGTAGCGTGCCTGTACTAGCAGAAGAGACATTAACGACGCAAGAGTTAGATCAGCTTGTTGAAAATTTGTTAGATCAGTTGGAGACCTTGAAAGATGCCGAGCTAACTGGCGATCAACTTAATATGTTGGACGGGTTAATGCAACAGCTTGCAGCGCTTTTACAAGTTATTACGCTTCAAAATGAGCAGCCTGCGATATCTTTCGATGCGAATGTAAATTCAACGCTTATTGCAACTACTCAATCTACTATGCAATATGATGCAATTACAAAGCTTCAAGATCAGCTATTATTGTTGCAGCAAGCATTGCAAGAAGGTTCGACGAAGATGCTTCAAGGGAAGCAACCAGAGGTTGTTATTACGAATCAACTTCAGCAGTTGAAAACATCTCTTGATGACCTAGTCAAGCAATTGAACGCGAATCAAGGCGAAGCTAGCCAAGCCATTACTTCTCCATTCGTAGCTGCAGTGAAAGCGGAAAGTGCATTATCTCATCTACAGCGATTGTCACAGGAAGTCGGATATACAAATACAACGACATCTGTAACGAATCAGACGGAGGTAACTACTCAAGCTGAGGGCGATGAAGTACAAAGTCAACCAACAACAGCATTAGCGATGTTGAAAGCTGATAATGTGAAAGATTTCTTGCCTCAGTTAGCGAAAGCTGGAGCATCAACACCATCTGCATTCGTACTAGCTAGTGAGTTTGCTGACACGATGAAAGGTCTTATTGTAGAGAAGTTTAACATCTCTTCGTTGAATGGTGTGACAGAAGCTAGACTAATGCTAACACCTGAAAATTTAGGTCATGTTGATGTTAGAATATCTATGCAAAATGGTATTTTGACGGCAATATTTCAGGCTGAAACAGCCATGGGCAAAGATGCATTGGAAAATCAAATGGTTCAATTACGTGCTTCTCTAGCGTCTCAAGGAATTGCGGTTGAGAAAATTGAAGTAACGCAAGGGGCATTTGCAGCGCAGCTATCGCAACAGCAGAAGCAAGGTAGTCAACAGCATTTACAAGATCAGAGTAGTCAGCAACGTAATCATGGCGATGAAAACTTTGAAGAAGAGTTGGTTACGAATGCGTCACATCGAGAACTAGGCTACGGTCGTGCAGTCAATGAAATGGTGTAATACACCCAATTGTTGAATGGAGGTGAAAATAATGACAAGTTCAGTTACGTCAGTATGGCCAAACTATGATAAATCTAATGTAAGTAAAGCGGCTGCAAAATCGAATGAAATGGGTAAAGATCAATTTTTAACTATACTGGTTGCTCAAATGCGTAACCAAGATCCTATGAATCCGATGAGTGATACAGATTTTATTGCCCAGATGGCTCAATTTACATCTGTTGAGCAGCTATCGAATATGGCAGGCGAACTTGCGTTGATCCGTCAGAACATTGGATCTGCTTCTAGCTTAATTGGAAAAACAGTTACTTGGAATGAATTTGATGAAACAGGCAAAGTAATTCAAAGGAGTGGCGTAGTAGATTCGATTATTTCACAAGATGGTTTACTGTATGTTGAAGTCGGTGGTGCACGTATTGGTATCGACTTTGTCGGTCAAATTTCAGAGACAAAACCTGAAACATTTGAGCCCGATGAATCTACAGAAGAAACTCCTGAAGTTCCTGAAGACGGTTCTACTGAAACACCTGAGGATAACTCTTCTAACGGAGAGGTGACACCATAATGAGTGATGTTATTAAAGTAGGTCATTTATACCCGATGCAGGTTAATCCAACTGCATTATCAAATAGTGCTCGTGGACAACAATCCGCTGATACGACGAAGTTTTCTGATGTATTGGATGGTGCGATGTTGAAGTTCAGTCATCATGCTGAACTACGAATGGCACAAAGAGGCATTAAACTGCCAAGTGAAGGTTTAACGCAAATTAGCCAAGCAGTAGATTCGGCAGCTCAAAAAGGTGCCAAAGATTCATTGATCGTCTATCGCGATATCGCGATGATCGTGAATGTACCTACTAGAACAGTTGTGACGGCACTAGATGGCGGACAACTTAAAAGTAATGTGTTTACCCAGATAGATAGTGCGATCATCTTGAACTAGGCTGGACCGATAAGGGAGCCTCTAGCTGTTGACCGATTGATACAGCTAATAATAAGAACTTGGGAGGATTATAAAAATGCTAAGATCGATGTACTCTGGCGTTTCAGGAATGAAAGGCTTTCAAACAAAACTTGATGTCATTGGTAACAATATTGCTAACGTAAATACTGTAGGATTCAAAGCTGGCCGCGTCATGTTCTCAGATATTTTGAGTCAATCAATTAGTGGTGTTACCGCACCGGAAGAAGGAACAAGTGGTGGTGTTAATGCGAAGCAGGTTGGTCTAGGCGTTACAATCTCTGCTATTGATACGATTCATAGTCCTGGTAGTGCGATGACGACGAATCAACCGACAGATTTGCGAATTGATGGCGACGGGTTCTTCGTTGTTTCTGCTGGCGATGGAACAGAGCAGATGCTAACTCGTGCAGGTAACTTCGTACTTGATGGTAACCGTCAACTTGTTAATGGCGATGGACTATTCGTGCTTGGATCAGATGGCGCGCCAATTGTTCTAGATGAAGAAATTACAGCTTTCTCTATTGCTCAAGATGGTACTGTTATCGGTGTAACTGCTGATGGTCAAGTAGAAGTTGCTCAGCTTGGTGTTGTTAAAGTAGTGAATCCAGGTGGCTTAGAGAAGCTTGGTGGTAGTTTGTACCGTATGACAGTGAATGCTAACCCCGACGGTGAGATGGAAATTGTCGCACCTAATGATGCTGAGCTAGGTACAGGTGCAATTATTGCAGGTCAATTAGAAATGTCTAACGTCGATCTAACATCTGAATTTGCAGAAATGATTATAGCACAACGTGGTTTCCAGGCTAACTCAAGAATCATCACTACTTCCGATGAAATCTTACAAGAGGTCGTTAACTTGAAACGATAATCACTTAATAGTTAATAGGGGGGTCTAACGATCTCCCTATCTACAGGAGGGGTGCATATGATTACATTGACGCGAATTAATGGTCAAAAAGTGACGGTTAACGCGCTACTTATTGAGTTGGTTGAAGAGGCTGCTGATAGCGTTATTACGTTAACAACGGGTAATAAAATCGTAGTGAAAGAAAAGACAGCTGACATTGTCAGTCTTAATCAGCAGTTTCTTCAAACAATTGGCCTTGTTGCTGCGGCCCAAAAGATTGAACATACAAAGGAGCCTTTGCGATGAAAAAGATGCTGCCATGGTTAATTACCATACTGTTGTCCATTACATTAATTGCAGTTGTTGGTGTAGTTGTATACAAAACAATGTTTGCAGATGACTCTGCAAAAACTGCTGAAAATGAACCAGTGAAAGTTGAAGTGTTAAGTGCAGAAAAACGTGTTGAAGTAACTTCTACGCTAACTGAATTTAAAAGGAATCTGAAAGACCCTAAAGATATGGTTATTATTAGTTTTGCTTTCCAATTAGATAATAAGAAGACAAAAGCAAGTTTCGATCAACTATTAGAAATTGAAATCAAACCAATCATCAGTAGAGCTTTGGCTGATATGACTGCCGAAGATCTGAGTGGTTCACAAGGTGAAGATACCTTGGAATCTAAGTTGTTAAACCTAATAAACCCAATTCTACCAAAAGGAAAACTAGTAAAAGTTGAAATTACTGGCTTTATGATTGCTAAAATCTAGCTACTAGAGAATTTCCTCTAAGGAGGTGAGAGACATGGTTGATATTTTATCTCAAAATGAGATTGATGCATTATTAGCGGCATTATCATCAGGTGAGATGGATGCAGAGGACTTGAAAAAAGAAGAAGTTACGAAAAAAGTACGTGTGTATGATTTTAAGCGTGCCGTTCGATTCTCGAAAGATCACATTAGAAGCTTAACAAGAATTCATGAAAACTTTGCAAGATACTTGACAACTTACTTCTCTGCTCAACTTAGAACTTTTGTTCAAATTAATGTAGTTGACGTAGAACAATTACCTTATGACGAGTTCATTCGATCTATCCCCAAAATGACAATTCTGAATATTTTTGAGGCTGATCCATTGGAAGGTCGTATGGTTCTAGAAGTAAATCCAAATGTAGCGTATGCAATGCTTGATCGTTTGCTCGGAGGACCAGGTACAGCACCAGCGAAAATGAATTCTCTCACTGAAATTGAAACTATTGTTATGGAAAAAGTTTTTTCAAGAGCATTCGATAGCTTACAAGAGGCTTGGAAAACAATTATTGATATTAAGCCAAGACTAGAAGCGCTTGAGACTAATCCACAATTTATGCAAGTGGTTTCACCCAATGAAACTATTGCATTAATTTCATTCAGTACGAAAATTGGGGATACAACTGGAATGATTAACTTATGTATACCGCATGTCGTATTGGAACCAATTATGCCAAGATTGTCTGTACATCATTGGTTTGTGTCACAGAAAAAAGAACGTATACCAGAGGAAGTTGAGATGCTTGAGCATCGAGTTAAGAAAACTAAGTTGCCAATCATTGCTGAGCTTGGTGAAGCATCGATTACAATACAAGAATTTTTAGGTCTTGCTCAAGGTGATGTTCTAACATTAAATAAACCTGTTGATGAAGGGCTTAAAATAAGAGTTGGAGAAAAGATTAAATTCATCGGAAGTCCAGGGTCAATTAAAGATCGTATAGCGATTCAAATTGATGAGATTTTGAATGAAGGAGCGGAAGAAGATTATGACGAGTAAAGATTATTTGTCTCAAGAGGAAATCGATGCGTTGCTTCGTCAATCCTCAAGCGAACCTGAAGAACCGGCAGTAGTAACAGAAGCAACTTCAGAGGTAGCTCTGGAAAGTTTCCTTACGGCGATGGAACAGGATGCGCTGGGTGAAATTGGAAATATTACATTTGGTAGTGCGGCAACAGCTCTCTCTACATTACTTGGTCGCAAAGTGGATATTACGACACCTACAGTATCACTAGTGCGCAAAAGCGAACTTGGAGATATTTTCCCTAAACCTCATGTTGCAGTAAGTGTTGAATATGTTGATGGTTTTGAAGGCATTAACTCATTGGTTATTCACACGAAAGATGCTCAAGTCATTGCTGATCTGATGCTTGGTGGTGAAGGAAATGTACTAAATGAGGAATTGAATGATATTCATATTTCTGCAGTTCAAGAGGCGATGAACCAGATGATGGGTTCATCTGCAACGTCCATGTCGACGATTTTCAATCGATTAGTTAATATTTCACCACCTGGTATTGATATATTAGATGTAGCAAGTGGCGATGGTTTGGATCATCTTCCATCAGATGATATGTTTATCAAAATTGCATTCCATCTAACAATTGGTGATCTTATTGATTCAACGATTATGCAATTGTTGCCGATCTCATTTGCCAAACAAATGGTAGCGACGCTTATGGGAGATACGACTGAGGAAATAGCTGCACCAGTACCTTCAGCACCTACTGCTCCGGCACAAGTCGAGCACGTTGCGCCACCGGTTGCACCAGCTCCGCAATATCAGGAAGTGCAACAACAGCCTATGGCGAACGTACCACCGATTGCTTCACCGCAATCTCAAAATATGTACGGTCAGCCAGCGATGGGATATGATATGCCAAATAATAACATGAACTTAAATCGTAATGTTAATGTGCAGCCCGTGCAATTCGCGAACTTTAATCAAGGTAGTTTACCGCAGGTTGATGGAACTAATCTAAATTTACTACTCGACATACCATTGAAGGTCACTGTAGAATTAGGAAGAACCCAAAAGCAAATTAAAGATATTCTTGAGTTATCTCAAGGTTCTATCATCGAGTTGGACAAACTAGCCGGTGAGCCAGTTGATATTCTTGTGAATAACAAGCTAATCGCTAAGGGTGAAGTCGTTGTCATCGATGAAAACTTTGGTGTGCGCGTAACGGATATCGTAAGTCAATGGGACAGAATTCAAAAACTACAATAGTGATCTCTAGGAGGAAGAAACATGGCAAACCGTATTCTAATTGTTGATGATGCTGCATTTATGAGAATGATGATCCGAGATATTTTAAGCAAAAATGGTTATGAAGTAGTAGGGGAAGCACCAGATGGTGCCCAAGCTATTGAGAAATTTAAAGAAGTAAAACCTGATTTAGTAACAATGGATATTACAATGCCTGAGATGGATGGTATATCTGCATTGAAGGAAATTCGTAAAATTGATCCAAACGCTAAAGTAATTATGTGCTCCGCTATGGGGCAACAAGCAATGGTTATTGATGCCATTCAAGCAGGTGCAAAAGACTTTATCGTAAAACCATTCCAAGCGGATCGTGTTATTGAAGCAATTAAAAAGACGCTTGGTCAATGAGAGAAGGCTTAACATGTTGAAGTTAGGTTGGAAAATAACGGCATTAACAACTTTACTTACAATGTCTCTTCCTTATATCGCTGTTGCTACTGATGGTAACAGCGAGTCAGGGGTTGGCTCAAGTAATGAAGTTGAAAAAATGGATACTGGAATTATGGGCGAGGTTATCTGGGTATTCGTCGCTCTTGCTATTGTAATTACACTATTAATTTTCACAATTAAATTTCTTTCAAAGCGTAATCGTGCATGGGGGACTGGGCGCGGTCTTCGTTCATTAGGTGGTATCAGTCTTGGTCAGAATTCCTCTATGCAAATTATTGAGATAGCTAATCGAATCTATGTTGTTGGTGTTGGTGAGCAAGTAACACTACTCGACAAAATGGATGATCCGGACACAGTAGAGCAGATCATTGCAGCGCTCGAACTGAAAGAACAACCGATGATTACTTTTGCTACGATGAAGGATTGGCTATCATCTAATTCTAATAAACGTTCGAAAAAGGGCTTCCAAGAAACAGAAACTAACATGTGGAATGAGTCTAGTTCTTTTGAAGACTTGCTGCAAAGTAAGCTCGATAAACAAGCGGAACGTAAGCAGGAGTTAGAGTCACTTTTGAAAGATAATAATAAATGAATGGTTGATGGACAATGAAAAAAAAGTGGATGCTTATCGTACCGCTGTTACTGTTTCTATTCATAACGCTGGTACCGTATGCTCACGCTGAAGCACTTCCTGATATCTCCATTAACGTTGGTGGGTCTGATGGTGAAAGTTCAGGTACAGGCACAATAACGATACTACTATTAATTACGGTTTTGAGTATTGCACCAGCAATATTAGTTCTTATGACGAGTTTTACTAGAATTGTCATTGTACTAGGTTTCGTAAAAACCTCAATGGGTACAAATACTGTCCCACCGTCGCAAGTTTTAGTTGGTTTAGCACTGTTTCTAACCTTCTTTATTATGGCTCCAACATTTAATCAGATCAATGAAGTAGCGTTGCAACCTTATCTTCAAGGTGAAATAACACAAGAAGAAGCGCTTGAAGAAGCAGGTAAACCTATGAAAGAATTTATGTTCAAGCATACTCGCGAGAAGGATTTGTTGTTGTTTTTGAATTATACTCAAACCGAGAAACCAGCTACATATGAAGATATTCCTATTACAACATTAATTCCAGCCTATGCGATAAGTGAACTGAAAACGGCATTTCAGATGGGATTCATGATTTTTATTCCGTTCCTCGTCATTGATATGATTGTAGCAAGTACGTTGATGGCAATGGGGATGATGATGCTACCACCGATTATGATTTCTTTACCATTTAAAATTTTATTATTCATATTAGTTGATGGGTGGTATTTGATCGTTCGATCATTACTACTAAGCTTTAGCCCATAAAGCTTGTGAGGAGGGAAGACATTGAGTGCAGACTTCATAATTGGTCTTGCAGGAGAAGCCGTATTCACTGTCTTGAAAGCCGCCGCACCCATGCTAGTGCTAGCATTAGTCACAGGATTAATAGTGAGTGTCTTTCAGGCAACAACCCAAATTCAAGAACAGACGTTAGCCTTTGTACCGAAAATTGTTGCGGTACTATTGGCTGTTATTGTCTTTGGACCATGGATACTGAATACGGTTGTTGACTTCACGTATACGATATTTAGCAATCTACATCAATATATCGGTTAGGCTGTGAATTCGATGACAGAAGTATTTATGAATGCAGTTCCTATTTTTTTGCTTATATTTTGTCGAGTAACAGCGTTTTTCGTCGTAGCACCTATTTTTTCTCATAGAAATGTGCCACCGACATTTAAGATTGGATTAGCCTTTTTTATCTCAGTGTTTGTCTTTTCAATGCATGCTGATAATCAAGCGATGGTGCTAGACTTACAATATATAATGCTCATTATTCGCGAAGTATTAATCGGTTTAATGTTGGGCTTTATCGTCTATTTATTTTTTGCTTTGATGCACACAGCAGGTGGTATTATCGACATGCAAATAGGTTTTGCCATGGCGAATATTATTGATCCTGTATCGGGTACATCTGTTCCTTTGCTAGGTAATTTCAAATATTTATTGATGCTAGTCGTATTTCTAATGATGAATGGACACCATTACTTACTAACGGGACTAATGGATAGCTATCAATGGATGCCGATCGAAAATAACTGGTTTGCTAAAATGGCAGATGGTAGTATAGCTGAATTTATGACCAATGCAGTGGTACTGAGTATTATCATTGGAATTCAAATTGCTATACCGATTATGGTCGCGATGTTCTTGACGGATGTTGGGCTTGGCTTTTTAGCAAAGACAGCACCTCAATTCAATGTGTTTGTTATTGGTTTTCCAGTTAAAATTATGCTGGGGTTGCTGTTAGTTATGTTAATGCTACCTGGTATGAGTCTTATTTTCGAAAAAGTATTCTCGATTATGTTTAATAATTTAGAACAATTCTTCGGAATAGTTAGCGGTCCGCCTGCATAGATTGGAGGCAATTTCGTGCGAAAATATGCATTACAGCTTGACTTACAATTATTCAATCAAGAGAAAACAGAGAAAGCTACTCCCAAGAAAGTTTTTGATGAACGTAAGAAAGGTCAAGTTGCCAAATCACAGGAATTACCGGCGGCACTAATTCTTACTTTAGTATTTGCATCGTTTATGATGATCGGTGGCTATTACAAAACACATTTCATAGGTTTATTCACTAATCTATTTGAAAATTGGTTAATGCTAGAGTTAACAGCTGGTAATTTGGGAGATTTCTTTGTATCCATTATGTTAGAAATATTAATTCTATTAGCACCAGTATTCGCCATAGTGCTGATCGTTGGCGTTGTCGGTAATGTCGTGCAATTCGGTTTTCTGTTAACAGGAGAGCCTTTACAGCCGAAATTTAGCAAATTGAATCCGATTGAAGGATTCAAACGGATTTTTTCAATGCGAAGTCTTGTTGAGTTTGCGAAAAGTTTATTGAAAGTAACAATTATTGGGATCATGGTTTACAGTATAGTTATAGGGGAATGGACAACAATTCAAGGTTTGGCATTGCAGCCGCTTGATATGGTCTTTTCATATGCTGCTTCACTAGTACTTCGTCTAGGTATTACAATCGGTTCAATACTTATCGTGCTAGCATTACTAGATTTGATGTATCAAAAGTACGAACATGCAAAAAGTTTGAAAATGTCCAAGCAAGATATTAAAGAGGAACACAAAAAATCAGAAGGTGACCCTTTAATTAAAAGTAAAATTCGAGAGAAGCAATTAAGAATGGCAATTTCTCGTATGATGCAAGAAATTCCCAATGCTGACGTTGTTATTACCAACCCGACACACTTTGCCGTTGTACTCAAATATGATTCTTCCAATATGGATGCACCAAAGGTTATCGCTAAAGGAATGGATCATCTCGCTCTCAAAATTCGTGAGATTGCAAACGAGCATGGTGTTATTACAATGGAAAATAAGCCGCTAGCTAGAGCACTGTACAGTCAAGCTGAAATAGGAGACTCTGTACCAGCTGACTTATTCCAAGCTGTAGCTGAAGTATTGGCATATGTATATAAGCTTAAAGGCAACAAACCAAATAAGAAGTAACTAGGGGGTGGGACCATCATGAAGCTGAAAGAGCTCATTATTACTTGCGGAATCATCGGAATTATTCTCATGATGATCGTGCCAATCCCTACATTGCTTATTGACTTACTTTTAATTGTGAATATTACGATAGCACTTACGATCCTATTAGTTGCGATGAATACGAAATCTGCGCTTGATTTTGCTATTTTCCCAGCAATACTTTTGGTAACGACAATATTTAGGCTATCACTAAGTATTTCTACTACAAGAAGTATTCTATCCAAGGCTGAGGGCGGAGAAGTAATTGAAACATTTGGTCAATGGGTTGGTGGCGGAGACGTAATTATCGGCTTTGTCGTCTTCTTAATATTAGTAGTGGTTCAATTCATTGTTATTACAAAAGGTTCCGAGCGTGTGGCAGAGGTAGCGGCGAGATTTACGCTAGATGCAATGCCAGGTAAGCAGATGAGTATTGATGCTGACTTGAACTCAGGAATCATTAATGAATTTGAAGCCAAAGAACGTCGTTCTACCATCGAACGAGAATCTAATTTCTTCGGAGCGATGGATGGTGCAAGTAAGTTCATTAAAGGTGATGCCATTGCCACAATCGTGATGATGATTATCAATCTAATTGGTGGTTTCATTATTGGTATGGTGAACTGGGATCTATCTTTTGGAGAATCACTTAATAAGTTTACGATCTTAACGATTGGTGACGGTCTAGTTGCCCAAATTCCAGCGCTACTTATTTCAACTGCTGCAGGTTTAATTGTAACTCGTTCTGCTTCTGAGGGTAATCTAGCAGAAGATATTACTGCTCAATTATTCAAATATCCGAAATTACTATATGTAGCTGCTGGTACAATTGCACTTTTGGGATTAACTCCAATTGGAATTATGCGTACATGGCCGTTTGCAATTGCAATTGGGATTGGTGCGTACTTAATTCAAAATTCACAAACGAAGAAAGCTGCTCAAGATGAATTACTTGTAGAAGAGCAACAGATAGAAGAGGTACGGAGTCCAGAAAGTGTCATTAGTTTATTACAGGTCGATCCGATTGAGTTTGAATTTGGTTATGGTTTAATACCGCTAGCTGATACACAGCAAGGTGGAGATTTACTAGATCGAATTATTATGATTCGCCGGCAATGCGCTTTAGAATTAGGTCTAGTCGTTCCAGTTATTCGAATACGAGATAATATTCAACTTAAGCCCAATGAATATGTCATTAAAATTAAAGGTAATACGGTCGCAGGCGGAGAGTTATTATTGAATCACTATTTGGCAATGAGTCCAGGCTTTGAAGATGATACGATTCATGGTATTGAAACAACCGAGCCGGCATTTGGTTTACCTGCAATCTGGATTGATGAGATGACCAAAGAACGTGCTGAACTATCCGGCTACACGGTTGTCGATCCCCCATCTGTTGTTGCTACACATTTAACCGAAATTGTGAAGCGACACGCACATGAATTACTTGGTCGTCAAGAAACAAAAGCACTTGTTGAAAATGTTAAGACGAGTTATCCGGCACTTGTGGATGAACTTATTCCTAGTATTATGTCAATAGGTGATGTTCAAAAAGTATTAACGAAATTACTGCAAGAGAAGGTATCGATTCGCGACCTCGTTACGATATTTGAAACATTGGCTGATTATGGTCAATATTCTAAAGATCCAGATATATTAACGGAATATGTTCGACAATCATTATCTCGTCAAATTACATTGCAATATTCAGCAGCTGGTCAATCGTTACGTGTTATTACTTTAGGCGCACAGCTGGAGAAGAAAATTATCGATTCTGTTCAACAAAATGATCAAGGAAGCTATGTATCACTCGACCCAGTGTCTTCACAACAAATTTATCAGCGATTAACAGAGCAAGTGAATCGTTTGCTACAATCGGGACAGCAACCGATCATTCTTACTTCACCTACGATTCGGATGTATTTGCGCCAAATTGTTGCTCGTACATTGCAGGATATTCCTATTTTGTCATATAGTGAATTAGAACCGAATGTAGAAGTTCAAAGCGTTGGGGTGGTTAATCTATGAGAGTCAAACGATATGTAGTCGATACATTGCCTGATGCCGTTGCTCTCATCCGTGACGAGATGGGAACGGACGCAGTCATTTTAGAAACGAAAGAGATTAAAATAGGTGGATTTCTTGGTATGTTTCGTAAGCGTAAAATAGAAGTGATGGCAGCAGTTGAGCCGGAGGCTCAAAAAAAGTCGAAAAAGGTATCTAGCGATCAGGTTGATTATGTTGTTGAACAAATATTAAAGGCAAGTCAACGTGGCAAAGGATCAGCTAAAGTGGAGGAAGATGGGCTACGTTCGTCGTCTCCACTAGATATTCAAGCAAATATTAATAAATTATTAGATACACCTAATGCTGCATCATTCGCTTCGAAATTATACGGAGGATCATCTTCAGTAGATTCTAATACCGAGCGAGAAACTGCAAAAGAACCGATTCGTGCGAATTCATCACAGGGGAGAGATACTGTGATAACTGATGCGGTGAGCACATCTAATGGGGCTCATCATTCAGTCGAAGCACCAGTGCAATCGCGATCGAATGAATTTTCGAAATCTGAGCTATTTATTGTAAATGAATTAAAAAGCTTGCGCCAGGAGATGCAACGATTTTCAACTTATTCTAGTGATCTTCGCTTGGAATCTCCAGCTATCGAAGCGATGAAGCAAAGATTAGGTGAACAAGAAATATTTAAGCAATGGATCGAAGTCATCAGTGATGAGCTGAATGAACTAGAACTTCAAAATAATGAGAGATTATCTACTGATGCCGTTTGGGATTTTTCAAAACAAAAATTTCTTGAATGGCTATCTCCATATCAATTGGCAGAAATCAATCAAAGCTCGAGAATTGTCCAATTTGTAGGTCCTACAGGTGTTGGAAAGACAACGACAATCGCAAAGCTTTCGGCCAATTATTCCATTAAAGATGGGAAGAAGCTCGGTTTAATTACAGCGGATACTTATCGTATTGCAGCGGTAGAGCAGCTCCGAACGTATGCTAATATTTTGAATATACCTTTAGAAGTTGTATTTTCTCCTTTAGATTTGCAGCGTGCTTACGGTCAGTTAGAGCAGGTTGAACTTATTTTCATGGATACTGCTGGACGCAACTTTAAGAGTGATATTCATGTATCAGAAGTGAATAGTTTACTTCAAAATGGTGAAACAAGTGAGGCTATTCTAGTTCTTAGTCTAACGAGTAGAACGCAAGATATGAATGTCGTTGCAGAGAAATTCAGTAAATATGGTGTTAGAAAAGTCGTCTTCACGAAGCTTGATGAAGCTAATGTATACGGCTCGATCTTTAATATGATTATGATGTATGGCTTGCAGCCCCTCTTTGTAACAAGTGGTCAAAATGTACCAGATGATATTGAAGTATTTTCTGTAGAAGGTTATATAGAACTATTGCTAGGAGATCCACATCATGAATGACCAAGCAGAAGCGCTACGACAATTAGTAAAGCAACATTCAGACACGCAAAAACAGAAGGAGACGAGATTTCTTTCTGTAACTAGTGGAAAAGGTGGAGTTGGTAAATCTAATTTCAGTTTGAATTTTAGTCTAGCGCTGCAAAGGCTAGGGATGAAAGTACTAGTACTGGATGCTGATATCGGGATGGCAAATATCGATGTGCTTATGGGAACCTCTTCTCAGTATAATCTATATCATCTAATCAAAAACGAAAAAACAATTTGGGATATTATTAGTGTAGGACCTGAAGGATTGCATTATATAGCAGGCGGTTCCGGGTTATTAGATCTAATACGCTTAACAGAGCTAGAGATTGAACGTTTTGGGCGCGAAATATTAAAGCTTCAAGGTCAGTACGATTACATTATTTTTGATACTGGAGCAGGACTTTCGAAAGAAACAGCACAATTTATTACATCGTCTGATGAAACGATTGTCGTTACCACTCCTGAACCGACTTCGATCACCGATGGATATGCTTTAATTAAAATGGTTAACTCTTTAGATTCAGATGTTAAATTCAGACTTGTTGTTAATCGCTCGATGGATCGACAAGAAGGTGAAATGACAGCTAATAATATTAGTAGTGTTACTAAACGATTTCTTAATATTGAGTTACCAGTACTAGGTTATATTTCCGATGATGTGCATGTATCGAAATCGGTGAAGAAGCAAGTTCCATTATTAATGCTATTTCCAGATTCGGAAGCAGCAAAAGGAATTATGCTGATTGCTAAAGATTTTTTGAACATACCACATACAGGCACTTCTTCTGGTGTGAAAGGATTTTTACATAAATTATTTAGACGTACTAGATAATCCTTGAGAATGGAGGAACAGTAATGGACCCTTATCGTGTATTAGTCGTTGATGATTCAGCCTTTATGCGTAAAATAATAACCGATCTTATTGAAAAAGACCCGCAATTTACGGTTATCGGGACTGCTGTTAATGGTATTGAGGCAGTTGCTAGTGCAAATAGACTCAATCCCGATGTTATCACATTAGATCTAGAAATGCCGCTTATGAATGGTATTGATGCGCTTCAGCATATTTTGAAAAAGCATAAGATTCCAATTATCATGTTATCTGGAATAAGTGAAGCGAATACCCGTGACACAATTAAAGCTTTGCAGTTTGGTGCCTTTGACTTTATTCGGAAGCCAACAGGCGTAGGTGCCCAGTCACAGGATATTATTGCCGTTGGAGAAATGATCGTAGAAAAGCTGAAAATAGCTGTTCTTACTCGCCGAAAATTGGATATTTTCAAACCGGTAACGGAGTCTTTGAAGGAAAGTAATAAATTATTACAAAATCGTCTAGAAACAACGTCAAATCTATTGAAAAATGATAACATTAGTCGTATACAAAAGAGTAGCTCACTAGTAACTAGTCAATCGAATATAGTAGACAAGAAAACGAAGCCAATCGTTACGAATCCTTTGACTGATATGTCTCTTAAGCCGACGATAAAGCCCAAACGTATCGTTGAACCTGTTGCGGTTAGTGAAGTAGTTTCACGTGTACGTAAAAACGATCAGGTGGTTACGCAGATTGTTGCAATTGGGACATCCACTGGAGGTCCGAGGGCATTACACGAAGTGTTGACTGCTTTACCTGGCAACTTAAAAGCTCCCGTTGTCATCGTTCAGCATATGCCGCCACGATTTACGAATTCATTGGCACAAAGACTTGATAGTTTTAGTGAACTAACCGTCATGGAAGCGATTCATGGTGTTAGGCTGGAAAATGGTAAAGCCTATGTTGCTCCAGGCGGATACCATATGGAAGTTGTTATGGTTAATCATCATTATGAAATTAATTTAACGAGT
This sequence comes from Paenibacillus sp. Y951, assembly GCF_056786395.1. Lineage (NCBI taxonomy): Bacteria > Bacillati > Bacillota > Bacilli > Caryophanales > Paenibacillaceae > Paenibacillus > Paenibacillus sp. Y951. The sequence continues at coordinate 79,534 of NZ_JBXCIY010000012.1, read as the reverse complement.
GCTCCTGCAAGAAATGGTCATCGCCCTTCTGTTGATACTTTATTTGATTCATTGCTACCATTTGATGAATTGGAGAGACATATTGTTATTATGACAGGTATGGGGAGTGATGGAGCTCAAGGGATGAAGCAACTCTTTGAGCATGGAGTGACCTCGACAATTGCTGAGGCAGAGGAAAGCTGTATCGTGTACGGCATGCCAAGATCAGCAGTGGAGCTAGGAGCTGCGAATAAGGTGCTTCCATTGACACAGATTGCACCTGAAATTGTTAATGCTGTAATGAGGTAAGCTCCAAAGAGCAGTGCAAACTAATAGGAGGTGTCATATAATGGATATGAATGCTTATTTATCAATGTTTATTGACGAATCGAATGATCACCTGCAAGCGTTAAATGATAACTTAATGAAACTAGAAAGCGACCCTGAGGATATATCAATTGTACAAGATATTTTCCGCTCTGCGCATACACTTAAGGGAATGTCTGCAACAATGGGTTACGAAGATCTTGCATCGTTAACTCATGAGATGGAAAATGTCCTTGATCTGGTTCGTAACGTTAAACTGAAAATGGATAGTTTTATTTTTGATACTTTATTCAAAGGTTTAGATGCACTTGAAACGATGGTGCAGGATATCGTACAAGGTGGAACGGGTAAGGCAGATGTGTCTGCGATTGTAGCCGATCTTGTGAAAATCGTCAAAGGTGATCATAAAATAGATGGTGCAGCAGATATTTCTGCAACCGCTCAAACTTCTTCAGTAACAACGAATAATAGTAATGCAATGCTAGATCAGTTTCAGTCATCAGTATTGAAGCAATCGATTGAAAGTGGTCATCAAGTATTTTATGTGAAGATTACTTTAACGGAGAGTTGTGTGCTGAAAGCAGCTCGTTCATACATGGTATTCGATGTACTAGAAAGTTCCGGAGAAATCGTAAAGTCGGAGCCCACTGTGGAAGCACTGGAACAAGAAAAATTCGATAGATCCTTTGTAGTGTTTATAATTTCACAAGTAAGCTCAGAGGAAATTGTAGCTAAAATTAATAAAATTTCGGAAATAGAGAGTGTAGAAGTATCTATAATTGATGAAGAATCACTAACATCGCTTTCATATTCTGATACACCTACTAATAAAAATCTAGCATCTGAATCTACTGGAGCAACTACTAGTCCAGCAGAATCGCAAGTAGCGCACTTAGAAGAGAAGAAAAATGCGAAGCCAAGTTCACAAGCGGCTGTAGCAAATCGTACCATTCGTGTTGATATTGATCGATTGGATTCATTGATGAATTTATTCAGTGAAATGTTAATTGACCGTGTACGTTTGGAACAATTAGCTAGTGAGATTAAACGTAGTGATTTGTCGGAAACCGTCGAGCATATGGCTCGTGTTAGTTCTGATTTGCAAAATATTGTGTTGAAACTAAGAATGGTTCCCATTGACACCGTATTCAACCGTTTCCCACGTATGATCCGTGATATTGCCAAATCACTTGATAAAAAGATTGATCTCATTATTACTGGTGCGGAAACGGAACTTGACCGTACGGTTATTGATGAAATTGGGGATCCACTCGTACATTTATTACGTAATTCAGCAGACCATGGTATCGAAACAGTAAGTGAACGTATCGCAGCTGGTAAGTCAGAAATGGGTACTGTACATTTACGTGCATTCCATAGTGGAAACCATGTGTTTATTGAAGTTGAAGAAGATGGTAAAGGCATTAATAAACAAAAAATATTAGAAAAAGCAATTAGCAAAGGTGTTGTGAAGCCAGAGGATGCTAGCAAACTATCAGATGATGAAATTCATATGTTAATTTTTGCAGCTGGTTTCAGTACTGCTGATTCGATTTCAGATATTTCTGGTCGTGGTGTGGGCTTAGATGTTGTGCGCACGAAGATTACTTCATTAGGTGGTAATGTCTCTGTTACATCCGTCCAAGGAAAAGGGACGAAGTTCTCGGTTCAGTTACCATTAACACTTTCGATTATTTCTGCGATGCTTATTAAGCTAGGGGACGAGAAATATGCAGTTCCACTAAGCTCAATCGTGGAGACAGCAATCATTCCCAAATCTAGCGTCTTAACTGTTCACGGTAATCCAATGATTAAATTCAGGAATGCTGTTATTCCACTTATTTCTCTATCAAATTTGTTTGATTCTACTAGTTTCGATGAGCAACTTGAGAATGAACATGAAATTATCGTCATTCATAAAGGCGAGAAATGGGCAGCTATTATTATCGATGAATTTATCGGGCAAAGTGAAATCGTATTGAAGTCACTCGGCAAATATATGAAAAACATTTCAGGTATTTCCGGCGCAACTATTCTTGGTGATGGTCAAGTTGCACTGATTATCGATCCAAACGCTTTAATTAAATAAGATTAAGCTTCCGATGCTACTTTTCAATTTAATGGGAGTGTATCGAGAATTATGAAAAGTTTTAGATTAAGCTTCCGATGTTACTTTTCATTACTGGGAAGTATATCGAGACTTATGAAAAGTTTTAGGAGGGGTAAATATGGCTGAGGAATTGAAAGTAATCGTATTTGGTCTAGGTAACGAGGAGTATGGGATTGAGGTAGACAAAGTAAAAACGATTGAAAGAATGTCACCGATCACAAGGGTTCCCAAAACTCCTTCATTTATTAAAGGCGTAATTAATTTACGTGGAATTGTTGTTCCAGTCCTTAACTTAAGTGGTCGTTTCAATCTTCCAGAAACTGATATAACAGAGCATACTCGTATTATTGTAGTGGCAGTTAATGAAATGGAAGTTGGCTTTATTGTAGATGCCGCGAATGATGTTATTGATATCGATACAGATACTATTGATTCGCCACCAGAAATTGTTGGGGGCATTCAAGCAAAATATTTAGACGGTATTGCAAAAATAGGAGAAGATAGACTACTTATTATGTTGAATCTATCTGAAGTTTTGAATCGTTCAGAGCTTGTTCAACTTGAACAGTTAGAGGTGTAGAGAGTGACAAATTTTAACCGGTTTGAAGCATTTGAACTAGATGTATTGAAGGAGGTAGGCAATATAGGAGCAGGTAATGCGGCTACAGCCTTGTCTACGTTATTGAACAAGCCGGTCGATATGTCTGTTCCAAGTGTAAGACTCATGCCTTTTGAAGAAATTGCTGATCGTGTAGGCGGATCTGAACAAGTTGTCGTTGCTGTGTTTTTGCGTGTTGAAGGCGATGTTCCTAGTAATATGTTTTTTATTATTCAAGAGGAATATGCGCAGCATTTAATGGAACAACTTATACCATTACAGCATGTTAACGATGGTGTGTATTCCGAAATGGAGTTATCTGTATTATGTGAAATTGGTAATATTCTTGTGGGATCGTATTTATCATCATTGGCAGATTTCACAAAACTACAAATGATGCCATCAGTTCCAATTGTCGCTCATGATATGGCGGGTGCTATTCTAAGCTATGGGATTATGCATTATGGTCAGATGGGCGACTCAGCATTACTCATTGAAACTAAATTTATTGAAGATTGTAAAACGATGGAAGGTCAATTTTTTCTAATTCCAGATCCAGATTCGTTCCAGAAAATCTTTCAATCTCTAGGGGTAGGTAGTTCATGATAAGCGATAAACTAATCAAAGTCGGTATGGCAGATTTGAATATCGCTAGTCATGGCGAAGTGTTAAAGACTACTGGACTTGGTTCATGTGTAGGGTTAACACTTTATGATCCGAGAAAGCATCTTGCTGGTATGGCACATGTCATGCTGCCTTCCTCAAGCATTGCCAGAGAAAATCCCATGAATATTGCAAAATACGCGGATACTGCAATTCCTAGATTGATTGAGCTACTATTGAAAAATGGTGCAAGTATGAATGCACTTCGAGCGAAAATGGCTGGAGGCTCTCAAATGTTTACTTTACCTGGACAGAATGATACGTTAAGAATTGGTCCTCGTAATGTAGAATCTTGTTTACTATTATTAGAGGAATATAAAATCCCATTGCTGGCACAAGATACTGGTGGTAATTTTGGACGTACAATCGAAATTAACAGTGATAACGGTATTCTTTCCGTCCGTAGTGTACAGTTTGGAACAAAGGAGCTTTAAAATGTTTGGTACTTGGCGTTGGAATCTCAGTTTTGGGATATTTGGTTTTTTCTTGATAATGCTGTTCTCTCTAACTAATAATCCACTTATCACATCTCTTATTAGAGGTACCTATGCTTTTATTACTTTTTTTCTACTAGCTTTTCCTGTGCGTTTTGTATGTGGTGTAATCATCAATCCGAGTCAGGAAGTGGAGGCTGTTACGGAAGCGGAAGCAGCTCAATCACTTAAAGGAACAAATGTTAATTTCGTTACACCTGATGAAGATGAGGACTTAAACGAAGTTTTGAGAGCACAAATCACACAAACAAAATCGTCTACTCCAAAGGATGAAGTAAAAGTTTCACAAGATCTGAGTGAACAATTTCAACCATTGAAACCCACTCAGCTTGTAAATACTGATAGTATGGAATCTGAGGAATTGACAAAAGTAATACGTCATCTAACAGGAGAGTGAGTCGATGAACGAGCAAAAAGTGCCTCATTTGACTAACATTGAATTGTGGCGGGCATGGCGAGAACAAGGTGAGATAGACGCCAAAAAAGATTTGATTGAAAATTATTTACCGTTAGTTGAATATGTTACGAATAGAATGGCAATTGGTTTACCGAAAAATGTTATTAAAGACGATTTGGCAAGTCATGGTATAATGGGCTTAATTGATGCGATTGAGAAGTTTGATTATTTAAGAGGTTTGCAATTTGAAACCTATGCCTCATGGCGTATTCGAGGTTCAATTATTGATGGATTACGTCAAGCTGATTGGGTCCCTCGTTCAGTTAGAGAAAAGGCCAAAAAGATTGAAGAAGCGTATCAAGTATTAGAACAACGTCATATGCGTTCGATTACTGATATGGAAGTATGTGAGTATCTAGATATTAGTGAAAAAGAGTTTTCCAGTATGGTTCAGGATATTTCTGTAACTACGATATTTTCACTAGAGGAACCACTTCGCGAAGAAGAGTCAGAGACTCGAATGTCTCTTTTAATAGATCCAGCCGCTAAAAGACCGGAATCAACAGTTGATGATGTCTTTTTAGAACAAAGCTTGGTGAAGGGTATTGATCGACTAACGGAGAAAGAACGAACGGTTATTTCGTTGTTTTACTTCGAGGATTTGTCGTTAAGTGAAATTGCTGAAGTAATGTCTTTGTCGCCTTCACGGATCTCTCAGCTCCATTCAAAAGCTATACAAAGATTACGTGGAGTGCTAGAGCATTACAAAGATCAATTATTTCAATCGTAGAGAGGTGAATAGATATGGACAAACAAATTTTTGATTCCAACATTAATATCGAAATTTCTGCTGATAAGCTAACCGCTTTGTTTAATTTTCATTATATTTCCGATCAAGTATCCTATGAAGTGGCAGACCTAGACGAATATATTAGATCAAAAGGTATTGTCCATGGAATACTGTACGACAATTTACGATTAATAGCTAAAGATCCCCTTGTTTATATGAAACAAAAGATAGAGATCGCAAAGGGAACTCCTCCTGGTAAAGGCATAGATGGTAAGGTCGATTTTGTAAGTAAAATAAGTAACAAAGTGTCAATCGGTGAAATGAATGAATCAGAAACGATTGATTTCAAACAAATTTCGAAACTTGATAATGTTAATAGAGGTCAACTTATTGCACAATTAATTGCTCCAACCTACGGAAAGGCAGGTATTAGTGTAACCGATGATCCAATAACTGCTACACTTGGAAAGTCTGCACGATTTAAAGTAGGCAAAAATGTAGTGAAGAACGGTGAAGGAAATGCATTATATGCTGCAATTGATGGATTGATCTCGATTACCGACCAAGAAAGAATTAATGTGTTTCCAGTGTTTGAAGTAAATGGTGACGTTGATTATCGCGTTGGAAATATTGATTTTGTCGGAACAGTTGTAATACGTGGTAATGTACTTACAGGCTTCAAGATTAAAGCAGTAGGTGATATTCGCGTTATTGGTGGAGTAGAGGGTGCAGACTTGGAGTCAGAGGGCTCTATTGAAGTTACTAGCGGAATAATGGCTTCAGGTAAAGGACAGGTTAAAGCCAAAAATAATATTAAGTGTTCCTTTATTCAAGATGCTACTCTTATTGCAGGTAATAATATTATTGTATCTCAAAGCATTATGCATTCTATCGTACGAGCTGGACATTCCGTAGAATGCAGTAGCTCCAAAGGACTCATCGTCGGCGGAACGATTCAAGCAGGAGAAGGCGTATCGGCAAGAACAATAGGTAATTCTATGTCTACAAACACAGTTATTGAAGTAGGTGTTAATCCGACTTTGCGTGAAGAACAAGTTCAACTGCGTCATGGAATGAAAGAGCATACAGAAAACTTGGATCGGACCGAGAAAGCACTTGTTATTCTAGATCAAATGGCAGCAGCAGGAAAATTAACGCCTGATCGCTTAGCTATGAGACAAAAGCTAATTAATACGAAGCAACAGACGGTTACTTCAATTACTGAGTTCAAGGATCGCTTGTTTGAAATAGAGAAGCAGCTAGAAAATAGTGAAAATGCTAGTGTAAGTGTTAAAAACACGGTATATGGTGGTGTCAAGATCGTTATTGGACGATATACTAGGTATATCAAAGATAGCACATCGAATATCATATTCAAGTATGAAGACGGCGAAATTGTTATGGTACCAATTTATTAATTAGAACGATATGAATTGGGGGGCAAGATATGGGCATTAATCCATTAAATCTCCAGCTATCTGTTCCGCGAACTCCTGAGATGAGTTCTCTTCAACAGCAGGCAATGCAAAGACCAGTAACTGAACAGACAATATTAGCTTCAAATGCATTGAAGCATACTGACGAATTAAGATCTGTAGCCCAATCGGTTGAGGAAACGGATAAAGCACTTATTCGTGATCAGGAAAATGGTAATCAACAAGAACAAAAATCTAAGAAGCGCACACAAACCGATAACGCTCTTGACCAGGAGCTTAATGATGACAGCAAGCATCCATATAAAGGGCATAGATTTGATATTCGACTATAATTCAGATTAATCAAGGCGGGATACTCTATGCAATCTTGGCAATATATCGCTTTATTAGGGGCAGTTATTGCGGTTACAGCAGCGATATTACCAAAGAACAAGAAGAATCAAGCGACTACTAGTTCAAATCATGCCCAATTCGAACAACTAGAAATGTCATTCGAACAGTTTATGGAAAATATGGAGAAAGAGCATGATGGATTGGTCAAAATGCTCACAAACTCATTGCAAACAATGCGCGAAGAAGATCGCTTGAAGACAGATCAAATGATGCGACTGGAGAAGAAGTGCTCAGAATTAGAAGAGCGACTATCTTCCCTTTCGCATGCCAATGCAGCTTTTGATGCAAAAGTATCAATATTGGCTGGAAATTCTGCTTTTTCAGGTGAAAGTTCGACACCTGTTATGCAACAATCTTCATTTGACGTACAGATTGAACAATTGAAGCAAAGTATTGTGCCGGAAAACAGTATACATAGCAGATATACAGAATTGTTTGAATTGTATGAAAATGGAAAATCGGTAGAAGCTATTGCCAAAAAACTTGGGAAAAACAAAGGAGAAGTACAATTAATATTACAGCTCGCGAAGCAAGAGGAGAATGCTCGTCATGCATAAGCGTTCTTTATTAATCGGCGTAGGAATTGGAATAATTATTGGCGCATTGCTACTCCAGCTTTATAATCTAGGTTCAGATAGTCAAAAGCAGCTTAATCAGATAAGCGATGAAATCAATAATACGACAGGCGGAGACCTGATTGAACCCACCCCTTCGAATAAGATTGAACTAGAGATGGATGATGAAACTGATCTAGAGGCCCAGACACCTAGTACAACTGCTGCAGCCGTTGTTGAGGGGCAAACAGGACTGGACGATACCATTGAGTCATCAGAGCCGCCTATCGTAGCTGATGAGCCTGCTAAGCGGTATGTATTGCGTATTCATCCAGGTGCATCGGTGAACAAAACAGCGAAATTGCTTGTAAGCAATAGTATTATTGAAAGTGCAACTTCTTTTGCAGCACATTTGAAAGAGCACGATAAGAGGATCAGAGCTGGTTTCTTTTTAGTAGAGGAAGGGAGTACTGATGAGCAAATTCGTAAGCTGCTATCGGGCATTCCATTAACTGAAAAAGAGAGTAAAAACTTAATTAATGTCGAAAAATTAACGTTAATCGAATAAAATCAACGATTGCTGTACAATTTAGGTTGATTCTGTAACCACGATATGGTATATTAATTTTCGGTGTTAAAAACACACGCTTATCAATCTTATTATTGGTGCTTTTGCTATGCAAAAGTGATAATGAGAAATGCGATTAGCGGCGGACACAATAAAAAAACCAAACAGGAGGTGTTGAATATGGCGGTTATTTCCATGAAACAACTACTAGAAGCTGGTGTGCACTTTGGTCACCAAACTCGTCGTTGGAACCCTAAGATGGATCGTTATATCTTCACAGAAAGAAACGGGATTTACATTATCGACTTACAAAAAACAGTGAAAAAAGTTGATGAAGCTTATAACTTTGTCAAATCAATCGCTGCTGATGGCGGTACTGTTCTTTTCGTAGGTACTAAGAAACAAGCTCAAGATTCTGTAAAAGAAGAAGCTGAGCGTTGTGGTAACTTCTTTATCAACCAACGTTGGTTGGGTGGTACACTTACTAACTTCCAAACTATTCAAAAACGTATTGATCGTTTGAAACAGCTTGAGAAGTGGGAGCAAGATGGTACTTATGAAGTTCTTCCTAAGAAAGAAGTTATTCTTCTTAAGAAAGAGCAAGATCGTCTAGAGAAATTCTTAGGCGGTATCAAAAACATGAAAAAACTTCCAAGCGCATTGTTTGTAATCGATCCTCGTAAAGAGCGTATTGCTGTTGCAGAAGCTCGCAAATTGGGTATCCCAATTGTAGGTATCGTTGATACAAACTGTGATCCAGACGAAATTGACTACGTTATTCCTGGTAATGACGATGCAATTCGCGCTGTTAAATTGCTTACTGCTAAAATGGCTGATGCTATCGTTGAAGCTAACCAAGGTGAGCAAACAACTGCTTAATTGCAGGTTTTGGGTATAACCATATAAACAACAAAGGGTGGTCAGATGGTGAAAACCTCTCACCATCCTTTTTTTTGAACTAAAATATGATAAACAACTTTAGGAGGTTTTTTAGATGGCAGTAGATGCGAAGGCAGTTAAAGAATTACGTGAAAGAACAGGGGCAGGAATGCTTGATTGCAAGAAAGCCCTAGAAGCAACAGACAATAATATCGATAAAGCGATTGATTTCCTACGTGAGAAAGGGCTTTCGGCTGCAGCAAACAAAGCAGGTCGTCTTGCTTCTGACGGTCTAGTTGAATCTTATATCCACAGTAATGGTCGTATCGGTGTTCTAGTTGAAGTTAACTGTGAAACTGACTTCGTTGCAAAAACAGATCAGTTCAAAGAATTCGTAAGAGATATTGCATTGCACATTGCTGCTTCTAACCCGAAATTCGTAAGCCGTGAAGAAGTTTCTGCGGAAGAAATTGAGAAAGAAAAAGAAATTCTTACTGCTCAAGCTCTTAACGAAGGTAAACCTGCTAAAATCGTAGAGAAAATGGTTGAAGGTCGTATTTCTAAATACTATGAAGAATTCTGTTTGCTTGAACAGTCATTCATCAAAGATCCAGACAAAACGATCGCGGCGCTTGTTAATGAAAAAATTAACACAATCGGTGAAAATATCTCAATCCGTCGTTTCGTTCGTTTCGAACTAGGTGAAGGTTTAGAGAAAAAAGTTGAAAACTTCGCTGAAGAAGTAATGGCTCAAATCAATAATTAATCCGAACTCAAGGATAAAGGGCGGGGCGTCTGCCCCGCCTTACTTGTATCAAAAGCAACATAATTGAAGACCTCGTTAAAGAGGTGTAAGATGGAGGTATAAAAGTTGGAGCATCCAGTATTTAAACGCATCGTATTGAAAGTTAGTGGTGAGTCACTAGCAGGTCAAGAAGGATATGGAATTGAAGCAACAGTCATTTCTTCTATTGCAAGCCAAGTTAAAGAAGTAATCGCACTTGGTGTAGAAGTAGCAATCGTAGTTGGTGGTGGAAATATTTGGCGTGGTATCGCTGGTACTGCAAAAGGTATTGACCGTGCAACGGCTGATTATATGGGGATGTTAGCAACAGTAATGAATTCCTTAGCTCTTCAAGACGCATTAGAACAAATTGATGTGCCAACACGTGTACAAACCTCAATCGCAATGCAACAAATTGCTGAGCCTTACATTCGCCGCCGCGCTATTCGTCACCTTGAAAAAGGCCGCGTCGTTATTTTCGCAGCTGGTACAGGTAACCCATTCTTCTCTACAGATACAACAGCTGCGCTTCGTGCTGCTGAAATTGAAGCAGAAGTTATCCTAATGGCGAAAAATAAAGTTGATGGTGTATACTCTGCTGATCCATTCATAGATGAAACAGCTGAGAAATTTGAAGAATTGACGTACATGGAAGTGTTGAATCGTAATCTTGGAGTTATGGATTCTACATCAACTTCTCTATGTATGGATAACAATATTCCGCTTATCGTATTTTCGATCACCGAAAACGGCAATATTAAACGTGTCGTATTAGGTGAAAAGATTGGTACTATTGTAAAAGGGAGTGGGAAGTAATGTCACAAGAAATTAAGACATCTGCTGAAGAGAGAATGGAAAAAGCGATCAGTTCATTGAAGCGTGAATTTGCTACGCTTCGTGCTGGAAAAGCTAGTCCTGCTCTTTTGGATCGTATTCAAGTTGAATACTATGGTGCAACAACACCATTGAATCAATTAGCAAATATTACAACTCCGGATTCTAGAACTATAATTATTCAACCATGGGATAAATCCTCTGTAAGTGAGATAGAACGTGCGATTATGAAATCGGATGTAGGCATGACACCATCAAATGATGGTGGTACGATTCGTTTGTCTGTACCAATGCTTACAGAAGAACGTCGTATGGAGCTTGTGAAAACAGCGAAAAAAATTGCTGAAGAAGCAAAAGTAGCCATTCGTAATGTTCGTCGCGATGCTAATGATAGCATTAAAAAACTTGAGAAATCTGAGATTTCTGAAGATGAATCCAAACGTTTTCAAGATGATGTTCAGAAACTAACTGATAAATTCATTGCTGAAAGCGATAAAGTATTAGCTACAAAAGAAAAAGAAATATTGGAAGTTTAATGATTAGTGCCCCTCCATAAGGTGGGGTTCTTTCAATAAATGGACAATATTCTTTGATTTTGTCGGGGGGAGAGCTAATTGATTAAGCGTCTTTGGTCCAGAAAAAACGAGAAATTATCTGTTTCAGAACAAACCTTGAAATCTGACAATATTCCAGTTCATATTGCAATTATAATGGATGGGAACGGGCGATGGGCTAAGAAAAAGGGGCTTCCTCGGATTGCGGGACATCGTTCTGGTATGAAAACAGTGAAGAAAATTACGATGGCTGCTAGTCATCTAGGTGTGAAATATTTAACGATGTATGCTTTTTCAACTGAAAATTGGAAACGCCCAAAAGAAGAAGTTGACTTTCTAATGAAGTTACCGCAACAATTTCTTGAAATGGAAATTGATGAGTTAATGGAAAATAATGTTCAAGTACGTATGATGGGCGACATTGAAAACCTTCCTGCTCATACTAGAACTGCTGTAGAAGTAGCGATGAGAAAAACAGCTAAAAACACTGGACTTGTTCTGAATTTCGCCTTGAATTATGGGGGAAGATTGGAAATTATTGAAGCCGTTAAACTTGTTGCATCTCAAGTCGCACAACAGCAAATTCAATTAGACGATATCGATGAGGAATTACTATCCTCATATATGCAATCAGAGCAAATGCCAGATCCAGATTTGCTAATTCGTACTAGTGGTGAGGTTAGATTAAGTAACTTTATGCTCTGGCAATTAGCGTACAGCGAATTTTATTTCACAGATGTATACTGGCCTGAATTCTCTGAAGAGCATTTCACTGCAGCGATAGAAGAATATCAGCGGCGAGCTCGCCGTTTCGGCGGTGTATAGTCTCATCATTCGAGGTGAAATTTTGTAATGAAGCAAAGAATGGTTACTGGTCTATTATTTGGTGCTTTTTTTATTGGTTTATTAATTGTCGGGGGTCCACTATATTCAGTATTAGTACTTCTAATGGCGATTATTGGATTGTTTGAATTTACTCGTATGAATAAATTAAGCTGGAGTAATCCGATACATATCATTTCGGTCGTCGGATTATTAGCGCTTGTATTTCCTTATGAGCATTATGGCTTGAAGTGGATTACTGATCAAACGATGATATGGTTACTTATGTTTGTGCTATTTGCGTTTACGGTATTATCCAAAAATAAGTATACGATTGATGAAGTAGCTGTAAGTTTTTTAGGCACAGTGTATATAGGTATCGGCTTTGCGTCGATGATCGATGTTCGCCTACTTGAACAGCATGGTTTATGGTGGAGTATACTAGCATTTTGTGTCATATGGGCATCGGATATTGGTGCGTATTTCTCTGGGCGTGCATTTGGAAAACATAAACTATGGCCATTAATAAGTCCTAACAAGACGATTGAAGGTGCAATTGGCGGGGTTGTTAGTTCCGTTATTGTTGCTGTCATTTTTGCACTATTTGCTCCTGATCTAATTGAAATGTGGCGTGCAATCGTGATTGGTATGGTTGCTGCTGTAGCAGGACAATTCGGTGATTTAATTCAATCCGCATACAAGCGCGTACGTGGAATTAAAGACATGGGTAATATAATGCCTGGTCATGGCGGGATAATTGATCGCACAGATAGTTGGATCATTGTTTTTCCAATATTAGTGTTAACTGGGCTTATTCCTGTCTAAGGTGGAGGGTAATATTTTGAAAAAAATTTCACTGCTAGGGTCAACAGGATCAATAGGTACGCAAACATTAGATGTCGTTGATCAGCATCCTGATAAATTTGAAGTGGTTGCACTTTCCGCTGGTAGTAATATTGAAAGATTAATACAACAAGCGCAAAAGTATAAACCTCAAGTCATAAGCGTTGCAACGAAAGAACTTGCAGAGCAATTAAAATTACATATTCCTCCTCATATTAAAGTTGTATATGGAGAAGAAGGCTTAATCGAAGTGGCGACTGTTTCAGATGCCGACATCGTTGTTACCGCAATACTAGGAAGCCGTGGGTTGCCGGCTACATTAGCAGCGATCGACGAAGGTAAGACAATCGGACTAGCTAACAAAGAGACGCTTGTGACGGCAGGACATATCGTTATGGAGCGAGCTAGAAAGAAGCAAGTTGCGATCTTACCGATTGATAGCGAACATTCTGCTATTTTTCAATGCCTTAACGGTGAATCGATAAGTAGCATTGATCATATTACATTAACTGCCTCGGGCGGTTCGTTCCGTGATTATTCTAGAGTACAATTAGCGAATGTTACGGTAGAGCAAGCATTGAACCATCCCAATTGGTCGATGGGCGCGAAGATAACGATAGATTCAGCTACTATGGCAAATAAAGGTCTTGAAGTAATCGAAGCTCACTGGTTGTTCAATCTCAGCTATGATCAGATCAAAGTCATTATACATCCGGAAAGTATTATTCATTCGTATGTTGAATTCAATGATCGTAGTGTAATTGCTCAGCTTGGAATGCCTGATATGAGAGTGCCGATTCAATACGCATTAACATATCCTGAGCGAATTGCAACACGTACGGATCGATTAGATTTAGCTTCTATTAGCAAACTTAATTTCCGTCATATGGATTTCGAGCGATATCCAATGTTGAGATTGGCTTTTGAATGTGGAAGAGCCGGCTTGTCTGCTCCTACAGTGTTCAATGCTGCCAATGAAATTGCTGTTGAACGCTTTTTACGTGGTGAAATATCATTTTTAGCCATCGAAAATGTTGTAGAGTCTGTTCTCTCACAACATCATAGCTGCAAAGTTGATAGTATTGAGGCCATCATTGCTGTCGATCAAGAAGCAAGAACAATTGCCGCTCGAATTTAATTGTGAAGGGTAGTTCTCTTGTGTCTCGCAGTAGAATAATGATAATCTATGTACAGGCCGTAACAACGGGAGGCTATGAGAAAGTATGCAAATGATTCAAACGGTGCTATTAACGGTATTAGTATTTTTCGTAATTGTTACGATCCATGAATGGGGTCATTACTATTTCGCCAAGCGAGCGGGTATTCTTGTAAGGGAATTCGCAATTGGTTTTGGACCCAAACTATTCTCGTTCAAGCGTGGCGAGACGAAGTTTACGCTTCGTTTAGTTCCAGCAGGTGGTTACGTGCGGATGGCTGGCGAAGATCCTGAAATTGTCGAAGTACAGACGGGACAGACGATAGCTGTAAGGTTAAAGGATGGGGTTGTACATCGGATCTATTTGGATCGTCTCGATGAACGTAGTGAATCGATCCGTGGTGAAGTGGTCTCCGTAGATTTAGAACGCCAATTACATATCGATCTTGATATCGATGGTGAAGTGGAAAAATATAGTATTCATCCACAGGCTTTAGTTATAGCTAGAGGGAATGAAACTCAGATCGCTCCAATCGATCGTCATTTTTCTAGTAAATCGGTTGGCAAACGGGCAATGGCTATTTTTGCAGGCCCGCTGATGAACTTTATTTTGGCTTTTGTCTTGTTCTTGGTCTATATCCAGATGGCTGGAATTAAGGATAGTATTTTGATTGGTCAAATTGTTAGTCAAGAATCTCCTGCTGCCACGGCAAATTTACAAGTCGGAGATAAAATTATTATGGTGAACGGCGAAGTAATTGGTGTTGATTTTACAAGAATGATTGATATTGTAGCCGAAAGTGCAAACAAACCAGTTGAGATACAAATTGAGCGTAATGGTACAGTCCAAAACATTAATGTAACGCCACTTCCAGATGAAGCTGGAGACGGCAAGATCGGTGTCTCCCCAAGTTATGGTACACGCTCAGCAGGGTTTGGAGAGACGTTTACCGAGGCTGGTACATTAATGAAAGATATGACCATAATGATCTTTGACGGCTTAAAAATGCTAGTTACAGGTCAGTTTAAGTTAGACGATCTTGGTGGACCCGTTCGTACTGCTGAAATTACGAGTCAAATCGCTCGCCAAGGTATTGTGCAGTTGACGAGTTGGACTGCAGTACTTAGTCTATACTTAGGTATATTTAATTTGTTGCCTGTCCCTGCATTAGATGGCAGCAGGTTGTTATTTATCGGACTTGAAGCGATTCGTCGTAAGCCGATTAACCCGAACAAAGAAGCATTTGTTCACTTTATTGGTTTTGCAATGCTCATGTTATTAATGCTTGTCGTCACATATAATGATATTTTGAGATTAATTAGAGGGGAGTAATTCTAGCATATGGCTAAGGATAAACAATTTGTAACAGAGATTACACCTCAATCTGAGGACTTTTCTAAATGGTATATCGATGTAATTAAAAAAGCGGAATTAATGGATTATTCTCCAGTCCGTGGTTGTATCATTTTCAGACCTGAGGGTTATGAGATCTGGGAAAATATTCAGAAGGATCTTGACCGTCGCTTCAAAGAAACAGGACATAGAAATGCTTATTTTCCATTATTCATTCCAGAGAGCTTCTTCCAAAAGGAGAAGGAACATGTTGAAGGCTTCAACCCTGAATTGCCATGGGTAACAGAAGCGGCAGGTGAAGTGCTAGAGGAACGTCTAGCGATTCGCCCTACTTCTGAAACGATGTTCGGACATATGTATTCCAAATGGATTCAATCTTATCGTGATCTACCCGTTCTAATTAACCAGTGGGCAAACGTTGTTCGTTGGGAGAAAAGAACACTTCCGTTTCTTCGTACAAGTGAGTTCCTATGGCAAGAAGGACATACAGCGCATGAAACAGAAGAAGAAGCACGTCAAGAAACACGTCAAATGCTTGATATCTATACAGACTTTGTAGAGGAATTCCTTGCGATTCCTGTTATTAAAGGCGAAAAAACACCATCTGAGCGCTTTGCTGGTGCTGTGGATACTTATTCCATCGAGGCAATGATGAAAGATGGTAAAGCAGTACAAGCAGGTACATCACATTATCTTGGCGAAAAGTTCGCTGTTGCCTTTGATATTAAATATTTGGATCGCAACAATGAATTGCAATATTGTCATACAACATCATGGGGTGTAAGTACAAGGTTAATCGGTGCATTAATTATGGTTCACGGTGATGATCGTGGGCTTGCATTGCCACCGAAAATTGCACCAACTCAAGTTATTATGCTTCCAATTGGACCTGCCAAAACGAGAGATGCTGTCGTTGGACGTGTTGATGAATTGTATACTGAACTGAAAAAAGCAGGAATTCGGGTTCGTGTAGACGATCGTTCTGATGTTAGTCCAGGCTGGAAATTCAATGAATATGAAATGCGTGGAATCCCTGTTCGTCTTGAACTTGGTCCTCGCGATATGGATAATGGACAAGTTATGCTTGTTTCCCGTATAACTGGTGAGAAACGTGCAGTACTTCAAACAGATCTAGTTGCTGAAGTAGAGAAGCTTCTTGCAGAAACACAACAAGCGATGTACGATCGTGCGCTAGCATTCCGTCAAGAAAATTCTTATTCAGTAGATACGCTAGATGAGATGAAAGCAGCTATGGAGAAAAAACGTGGATTTGTTGAAGCTGGCTGGTGTGGTTCTGCCGCTTGTGAGAAAACGGTAAAAGATGAGACGGGTGCGACGAGTCGTAACATTCCATTCGAGCCGGATACTCCGAAATCGACTTGTTTAGTGTGTGGCGACGAAGCCATACATACAGTTATTTTTGCAAGAGCATATTAATATAAGTTCAAAAAGCGGGATTTCAGAACCGAGCAGGTGAAGCGCTACTTGAGAAAGGCGGAAGCGCAAGTGTACGTTATTCGTACACGCGAACCGTACTTTCCAAGTTCGCTTCAGATGCGATGTCGATTACGCTACGTTAGCATAATCATCGTTATCAAAGTCCGCTTTTTGAACAACCTCTAAAATGATCTAACGTCAGGAGTGGATAATGATGAACCATGCCGACGGTAAGCGTCAGCGCTTTGAGATGTTGTTAGAACAGTCAGGGCTGCCGCAGGAACTCATTCAAGCTTATTTTGAAGATGGGTACATTGATCAAGTCATCGTCAATAAGCACAACAATGACTGGACGTTTTGCATACGCAAGACGTCTTTAGTTCCTTTACAGGCATATAATGGCTTAACACATCAAGTTCGTAAAAAGTTTGCTCATATAGCGAGCACTTCTTTTAATTTTAACTATGATTCTATAGTCGAGTCTGAAAATATTGTGATGCAATATTGGCCGGTATTTCTTGAGTGGGCCCAGAAAAATATTGCATCAGTTAATGGTTGGATGCAAAGAGCGGATATTGTAGTTGCCGATAAGTTACTAACGATTGGATTAATGGATCATACAGGATTAGAGCTAGCTAAGAAGAAGAAAATAGATGAAGAAGTGAGTAATTTCTATCAAAAATATTTCTCACGCGACATCACGGTTAAACTTATTCTTTCTGAAAGTAAGCAAGAAATTTATGAGCAATTCCGTGATGAAATTCAGCAAGAAGATAGCGAAGCGATATCACAACTTATGGCTGAAGTGCCTGTTGAAGTTGATGAAGAAGAGACTCCGAGCAATGAAGAAGTCATCCGTCTTGCGATTGGCTATGATATTCGTGATGAAGCTATTCCGCTTATGAATATTGTCGATGAAGAAAAGAAAATTGCTGTACAAGGCTCAGTTTTCTCACTAGATAAGAAAGAATTACGTAACGGAAGTACATTATTTACGTTTTATTTGACTGATTTTACGGACTCTTTGTCGATGAAAGTTTTTGCTAAGACGAAAGATGATGTTAAGATTTTAAGTAAACTGAAAAATGGTAAGTGGATCAAAGCTCGCGGAAAAGTAGAGTACGATCGCTTTATGCAAGAGCCTGAGCTTGTCATGATTCCTAATGATCTTCATGAAGTAAATGCTCCGCCAAGTCGGATGGACTATGCGAAGGAAAAACGTGTGGAATTCCATCTTCATACGACGATGAGTACGATGGATGCGGTCACACATATTAGCGATTATGTAGCGATGGCTGCCAAATGGGGTCATAAAGCGATCGCTGTAACAGATCATAGCAATATACAATGCTACCCAGACGCTGTGAAAGCAGCTAAGAAACATGATATGAAAGTCATGTTCGGCTTGGAAGCGAACTTAGTTAATGATGCAGTTCCGATTGTCCTTAATGCGCAACCATTATCATTAGTAGATACAACTTACGTCGTATTCGATCTCGAGACTACTGGGCTATCTGTCATTAACAATAAAATTATTGAAATTGCTGGTATACGAATGAAAGATGGAGAAGAAATTGATCGTTTTACATCGTTCATAAATCCCCATCAGAGAATTCCATACAATATTCAGCAATTAACCAATATAACCGATGACATGGTTGTTGATGCTCCAGAGCTTGAACCTACATTGAAGGCGTTTATTGAATATATAGGCGATGATGTGCTAGTTGCCCATAATGCTCGCTTCGATATTGGTTTTATTCAAGCGAATTGTAAAACATTAGGTTTTCCAGAAGTGAAAAATCCTGTGCTAGACACGCTTGAACTAGCCCGTTTAATTTACCCAACTATGAAAAATCATCGGTTGAATACGTTAGCTGATAAATATAAAGTTAGTCTTGATAATCATCACCGTGCCATCGACGATACGATTGCACTTGGTGGAATATTGAATGGGCTAATAAAAGATGCAACAGATCGAAATATTATTAAACTAACTCAGCTTAATGATTACGTAGGGCTTGATCTTTCTAATGCAAGACCATTCCATTCCTCCGTCTACGCGCTTAATGCAGTAGGGAAGAAAAATTTGTTCAAGCTAATTTCACTTTCTCATACAGAGCATTTCAAAAAGGTAGCTACCATTCCCAAAAGTAAACTAATGGCTCATCGTGAAGGGTTACTAGTTATATCTGGCTGTGAAAAGGGTGAGTTTTTTGAGACGGTGCTCAATAAATCGCAAGAGGAAGCGGAAGAGGTTGCACAGTTCTATGATGTGTTAGAAATTCAACCGATAGATTTCTATATGCATTTAGTTGATAAAGGATTAGTTGGCTCGCGTGCGGATATAGAACAGGCACTGAGAAGAGTGTATCAAATTGGTATTAAATTGAATAAACCAGTTATTGCTACCGGCAACGTTCATTATCTTAACCCAATGGATAAAATATATCGCGAGATTACAATACTAGGTATTACTGGATTTAGTCCACTGAAAAGTATGCGCAAGCCAGATGCACATTTCCGAACAACCGATGAAATGCTGAAGGAATTTGCTTTTCTAGGTGAAGAAATTGCTTATGAAGTCGTCATTACGAATACGAATGAATTGGCTGAGCGCTTTGAAGCATATGATATGTTTCCTAGTGAGTTGTTTACACCGATTCTTGAAGGTGCAGATGAGGATATTCGTAATATATGCTACGATACTGCCAAATCAATGTACGGTGAGCAGCTGCCGCAAGTTGTCATTGATCGCCTTGAGAAAGAGCTTGTTCCAATTATCAAATTTAAATTTTCGGCCAACTATTTATTTTCGATGAAATTAGTTAAAAAATCAAATGCAGATGGCTATCTTGTAGGATCACGAGGTTCAGTTGGTTCATCAGTCGTTGCGATGTTCCTTGGTATTTCCGAGGTTAATCCATTGCCATCGCACTATTTATGTTTGAATTCAGACTGTAGACATAGCGATTGGTTTTTAGATGGCAGCATACCGAGTGGTTTTGACTTGATTAATAAGGACTGTCCTCAATGCGGTAAACCGATGAAAGGTGAAGGCCATGATATCCCGTTTGAAACGTTTTTAGGATTTAAAGGGGATAAAGTACCTGATATCGATCTTAACTTCTCAGGTGATTACCAGCCTATTGCTCATAACTATACAAAAGAGCTGTTTGGCGAAAAAAGTGTGTTTCGTGCGGGTACAATTGGTACAGTTGCCGATAAAACAGCCTATGGTTTTGCAAAGAAATATGAAGAAGAGCATGGTAAAAAATGGCGTAATGCGGAAGTTGTTCGATTAGCTAGTGGTTGCACTGGAGTTAAGCGAAGTACTGGTCAGCATCCAGGGGGAATCGTCGTTGTTCCTGATTATATGGAAGTTGAGGATGTTACACCGGTACAATTCCCAGCAGATGATGTGAATGCGGAATGGAAAACTACTCATTTCGATTATCATGCGTTTGATGAAAACTTATTGAAGCTCGATATTTTGGGTCATGATGATCCTACAATGATGCGGATGCTGCAAGATCTTACCGGTGTTGATCCGACGACGATTCCGATGAATGATCAGAAGGTTATGAGTCTATTCAACTCGACGGATGCACTGGGCGTAAACGCAAAACAAATACGTTCTGCGGTTGCTACTTATGGTATACCGGAAATGGGAACGAAGTTCGTTCGTCAAATGCTTCATGAGACACAACCATCAAGCTTTGCCGATCTGCTGCAAATCTCAGGCTTATCTCACGGTACTGGGGTTTGGTTAGGGAATGCTCAAGAATTAATTAAAAATGGCACATGTAACATTAAGACGGTTATCGGATGTCGTGATGATATTATGTTATACTTAATATATAAAGCAGATATGGATGCGTCATTGGCGTTCAAAATTACGGAAAGCGTACGTAAAGGTAAAGGATTAACACCTGAATGGATTCAAGATATGAAGGATTGTAAAGTGCCACAGTGGTATATCGATTCTTGTCTACGTATTGAATACATGTTCCCGAAAGCACATGCGGCAGCATATGTTATATCTGCAGTTCGTACTGCATTTTTCAAGCTTTATTACCCTGCTGAATTTTATGCGACATACTTTACAGTTCGTGCGGATGATTTTGATCTTGAGCTGCTATGTCAAGGTTATGAGGCTATCTACAAGAAGATTGAAGAGATTGAAGGTAAGGGCTTCAGTGCAACACCAAAAGAGAAAAGTATGCTGTCTCAGCTAGAAATGTCTCTTGAAATGACTGCACGTGGCTTTACGTACAAACCGATCGACATTTATCGTTCAGACGCGGAAAAATTCCAAATAGAGGGTGAAGCATTAATCCCTCCTTTTGCGGCGGTAGGCGGTATTGGCATAAATGCTGCACGTAATATTGCAGCAGCAAAAGATGATGGAGAGTACTTATCTATTGAAGATTTTCAGATGAGAACAAAAGCTTCTAAGACGATTATCGAGCTATTAACTGCGATGGGATGTTTTAGAGGGATGCCAGAATCCAACCAACTTTCACTCTTTTAGGAAGTTCAAACAGTGGACTTTGATAACGATGATTGGCTTCGTAGCATAGTCGGCGTCGAATATGAAACGAACTTGGAAAGTACGGTTCGCGTGTACCAACCACGTACACTTGCGCTTCCGCCTTTCTCAAGTAGCGTTCCATCTTCTCGGTTCTGAAAGCCCACTTTTTGAACCTTTATTGAAAGTATCGGGCATTGACCGCTTGTGTACTCGTGCCGTACACGTTGCTGGGTTTCGTTTCAGCGCTTGTGATTGCGATGCGCCGCAGGTAGCTTATTCGACATCGAAGATGAAACGTACTTGAAAAACTCCGGTCTCTCGGGCTATACTACGTATACGAGGGCGTCCTTATTCGCATAGTTGCATTCTAATCTTGACGGCTTGCGAAAGTCCATTTTTATACATGCACTGTAAGTGACTAGAAATCATTTCTTGTCACTAGTATACGATTATGATATAATTTTTGTGGCAATGATGTTGATAGGGCTTTAATGATCAAAGAGTGGGGAAACCCACTCTTTATGTGTTGTTTAACCCAAAAATCATTTATTCGCGTAATTGTAGTATAACTTCCGACATGCTGTATATTAGGAAGTCATATTAGATTATAGATGAAAATAAGCTTACGATGTACTTTTCATTGCAGGAATGTATATCACAGTAGATATGAAAAGTTAAGTATTAACTTACGAAGTACTTTTCATTGCAAGAAGCATTTCACAGTAGATATGAAAAGTTAAGTTTAGTCTTACGAAGTACTTTTCATTGCAGGAATGTATATCACAGTAGATATGAAAAGTTAAGTTTAGTCTTACGATGTACTTTTCATTGCAGGAATGTATATCACAGTAGATATGAAAAGTTTTAGGAGGAACACAATTTGAGTACATCAGCGATCAACACCGCAATTGAGGCTATGATATCACCTTTTCTCAATGAACATGGATTTGAATTGGTCGATATTGAATACATAAAGGAAGGTAGTAATTGGTTTCTGCGCATATTTGTAGATAAAGAGGGCGGCATTGATATTGATGAATGCGTTCGAATTAGCGAATATGTAAGTGAGCAACTTGATGCGAAAGAACCAATATCAGGCGCTTATTTCCTTGAAGTATCTTCTCCTGGTGCGGAGAGACCACTTAAGAAACCTGAGGATATACAAAAATCAGTAGGTAAAAATGTCTTCATAACAACCTATGAATTGCTTAACGGTATGAAGGAATTTGAAGGTGAACTTACTGCATTTGATGGTGAAGAAGTTACAGTGCGTGTAGGCACGAAAGAGTACACAGTACCTTATGCTAAAGTTGCAAGCGCACGTCTTGCTATTATATTCTAACGTTTATTAGATGAAAGGGGGAACGAGTTTCCAATGAGTATGGATTTTATTGAGGCGCTACAAGAGATTGCAAGAGATAAAGGTATCTCCCAAGAAGTGCTTTTAGATGCAATTGAAGCAGCACTTATTTCAAGTTATAAACGAAACTTTAACACGGCACAGAACGTTAGAGTAGAAATCAATCGTCATAATGGTATTATTAAAGTGTATGCTCGTAAAAATGTAGTAGAGGATGTACTTGACTCTAGATTAGAAATTGCAATAGATGCAGCGCGTGAAGTTAACCCGCATTATCAATTAGATGATATTGCTGAAATCGAGGTTACGCCTCGTGATTTTGGTCGTATTGCTGCCCAAACAGCCAAACAAGTCGTTACTCAACGTATTCGTGAAGCTGAGCGTGGACTAATCTATAACGCATTTATTGATAAAGAGGAAGATATCGTAACGGGCCTTGTACAGAGACAAGATACACGTAATTTATTTGTTGACTTAGGTAAAGTTGAGGCAGTATTGCCGCTGACAGAATTAATGCCGACAGATAAATTCAAGCATCTTGATCGTGTGAAGGCTTTTATTACGAAGGTGGAAAATACGACTAAGGGTCCGCAAATTATTCTTTCTCGTACACATCCAGGTCTTCTGAAGCGTCTGTTCGAACTTGAAGTGCCAGAAATATATGATGGTGTTGTTGAAATTCGCTCTGTGGCTCGCGAAGCAGGCTTTAGATCCAAAATTGCTGTGTTCTCACGCAATCATGAAGTAGATCCTGTAGGATCTTGTGTAGGACCTAAAGGTCTACGTGTTCAAACGATCGTGAACGAGCTAAAAGGTGAGAAAATCGATATTGTACGTTGGTCCGATGATGTTGCGGAATATGTTGCGAATGCACTTAGTCCATCGAAAGTCATTGAAGTTAACGTATTTGAACAAGAAAAAATGGCACGTGTTATCGTACCAGATTACCAGTTGTCATTGGCAATCGGAATTAAAGGTCAGAACGCTCGTCTTGCAGCAAAACTAACTGGTTGGAAAATTGACATTAAGTCAGAAACTCAAGCAGAGCAAGAATACGGACGTCCAAAAACGACACAAGACGTTATGCATCAAGATTCGGTTTCTATCGATTAATTGAATCAGAATGAATGGAGGGTGTGCGATGAGACCAAGAAAAGTACCGCTTCGCAAATGCGTTGCTTGTCAAGAGATGATGTCGAAGAAGGAACTGATTCGGGTCGTACGGACACCGAATGATGAAGTTCTGATTGACCTAAGCGGTAAAAAATCAGGCCGAGGTGCTTATCTATGCGGGAAAGTAACTTGCTTTAAGCTAGCTAAAAAGAGCAAAGCGCTTGATCGTGCATTAAAGCAGCCGGTTGGAGAAGAAATATACGATCAATTAGAACAAGATTTTATTAAGCTAGAAGATGAGTTCATTGCGAATAAGGAGCTAACAATTGAATGAAAATAAATAAAGCCTTATCTGCGCTAGGAATGGCGATGAGAGCCGGAAAGTTAGCGACTGGCGATGAAATTGTTCTGAAGGCCGTTCGTGCTGGAAAAGCAAAACTAGTTATTGTTGCTGGAGATGCTTCCGAAAACACGAAAAAGAAATTTTCAGATAAGTGTGGCACTTACAATGTGAAACTTGTCGAAGCTTATGATCGAGAAAGCTTAGGGAGAGCAATTGGAAAGCCAGATCGTGTAATTATTGCAGTTACTGACGTGCAATTTGCTCAATTAATTGTGGGTCATTTAAGCCAAAAAACGGAGGTGGATCTTACTTGAGTAATAATATAGAGGGTAAGGAAAATAAAGACAAGCTGCGCGTATACGAATATGCAAAATCGGTAGATATGAGCAGCAAGGAAGTTATCACCATTCTTAAGAGGCTGGATTTACCTGTGAACAACCATATGAGTGTAATGGAAAACCAAATGGTTTCTAAAGTTGAAGGTTTTTTTCGTGAAATCAAAGAAAATGCAGCAGTGAAACGATCGAATGCTGAATCATCAGCTACTACAAGTACGGAAGCAACACAAGAGAAAAAGGAAATCTCGCAAGAGAACAGACAGGAGACAAGGAATTCTATTAATACTAACGAAAATCAGAACCGTGAGGAAAAACAGGAAGTAACGAATACTCCTACACGTTCAACACAATCAACAACTGCAAGTAGTCAAGGGGCTAGAGAGCAACAACCAAGAACGCAAAACTCTAGCCAAAGTAGACCACAAAGTAGTCAAAGTGGAAGTCGTCCACAAGGTAGCGGTCAGTCTCGTCCACAAGGACAAGGTAGCAGTTCAAGTCGTCCACAAGGTCAATCTAGTAGTCGTCCGCAAGGTCAAGGTGGCGGTCAATCTCGTCCACAGGGTCAAGGAAGTAGCCAAAGTCGTCCGCAAGGTCAATCAGGTGGCTTCAATCGTCCTCAAGGTAGTGGTCAAGGCGGTCAAGCTCGCCCTTACAATAATGCCGGTGGTCAATCTTCTGGTGGTCGTCCACAAGGCGGCGGTCAAGGTGGTCAATTTTCATCTAACCGTCCTACTAGCGGTGGTCAAAATCGTTCAACTAGCTCGACTTCACCTGCACCATCTCGTGCATTTGAGTCTCGTTTTGACAGTTCGCGTACAACTACTGGCGATCGTAATTCGAACTCAAACTCGAATTCAAATTACAAAGGTAGAAATAGCAGCAATCGTTTTGAGGATGGGAAATCCGGATCTAACTCCAGAAATAATCGCAATAATAAAGGTCGCGGTGGCAGAAATAATTATCAAAACCAACCACCTCGTGAAAAAATTGATAATACACCGAAGAAAATTATCGTTCGCGGTACATTAACAGTTGGTGAACTGGCTAAGATACTTCATAAAGATGCTTCGGAAGTTATCAAAAAGCTTCTATTCTTAGGTGTAATGGCTACGATTAACCAAGAGGTTGATATGGACGCGATTATGCTAATTGCAACAGAATACGGCATTGAAGTAGAAGTGAAAATTCCAGTTGAAGAAGATAACTTCGAAACGGTTGATGAAGTAGATGAAGCTGCTGATCTAGTAACTCGTCCGGCAGTTGTTACGATTATGGGTCACGTTGACCATGGTAAAACAACATTACTTGACTCTATCCGCAAAACGAATGTTACGACAGGCGAAGCAGGCGGTATTACCCAACATATCGGTGCTTACCAAGTTGAAATCAACAACAAGAAAATTACATTCCTTGATACACCAGGTCACGAAGCGTTTACATTAATGCGTGCTCGTGGAGCACAAGTAACTGATATTACAATTATCGTTGTTGCAGCAGATGATGGAATTATGCCTCAAACTATTGAAGCAATTAGCCATGCGAAAGCTGCTGGTGTGCCAATTATCGTTGCTGTGAACAAAATCGATAAACCTGAAGCAAATATTGATAAAATCAAGCAAGAAATGACTGAATATGAGCTTGTTCCAGAAGAATGGGGCGGCGATACAATCTTCGTAGAAGTTTCTGCGAAACAACGTATGGGTATTGAAAATCTGCTTGAAATGATTTTATTAGTTTCAGAAATGAATGAATTTAAAGCAAATCCTAACAAACGTGCTCGTGCTACTGTCATTGAGGCTGAACTTGATAAAGGTAAAGGTCCAGTTGTACGTATTCTAGTCCAACATGGTACGTTAAGAGTAGGGGATGCATTCGTTGCAGGTAACTGTTTCGGTCGTGTAAGAGCAATGGTCAATGACCGTGGTCGTCGCTTAAAAGAAGCGGGTCCTTCTACTCCTGTTGAAATTACAGGTTTAACGGAAGTTCCACTTGCTGGTGATCCGTTTATGGTGTTCGAAGATGAGCGTAAAGCACGTGCAATCGCTGATCGTCGTTCGATCAAACATCGTCAGTCTGAAATCGGTGCAAACACTCGTGTAACACTTGATGATTTGTACAACCAAATTAAAGATGGCGAGATGAAAGATCTTCACGTTATCATTAAATCCGATGTTCAAGGTTCTGGAGAAGCTTTGAAAGGTTCTCTTGCGAAAATTGACGTTGAAGGTGTTCGCGTTAAAATCATTCATAGTGGCGCAGGTGCGATCACTGAATCTGATATCAACTTGGCTTCTGCTTCAAATGCCATCGTAATCGGCTTTAACGTTCGTCCAGAACCACAAGCTGAATATGCGATTGAACAAGAAAAAGTAGATGTTCGTTTGCACACAATTATCTATAAAATCATCGATGAAATCGAGCAAGCAATGAAGGGTCTTCTAGATCCAATCTACAAAGAAGTTATTACTGGTCACGCAGAAGTTCGTAATATCTTCAAAGTTACAAAAGTAGGATCCATTGCTGGTTGTATGGTTACTGATGGTAAAATGGTTCGTAACGGAGAAGCGCGCGTTATTCGTGATAGTATTGTAGTCTACACTGGTAAGATCGATACTTTGAAACGATACAAAGATGATGCGAAAGAAGTTACACAAGGCTTCGAGTGTGGTATTACACTTGATCGCTTTAACGATATTAAAGAATCAGACATTATCGAGTCATTTGTTATGGAGACAGTTGAGAGGTGAATAAGTAATGGCTAAAATTCGTGTAGGTCGTGTTAGTGAACAAATTAAGAAAGAAATTAGTCATTTAATACAGACTGAAATAAAAGACCCTCGTGTTGGCTTTATTACAGTCACTGGTGTTGAAACGACAAATGATCTTTCACAAGCTAAAATCTACTTGAGTGTACTTGGTAACGATGAACAGAAAGAAGAAACTCTAAAAGCACTTTCTAAAGCTACCGGCTATCTTCGCTCTGAGCTAGGTAAGCGAATTAAGTTCCGACATACTCCAGAATTACACTTTAAGTTTGACAACAGCATTGAGTATGGAAGTCGTATCGAGAATCTTCTTACAGAAATTAATCAGGACTCTAAAGAGTGATGACTTCATTACATCCTTATGATGAGCAACTAGAAGGAGCTATAGCGTTTATAGAACGCTATAATTCCTTTCTAGTTGTTGCTCATGAACAACCAGATGGTGATGCGATTAGTTCATGTTCAGCAATGACTTGGTTGCTTGAGCAATATAACAAGCAGGTAATTATTATTAATGAGAGCGAATTACCTGGTCGCCTTAGCTATTTGTATCAATACGATAATATAAAGCGATTCAATCGTGAAGCCTCGTTGCAATTTGATGCGGTGATTGCCCTTGATTGTGCAGATTATTCTCGTCTTGGTGAAGTAAGAACATTGTTTACTACTGGAATTACTCCACTGCTCAATATTGATCATCATCCTACTAATAATGAATTTGGTACATTGAATATTGTACGTTCACATGCCGCAGCAACAGTTGAAATAATATATGATCTTATTAAATACGCTAACCTAACTCCGAACTTACCTTGCGCCATTGCGCTGTATACGGGGTTATTGACGGATACTGGCGGTTTTCGATATTCTAATACATCTCCAGAAGTGATGGCGATGGCATCTGAGCTTCTGGCTCTTGGTGTTTCTGCTTATGAACTTGCAGATCATTTACTAGAAAAAATGACGTATGCAAGACTTCGTTTGCTTCAAACATTATTAGCGCGAATTTCCTTCAGTGAAGATCATCGAATTGGCTGGGTATCTGTGATGTCTGATGACTTAGCTACTTGTGGTGCTGTTCCAGAAGATCTTGAAGGCATTGTCAACTATGTGTTGAATGTCGATAGTGTTGAGGTTGGGATTCTCTTCAAGGAATCGGAGTCAGGGCTTGTGAAAGCAAGTATCCGTTCCGCTGGAAAAGTTGATGTTGCAGCTGTAGCACATAGTTTTGGTGGCGGCGGTCATGTGAGAGCTGCTGGCTGTAAATTGAATGCTGATATGAACAGTAGTATTGAAGAATTAGTTGGAGCGATACGAAAGGCGTTGACATAAGATGGACGGCGTACTAGCCATTTGGAAGGCTGAAGGTTGGACATCACATGATGTAGTGGCGAAAGCTCGCCGCCTACTTGGAATGAAACGAATTGGGCATGCGGGTACACTTGATCCTATGGTGACGGGTGTACTTCCGTTATGTTTAGGCAGAGGCACTCGAGTAGTTGAATATATTCAAGAACGTCCGAAGGCTTATGAAGCAACAATTCGTTTGGGAGTAGCGACGGATACGGAAGATATTACAGGCGTAGTCATTGAAACTGCTGAAGTATCTGCTATAAAGGAACAACAAATACATGAGGTGCTCCATAGTTTTCTTGGTGAAATAGATCAAATCCCGCCTATGTTTTCTGCGCTTAAAGTAGATGGCAAACGTTTGTACGAGCTTGCTCGTGAAGGCAAGACGGTGGAACGTAAATCACGTAAAGTAACGATTTACTCGATCGAGCTATTAAACCTTGATCTAGATGGGGAGCATCCACAATTCAGCTTTTCCGTACAATGCTCAAAAGGTACATATATTCGTACATTATGTGTTGATATTGGAAAGGCATTAGGTGTACCTGCTACGATGGCATCATTAATTCGTACGATGTCAGGAGGCATAACGAAGTCTCAATGCTTAACACTAGAGCAAGTGGAAGAACATATGAACAACGGTACACTCCAGCAGCTACTTGTTGCGCCAGAGCTTGCTATTGATCATCTTCCTGCTACGACAGTACAAAGCATCAAGCGGAGATATGCGATCCAAGGCCAAA
This sequence comes from Paenibacillus sp. Y951, assembly GCF_056786395.1. NCBI lineage: Bacteria > Bacillati > Bacillota > Bacilli > Caryophanales > Paenibacillaceae > Paenibacillus > Paenibacillus sp. Y951. The sequence continues at coordinate 50,013 of NZ_JBXCIY010000012.1, read as the reverse complement.
AGCTTTATTGGACGGATATAACAGGACATCAGTTGTTAGCGGATCATTCCTTGGTTCGTGTCTTTGATGAAGAAGATGTTTTTTTGGGGATTTTCGAACTTGATAAACAAAATCATGTTGTGAAACCAATTAAAGTATTTTCTTGATCGAAAATGTTAATGATGAAATGTAGGTGTGTCAACTTTGAAAATCATAACTTTGACTTACCCTATATCACTTAGTGAGATAGAGTTGAATGATCAACCATTATCGATTGCAATAGGACATTTTGATGGTGTTCACAAAGGGCATCAGCAAGTTATTTCTAAAGCAGTTTCTACTGCAAAAGCTAATGGACAAGCGTCGGCAGTCATGACATTTGATCCTCATCCAAAAGCGATTTTAGGTCAAGGTGAACAATACGTTCAGTGCATTACCCCACTATTTACGAAAACTAGATTGTTTGAAAAACTTGGCGTTGATTATGTGTTTATCGTCAAATTTGATAGTAATTTTTCAAAAATTACTCCTTATGAATTTGTTACTAACATTTTACAAACACTTCATGTCGTCAATGTTGTGATCGGTTTCGACTTCCGCTTTGGTGTAGGTGGTTCCGGAAATCCGGATATTATGAAGAAATTATGCGAACCAGCGATTCAAGTGGACGTTATTGAGGCTTATCTTATTGATGAAGTGAAAGTTAGTAGTACTGCAATAAGAGAGTGGTTGGAAAGTGGAGATATTAAGCGAGCTAACCATTTATTAGGTCGTTATTTTGAAGTTGAGGGAACGGTCGTTCAAGGCGATCAGCGCGGACGTACGATTGGTTTTCCTACAGCAAATCTTCGGCTTCATGCTCCATACGTTACGGTCCGCTTAGGTGTATATGCGATTATCGCTCATCTTGGCAAAAAAACGTATTATGGTGTTATGAATCATGGAATGAAGCCGACGTTCTATGAACAAGATATTGTTCCAGTTATGGAAGCACATTTGTTCAATTTTTCAGAAGATATTTACGGTGAGACGATGACGATTCAGCTTGTCCAATATTTACGTTCAGAGCGTAAATTTGAGGGGATTGCTGCTTTGATTGAACAGTTGAAGCTTGATGCTAAGCAAGCTACAGCTGTTATTGCAAACATAATCTCGACAAACTAAATTCATCTATGCTATACTATGTACTGATATTGCACTTGTGCATTTCACATGTACAAGCAGCAGTAACTGAACCTTGGCATGGTTATCGAGCTCACCGCCGATAACGAGGCTAATGGCGATTATGATAAGGAGGTGAAACCAGATGGCAATTACACAAGAACGTAAAAATGAAATTATCGAGGCACACAAAACTCACGCAAGTGATACAGGGTCTCCAGAAGTTCAAGTAGCTATCCTAACGGAAAACATCGTGACTTTGACAGATCATCTTCGTACTCACAAGAAAGATCATCATTCACGTCGTGGTTTGTTGAAAATGGTAGGTCAACGTCGTAAATTACTTGCTTACCTTAAAAACAAAGATGTTAGACGTTATAGCGCATTGATTGAAAAATTAGGCTTACGCCGTTAAGATCAGTGTAATGAAAAGCAACCTGACAGTCCTTTAGCAGGTCCATTATTGGATCGTGGAGGCTATGGGTTGCTTTTTGTAATAGAAAAGGAGGGTTTGAATGCAACATCGTGTTGAAACGACGCTAGGTGGAAGAACGCTAGTGCTAGAAACAGGTCGTTTGGCGAAGCAAGCCAATGCTGCTGTAATGGTAACATACGGAGATACTGCAGTACTTTGTACTGTAACGGCTTCAACTGGACCAAAGGATTTGGATTTCTTCCCACTGACGGTAAACTATGAAGAACGTATGTATGCAGTAGGTAAAATCCCTGGAGGATTTATTAAGCGTGAAGGTAGACCAAGTGAGAAAGCTATACTATCTAGCCGTCTAACTGACCGTCCAATTCGTCCATTATTCCCAGAAGGTTTCCGTAATGATGTACAAGTTGCTAATATTGTTATGTCTGTAGACCAAGATAACGCACCTGAAATTGCAGCTATGATTGGTACTTCAGCGGCATTAACGATATCAGATGTACCATTTGATGGTCCAGTTGGTGGAGTCATCGTTGGTAGAATTAATGGTGAATTCATTATTAACCCGACGATTGCTCAATCAGAAGAATCTGATATTTATCTTGTTGTATCTGGTACAAAAGATGCGATTATGATGGTAGAAGCTGAAGCTAATGAAGTGTCTGAGACGGTTATTCTTGAAGCAATTATGTTCGGTCATGATGCAATCAAAGAACTTATTAAAGCAATCGAAGAGTTCAGCGTTCTTGCAGGTAAAGAAAAAATGGAAGTTGTTCTTCATGCTGTTGATGAGAAAGCCAACGAAGCTGTTCGTGCCTATGCAAGTGCACGTCTTGTTGAAGCAGTGAAAACTGTTGAGAAGCATGCTCGTCAAGAGGCAATCGATGTAGTTAACAGCGAAACCGTTGCTCACTTCGAAGAAGTATATGCTGAAACTCCAGAATTAATTGCTGACGTGAAAGAAATTCTTTACGATATCGTGAAGGAAGAAGTTCGTCGTCTAATTACTCATGATAAAGTTCGTCCAGATGGTCGTGCTTTAGGTGAGATTCGTCCAATCGAGTGTGATGTTGCGATATTGCCTCGTACGCACGGTACTGGACTATTTACTCGTGGGCAAACTCAAGCATTAAGTGTTTGTACGCTAGGTGCGATGGGTGATATCCAAATTTTAGATGGTATCTCAGTTGAAACAACAAAACGTTTCATGCATCACTATAACTTCCCGCCATTCAGTGTTGGTGAAGCTAGACCACTTCGTCCTCCAGGACGTCGCGAAATCGGTCACGGTGCATTAGGAGAACGTGCATTAGCTAAAGTTATTCCTTCTGAAGCAGAATTCCCTTACACAATTCGTCTTGTATCCGAAGTGCTTGAATCTAATGGTTCATCTTCGCAAGCAAGTATTTGTGCAAGTACGTTAGCGATGATGGATGCAGGCGTGCCGATAAAAGCTCCAGTTGCAGGAATTGCAATGGGTCTGATCAAAGACGGAGATCACTTCTCAGTTCTTTCTGATATTCAAGGGATGGAAGATCATCTTGGGGATATGGATTTCAAAGTTGCGGGTACTGCTGAGGGAATTACGGCTATCCAAATGGATATCAAAATTTCTGGTATCAATCGTGAGATCTTAACTCAAGCACTTGATCAAGCTAAAGAAGGCCGTTTATTTATTTTAGATAAAATGGCAGAAGTTATTACTGCTTCTCGTCCAAAATTGTCTAAATATGCACCGAAAATTATTAGTATGAAAATCAATCCTGACAAAATTCGTGATGTTATTGGTGCTGGTGGTAAAATCATCAATAAAATCATTGAAGATACTGGCGTGAAAATCGATATTGAGCAAGATGGTTCAGTATTCATCGCTTCATCTGATGAAGAAATGATCCAAAAAGCAAAAGAGATTATCGAAGGTATTGTCAAAGTTGTCGTTATTGGTGAAATTTACTTAGGTACAGTGAAACGTATCGAGAAATTTGGTTGCTTCGTAGAAATTCTACCTGGTAAAGATGGACTAGTTCATATTTCACAACTGTCATCTGACCGTGTAGCGAAATGCGAAGATGTTGTTGCTATTGGTGATCAAATCACTGTTAAAGTAACAGAAATCGACCAACAAGGTCGTATTAACCTATCTCGTAAAGCGGTACTCGTTGCTGAAGAAACTCCAAAAGCTTAATTGAATGATAGTTGAATAGCAATGCGATGAAGAGTCAGATTAGATCTGTCTCTTTTTTTGCGTTTCACACATAATTGAAGGCGTTCACTCATAACATGTACTACAGATACGCTTGTACAGGTGTATGCAGTAAATGGTGCAGGAGTGAGAAACGTGAGAATCCAATGGTGGAAAAAAGCTTCCTTTATCGTGGCAAGTACATTAGCGCTTGTCGTATTCATAAAATTTAATGGAAATCTGTCTAGCTTCATTCATCATGTTCAAGATCAGGATGCGGTATATACCTTCATGCAAGTGAATCGTTCAGAGACTGAAAAAAAGGAATTATATGCTCAAATCGAAGCAGAAGCGGGTAAGCATAAGATTGAACCGATCAATGCAAGAATAGATAGAGTTTTTCATGCGATCCCTGGCTACAATGGAATAGAAGTAGATATCGAGAAAACATATGAATATAATTTGCAGATGGTACGTGGAGAGAAAATAAGGTTCATCTACAAAAATACAGAACCTGTGGTTAAGCTTGAAGATTTGGGGAACCATCCGATCTACAAAGGTAATGCTAATAAGAAAATAATTGGGTTCATGATCAATGTCGCATGGGGCAATGAATATATAGAATCTATACTTAGTACGCTAGAGCAAGAGCAAGTATATGCTACATTTTTTCTGGATGGAACATGGCTTCGTGACAATAAAGAATTAGCTATTAAGATTCAAAATGCTGGTCATGAGTTATCCAATCATGCATATTCTCATCCAGATATGGCGAAGTTATCTCGCTCTGAACAAGCGAGACAAATTACACGCACAGAACAATTATTGAAAGAACTGAATGTAGAGAATAAATGGTTCGCTCCGCCATCAGGGTCATTCAATCAGGCAACGATACAAGTTGCGCGAGATCAAGGTTTATTGACGGTACTATGGACGATTGATACGATTGATTGGAGGCGACCACCGGCAGCAACGGTTGTAACACGTGTGACGACGAAATTAGAGCCAGGCGCATTAATATTAATGCATCCAACGATCTCAACGGCTGAAGCAATGCCTGAAATGATCAAAATTATTAAAGACCAAGGCTACTCCATTGGCACAGTGAGTAATACATTATCGTCCGAACGATTAAAGGATACAGTTGAGGGAGTAGATTTATTCTGATATAGTTGAATGATTCAATAATTTATATGCTTCCTAGTAACTTTTCGTTACTGGTAAGTCAATCAAGAAGATACGAAAAGTTGGATAATGCTTACGAAGTAACTTTTCGTGGCTAGGAAGTCAATCATGATGAAACAAAAAGTTTTAGTTCATGCTTTCGAAGTGACTTTTCGTTACTAGAAAGTCAATCAAGAAGATACGAAAAGTTGGATAATGCTTACGAAGTAACTTTTCGTGGCTAGGAAGTCAATCATGATGAAACAAAAAGTTTTGGGAGGTTGCTTGGTGGAAAAGTTCAAGCTTAGCAACGGCATGCGTGTCGTTGTCGAAAAAATTCCTACGGTTAGATCCGTCTCAATTGGTATTTGGGTAAAAAATGGCTCGCGTAATGAGACAGAACTTAATAACGGAATTTCACATTTTATCGAACATATGATGTTCAAAGGTACGGAGCAAAGAAGTGCGCGCGATATTGCTGATTTATTCGACGGAATTGGTGGTAACGTAAATGCATTCACTTCACGAGAATATACTTGCTATTTCGCTAAAGTTTTGGATCAGCATCTACCGTTAGCTGTAGACGCGCTTTCAGATATGTTCTTCCATTCGCAAATGGATGAAGAAGAACTTGCGAAGGAACGTAATGTTATTTTAGAAGAAATATCAATGTATGAGGATACGCCGGACGATCGTGTTCACGATGAAGCTGCTAAAGCTGCATACGGCAATGATCCATTAGCTTATTCTATACTTGGAACACAGCAAACATTAGCAAGTATGAACTCGCAAACATTGCGAGACTTTATGAAGGAACGCTATACGATTGACAATATTGTCCTTAGTGTAGCGGGTAATGTAGAGGAAAAAGCGTTACTGGATTTATTAGAAACATATTTCGGTCATTATCAAAATAATGAGCCGTTAACAGATAGCATCGTCGTTCCTCAATTTATTGGTGAATACTCGTTCTTCCAAAAGAAAACAGAACAGAATCATATTTGTATGTCATTCCCTGGCTGTGCATTAGGTGACCCATTGCAAAATGCAATGATCCTGCTTAATAACGCATTAGGTGGCGGCATGAGTTCAAGATTGTTCCAAGTTATTCGTGAGGAAAAAGGATTAGCATACTCTGTATATTCCTATCATAGTTCATCTGCTGATTCTGGCCTGTTCACGATCTATGCAGGTACAGCGCCGAAGCAAACGAAGGATGTTCTTGATCTTACGATGGAACTGATGCACGAGGTAGGTCAAAAGGGATTAACTGATGCAGAGGTTGCTAGAGGAAAAGAACAATTGAAGGGTTCATTAATTTTGAATCTTGAAAGTACAAGCAGTCGTATGAATCGTAATGGTAAACATGAGCTGATGCTGGGTAAGCATAATTCATTAGATACTTTACTGACTCACATTGATAATATTACAATGGACGAGATTAGAGAAGTAACAAAGATTATGTTGTCAACTCCGTTTGCGGTGTCGATGGTAGGTACTGATGATAAAGCAATTGCGAAACTTAGGAGGGATCAGCTTGTTTCAAGTGTTATTTAAACGACTAGAAGGTAATGAAGATTTGCTTATTCCAAAACGGATGACAGAAGGATCGGCAGGTTTTGACCTGCAAGCTGCAGTAGCGGAGCCAGTTGTTCTAGCTCCAGGTGAGCGCCAACTTATTCCGACCGGCTTTGCGATGGGGATGCCCATTGAGTTAGAAGCACAAATTCGTCCACGCAGTGGATTAGCTTATAAGCATGGTATTACATGTCTTAATTCACCAGGTACGATCGATGCGGACTACCGCGGTGAGGTTAAAGTATTATTGATCAATCATGGTCAAGCTCCGTTCACGATTGAACGTGGCGAACGCATCGCGCAGATGCTATTCCAAGTTGTCCCTAACGTAACGATCATTGAAGCGGACGAGCTTCCGGATACATTGCGTGGAGCTGGCGGTTTCGGACATACTGGTGTCTAAATTATTAATCGGACTTATACACTAACTTTACTAAGCATCTCTTTGTTACTTAACTAGTAGCAAAGAGATGCTTTTTTTGTGCTTCCCTATGAAGTTGAATATATGGTGGGAGCTGAATTTACATAATAACGCCGTAGGGGCATTAAAATTAGTGTCTAAGAAGTATCGGAGTACAGCAAACAATAGAACATCGAAGAACAACCATACAAAAAAGACCTCGAAGCAGCGAAGCTACCATGTAGAGCGGAGAAGCGAAGCGTTCGCCCTGTAAGCTGATTTTCTACTTTGAGTGATAATTATAGAAAATTAGCTTGCAAAAGTGATCGGAGCCTACATGGTGGCGCAGCGACCCGCAAGCATCGGAGCAAGTTCAAGAGAAACTTCCGAGTAACCAGCCCATAATGAAATTCTACGAAGCATATTCGAGAAGCAAGCCGCAGCCGCCAGTGAATCAGATCGCATTTAACAAAAGTCGTATTGTGCAAAACGATCGGGCATGGATAATCACCCATTAGCGAGTCGAAGCATACAATAACTTATATTTTTGAGCCAGAAAGGAGTGTGCCTGATGTTAACAGGCGTAAAAGTACTTCTACTTGGCGGCGATGCTAGGCAACTTGAAGTGATTCATAAGCTTTGTGAACTGAATGCTCAAGTTACCATTTGTGGATTTGATCAGAAGAAAGAACTACATCCACGCGCAGTTGCTGTAGAATTAGATATTAGATCGTTTGAGGATCTTGATGCATTAATCCTGCCAGCAGTTGGTACGGATGATGATGGCTTTATTCATACTGTTTTCAGTAGTGAGAACTTGCAGTTAACGAAGGAGTATTTGCTAGCGTTACCTAATCATTGCACCATTTATACTGGAATCGCCAAAAGCTACTTGAAGCAATTATGTAATGATAGTAATTACCGGCTAGTAGAGTTGTTTGAACGTGATGATGTAGCTATATATAACTCTATTCCTACAGCTGAAGGTGCTCTAATGATGGCGATTCAGCATACGGACATTACGATTCATCGATCGAACTCGATGGTGTTAGGATTTGGTCGGACTGGGGTCACAATGGCAAGGACATTACAAGCATTAGGGTCAAATGTTTATTTGGGTGTAAGGCGTTCTGAGCAATATGCAAGAGCGTATGAAATGGGCTTCAATCCTTTTTATACAAAGGATCTTGAGCAGTTTGTAGGTAATATTGACTTGCTTTTTAACACAATTCCGACTATGATAATCACAGCGCAAATAATCGAAAAACTACAAAAAAGTACGGTTATTATTGATCTCGCGACTAAGCCAGGTGGAACGGATTTCCACTTTGCAGAAGCACGAGGCTTGAAAGCTATACTTGCACCAGGCTTGCCTGGCATCGTAGCCCCCAGAACTGCAGGTTTACTACTAGCAGATTGCTTAAGTCAATTAATTCACACGGAATTGACGATGCGGAGGGATTTACGATGAATTGGGATGGATTAACAGTAGGTTATGCTTTATCAGGTTCACACTGTACATTAGAAGAAATAATGCCTCAAATACAGCGTTTTATTGATGCTGGTGCTAACGTAATACCGATTGTTTCCAATACATTGCTAACAACGGATACACGTTTTGGTACAGCAGAGAAGTGGCGCAGTGAATTGATCCGGATTACCGGTAATGAGATTATTTCAACGATTGTGCAAGCAGAGCCACTGGGACCATCGAAAAAAATCGATGTGCTAACTATTGCACCATGCACAGGTAATACGACAAGTCGCTTAGCGAACGCGATTACGGATAGTGCAGTGCTTATGGCAGCTAAGTCGCAAATGCGTAACGGTCGTCCAATCGTCATTGCTGTCTCTACTAACGATGGTCTAGGATTGAATGCCGCAAACATAGCGAAGCTGTTAGTTACGAAAAATATTTATTTTGTGCCGTTCGGTCAAGATGATCCTATTAATAAACCTAATTCATTAGTTGCTAGAATGGATCTGGTTATGGAAGCTTGTGAGTCAGCCTTACAAGGTAAGCAATTACAACCAATGCTAATCGAACGGCATTAATATATTAGCCACAGTATAGAGGGGAGAAGACATCATATGTCAAACCAAAAATTGTATAATTTAGCAGTAGTCGGAGCAACGGGAGCAGTAGGGGAACAAATTATTAAGTTGTTAGAGACGAGAGACTTCCCTATCAATGAAATCAAATTTCTATCCTCAGCTCGTTCGGCTGGTAAGAAACTAACGTTTAAAGGTCATGAATATGTTATTGAAGAGGCAACACCAGATAGCTTTGATGGTGTAGAAATCGCTTTGTTCAGTGCTGGTGGCGATGTATCTAGAGTATTAGCTCCAGAAGCTGCAAAACGCGGCGTTGTTTGTATCGATAATACGAGTGCATTCCGTATGGACCCCAATACACCACTTGTTGTGCCTGAGGTTAATCCTGAACAAATTAAAGCGCATAATGGTATTATTGCTAATCCAAACTGTTCTACAACGCAAATGGTTGTAGCATTGAAACCATTACACGATCGCTATAGCATTAAACGCGTTATTGTGTCTACTTACCAAGCCGTTTCAGGTGCGGGTGTTAGCGCAATTAAAGAAACGCTTCGTCAAACAAAAGCAGTGCTTGACCAAGTAGAAGTTAATCCAGACGTATTGCCAGTAGGCGGACTACCAGTTAAGCATCAAATTGCTTTTAATGCGATTCCGCAAATTGATAAATTCACTGACAATGGTTACACCTATGAAGAAATGAAAATGACGAATGAAACGAAAAAAATTATGGGCGACGAGTCAATTGAAGTATCTGCTACTTGCGTTCGTGTCCCGGTAATTTACGGACATTCTGAGTCTGTTTATGTAGAATTCAACAATGAATTTGATGTTGAAGAAGTGAAATCATTACTTGCTAATGCTCCAGGCATTACATTAGTAGATGATCCAACGAATCAACTATACCCACTTGCTACAGATTCAGCTGGTAAACCAGATGTATTTGTAGGTCGCATTAGACGCGATATTACAGGTGAAAAAGGTCTTAATATGTGGATTGTTTCTGATAATCTACTAAAAGGTGCTGCATGGAATGCAGTACAAATTGCTGAGTATATTGCAAAAGGTTAAGCTATCTCTCTCAACTTCTTAGTCAGGCTTGATGTATTTCGGAGGCGAAGCTATGCGAATATTAGTTCAAAAATTCGGCGGCACTTCATTAGCGACAACAAAAGCAACTGAACGTGTGATTCATCATATCAAGCGCGAACGAGACAACGGCTATGCCGTTGTCATCGTTGTATCTGCGATAGGTAGACGTGGTGAACCATATGCAACTGACACCTTATTAGAATTGTTAGACGCTCATCAGGGCGGCCTAGACGCGCGTGAGAAGGATTTGTTAATAAGTTGTGGCGAAGTTATCTCTGCCACGCTGTTAGCCGCTCAAGTGCGTGCTGCGGGTATCCCAGCAATTGTATATACTGCGGCAGAAGCGGGAATAGAGACGGATGAACAATTTGGCTCTGCGAAAATCACTTCGATCAAACCGGAGAAAATAATCCAAGCATTGATGCAAAGTAAAGTGGTAGTTGTAACAGGGTTTCAAGGTAGAACTCGTAACAGTGATGTTACGACATTAGGAAGAGGTGGCAGTGATACGACGGCAACGGCACTTGGTGCAGCGCTAAATGCCCAGTACGTTGATATATATACCGATGTTAATGGTGTATTAACTGCTGATCCTAGAGTTGTTACTGATGCGAAACCAATCGCTACATTGAGCTACGCTGAAATTTGTCATATGGCAAGAGAAGGTGCTAAAGTTGTTCATCCTCGTGCTGTTGAAATTGCGCAACAAGCTCGTATACCCGTCCGTGTTCGTTCTACTTTTTCCGATGAAGAAGGTACTCTTGTGAAAGATGCAGCATGGGAACATAATGAACATGCCGTTCTTGATCGGCATGTAACAGGAATTGCCCACGTAGCAGGAATTACGCAGCTTACTGTCCATAGTTCAGATGCGGATCATCGTGCTCCGCAATTATTGTTTCAAACGCTAGCTCACCATGGCATTAGTGTGGATTTTATTAATGTAACGCTAAATGGTGCAGTTTTTACTGTTCATTCCGAGCAGGCAAATACGGCAAAACAATTGCTTGAAGCTCAAAAATTAGTAGTGAAGCTTGAATCAAGCTGTGCGAAAATTTCAATTATTGGCGGCGGCATGAATGGGCAGCCTGGTGTGATGGCTAACATTATTACAGCATTATCAGATCATGATGTTCCTATTTTGCAATCAGCAGACTCTAATGCGGCAATATGGGTATTAGTGAAGGAGCAGCATATGGTAAAGGGAATTATCGCATTACATTCAACGTTTGACCTGAATCGTTGAACGTTTTACAAAAACAAAGTGTTTTATTTTACAAATAAATAGATTGAAAAATAAAAAATATTACTGAAATGGTAGGAGGAGTTTCGGATGGAGTTCGGAAGATTGATTACCGCAATGGTAACCCCTTTCGATGCAGAAGGTAATATTGATTGGGCAATTGCTGAACAGCTTATCGAGTATTTAATTGTTGATCAGCAAAGTGATAGCATTGTTATTGCCGGGACTACTGGGGAGTCACCAACCTTATCAGAAGAAGAAAAATTACATTTGTTTACGTTTGCTGTTCAGAAATCTGCAGGTAGAGCACGTATTATTGCAGGAACAGGCAGTAATAATACAAAATCTTCAATTAATTTATCACAGCGCGCGCAGCAATGCGGAGTAGATGGCTTATTGCTTGTTGTACCTTATTACAATAAACCAAGCCAAGAAGGTCTATATTTGCATTTCAAAGCGATTGCAGAAAGTACTACGCTTCCGGTATTTTTATATAATGTTGAAGGCCGCACGGGCACTAATTTATCCGCTGATACGACACTTAGACTGGCACAAATCCCTAATGTTATTGCAACAAAGGATTGTGCTAACCTAGATCAACTTACTGCAATTATTAGTGGTGCACCTGAAGGTTTCAAAGTGTACTCCGGTGATGATAGTGCTACACTTCCAGTACTTGCAGTAGGTGCATATGGTATTGTAAGTGTTGCTGCTCATATCGTTGGTCAAGAAATGAAATCAATGATTCAATCCTTTTTAGCCGGAGACGTTACAACAGCGGCTAAGCTTCATGGTGAATTACTGCCATTCTTCAAGGGCATGTTTAACTGTCCACATCCGATGTCTAATCCAGTTCCAGTGAAATATGCGCTAGAAGCAATCGGTATTGCTGTAGGCTCAGTTCGTTTGCCTTTAGCACCAATTACAGATTCTGAGGCTGAATTCGTACGAAATTTGAAACAAATTAAAAATATAATTTCGTAATAGAAAACCTGCGGAAGCCGTTGCGAAATAGGCATCGGCTTTTGTTGTTACTACATATATTTTGAAAACAAAGCGAAAATATTGCCTTTGACTTGTGTAATCGCTTTTTAATCATGTATAATGGAATTAAGTGAATGGGTGCGGCAATTAAATATTGAATTTGAACATTCCGTCAGAGCGGCATCTGACGTTTTTTGTTAATAGATTGTTTGAGTAGAACAAAAATTAAATAAGGTATAACCTTTAGGAGGTATAGATTCACTTGTCTAAAAAGAATAACCAAGATAAGTTGCTGGTCTTTGCATTAGGCGGAGTCGGCGAAATCGGTAAAAATATGTATGTCGTTCAATATAACGACGATATTGTAGTTGTAGATGCAGGCTTGAAATTCCCTGAGGAGGACATGCTTGGAATTGACATCGTCATTCCAGATGTGGGTTATCTCGTTGAAAACAAAGATAAAGTGCGCGGAATCATCATTACTCACGGACATGAAGATCATATCGGCGGCTTATCATATGTATTGAAAAGCTTAAATGTTCCTGTGTATGCTACTAAGCTAACATTAGGATTAATCGATGTAAAATTGAAAGAAGCAGGCATACTAGGAGATACGAAACGTATTCTTATTAGTGCCGATAGTGAAATCCAACTTGGAACAATTACTGCGAGCTTCTTCAAAACGAATCATAGTATTCCTGATTCTGTCGGTGTATGTTTAGATACACCAGAAGGTACAATTGTTCATACAGGTGATTTCAAATTCGATCATACACCTGTTAATGATCAATTTGCAGACTTGCAGCGTATTGCAGCAATCGGTAGCAAAGGTGTATTAGCACTTCTATCTGATTCGACAAATGCTGAACGTCCAGGATATACACCATCTGAAAGTAATGTTGGTAATGAACTTGAAGATATTTTCCGTAAATCAACGCAGCGTGTTGTTGTAGCTACATTTGCTTCAAATGTACATCGTATTCAGCAAGTAATTAATGCTTCGATTGCAACACGCCGCAAAATTGCAGTCGTAGGACGTAGTATGGTAAATGTCGTTACGATTGCTAGTGAACTTGGTTACTTGAATATTCCAGAAGGAATGATTATTGAGCCAGAAGAAGTTAATCGTATGACAGCTGATCGTGTCGTTATTTTATGTACGGGTAGTCAAGGCGAACCAATGTCCGCACTTACTCGTATGGCACGTTCAACACATCGTAAAGTAGATATATTGCCTGGTGATACGGTGATCATTGCCGCGACGCCTATCCCTGGTAATGAGCGCTATGTAGGTAGAACAGTAGATGAGTTGTTCCGTCTTGGAGCACATGTGATCTACGGACCAGGATCAGTATCTGGTGTTCACGTATCTGGTCATGGTAGTCAAGAAGAATTGAAACTTATGCTTAACCTTGTTAAGCCTAAATACTTTATTCCTATTCACGGTGAATATCGTATGCTTCGTCTTCATGCTGGTCTAGGTGAAGAGGTTGGTATTGCTCCAGAAAATATTTTCGTACTAGACAATGGTGACACTGTTGAGTTCCAAGGTGGTCAAGCCGCTCGTGGACCTAAAGTTCAAGCAGGTCGTGTACTAATCGACGGACTAGGAGTTGGCGACGTAGGTAATATTGTGCTACGTGATCGTAAGCTGCTTTCCCAAGATGGTATTCTCGTTGTTGTTGTAACACTTAGCAAGGCTGATGGCACGATTCTATCTGGCCCAGATATTATTTCTCGTGGTTTTGTCTACGTTCGTGAGTCCGAAGGACTTCTTGACGAAGCAAACCGTATCGTAACTTCTACACTTACTAAACTAATGAACGATAAAGTTAATGAGTGGGCTTCATTGAAAACAAATGTGAAAGACTCTCTAGGTAGATTCTTATACGAACAAACTCGTCGTCGCCCGATGATTTTACCAATTATTATGGAAGTATAATTTATATTCCATTCACCTAAATTAACTAGCTAATATTACTCATATGTGAGTAGTTATTAGCTAGTTTTTTTTATGTCTTTAGCCCTAATTGTTCATTGTTGAATTGAATAACTAGCGGAAGCGATCGTCTTTATTAAACGCTTGAAGCAGCAATATCCTTCTGTGAAACAATATATTGGCAAAAGTGTAAGCTATTCTACCGGTTTGCGTGATGTAGTTATCGGTGATACGGAGGCTGCGTTAGTTAGTAAGTTAGGTAAGCCCAATCGTAAAGACGCTTCTGAATTTAATTTTACATGGTACATTTATAATAAAGATTATAATAGCTTTGCAATGTATGGTATTTCTAATGAAAATAAAGTTGTTGCACTATATTCGAATGCTAGAAATGTATGGGGACAACAAAATGATATATTAGTAGGTTCTAGCCACACTAGTTTAAACAAATATATCGGCAAGGAAGTTACATTAAACCTATTTAGTTATTATCAATCTAAACAAGATGGAATTATAACAAATTATTACGTAGATAAGTTTTCCGATAATGCTGTAGATGGAATTTTGCAATATGATGCAACATACAGCGGGAAAGGTACAGCTGGACAAGAACAAATAGATTCAAGTTATGAACAGCAAATTCTAGATTTCACTAATGTTTTCCGTAACAAACATAATCTTAAAAATATGTTATCTTGGAATGAGAAAGCAGCGAAGGCAGCGTATTTGCATAGTAAAGATATGTATACGCACAAATATCTTGATCATATTAATAAAGCAGGATTAGATCCACAAGCTCGAATGGAGGCAGCGGGACTAACTAATTTTGGCGGAGGTGAAAATATCGCTTACGGCTATGAAAATGGATTTGCTGTTTATGTAGGCTGGATTAATTCATTGGGACATCGAGAAAATATGCTGTATTCCGAATATAAGGAGCTTGGAGTAGGTGCTTATAAAACCTATTACACGCAAGATTTTGTACTGCCCTATAACTAGTAATAGGTCATAGTTTTCTGAAATGAGAGATAAGAGTAAGGTACCCATAGACTGGACACTTTGAAAATGGTGTTTCGGCTATGGGTATTTTTTGTTATTAAGTAGTTTTCGGATAAGTTGAGCATAATACTCCATACTAATCATATAAATAATAAAGTTAATCTCTCGAAGTGACTTTTTGTCTACAGGAGAAGTTATTACACGAAGCTACAAAAAGTTAGTCTATGCTTTCGAAGTGACTTTTTGTCTACATGAGAAGTTATTACACGAAGCTACAAAAAGTTTAGGAGGCATATGATGGATTCTTATCCGAATTTGACTGGTGATCAAATACCTAATGAACCGAATAAGTCAGAAGAAACAAGGTCAACAGTCGATCAAACCTTGCAGGCTATACAACAATTCGGGGTGGCCAGCGTACCGAGCACTCAAGAAAGTAATATTCATTGTATAACGATTATCGGGCAGATTGAAGGTCATATGATCTTACCACCACAAAATAAAACGACGAAGTATGAGCATATTATTCCTCAGCTCGTTGCTGCTGAGCAAAATAGTAAAATTGAAGGTTTGCTTATTATTCTTAATACAGTAGGTGGAGATGTTGAGGCAGGTCTTGCTATTGCAGAGATGATCAGCACAATGTCTAAGCCAAAGGTTACGCTTGTATTAGGCGGTGGACATTCTATAGGAGTTCCAATAGCTGTTTCTGGTGATGTAAGCTTTATTGCTGAGACAGCTACGATGACGATTCATCCGATTCGGATGAATGGACTAGTTATTGGTGTGCCACAGTCATTTGAATATTTGGACAAGATGCAGGAAAGAGTAACTCGCTTCGTTATCGCACATTCGCGAATTACGGAAGAAACGTTCAAAGGACTAATGTTTAAAACCGGGGAACTAGCAAGAGATATTGGTACTACCGTCATTGGTGCGGATGCAGTAAGTCACGGTCTTATTGATAAAGTGGGTGGAATAGGGGATGCTCTACAACAACTACGTAATCTAATTAACGATCATAAGGAGGACCAAGTGTAATGTTATATTCCATTGTACCTGTTGAATACGTTTATGGGGAACAAAAGCGTGACGATCATTGTCAAGATTATGTGTATCAAGGGATGTTAATGGAGGTTAAGCCGTTAGTATCAGGCAACGCGATGATCGTTCGTCTAATTAATCCGCCGCTGGATTGTTACTTAGACGAGAACTACGCGCCAGGCAGTATCATCCCTTATAGGTAAGTTCAAAAAGCGGGCTTTGATAACGATGGTTATGCTGACGTAGCTTATTCGACGTCGAATATGAAGCGAACTTGGAAAGTACGGTTCGCATGTACCAATAACGTACATTTGCGCTTCCGCCTTTCTCAAGTAGCGCTCCATCTTCTCGATTCTGAAAGCCCGCTTTTTGAACCTTCATTTAAAGTTATTTCAAAAGATTGAAGTTCGAAGGATTAAAGTTCGAAGGATTAAAGTTCAAAGGATTGTAGTTCAAGACAACATATTCGATGTCGAATATGGAGGAAACCTACATTTATAGAATATACCTTTTAAAGGCTGAGTATGGATGGCTCAGTCTTTTTTGCGTGCGAAAATTGCTGATAATTAGAATATCTTATTAAGCTTCTCCCTCTTTGCTCGTAGATCACAATATTTTCATGTGATATAATGGAAGTCGGAGGGGAGCTTATTGGCCAAAAGACGTAAAAAGAAGAGATCATTGGGATCTCAATTGAAATATGAAGTATATGGTATTCTTATTATTACATTATCGATGATTGCTCTCTCAGGGGAAGCGACTGTTGGTCAAGCTCTATCGAAATTATTCGGTGTTATTCTAGGGAAATTTTACTTTGCACTTGCGATTGCAGGTATCGTCGTTGGATTAACCGTTATGATTAAGCGTGCATGGCCGAGTGGATGGAGTACAAGAAAAACGGGTCTAATTATAGCGATATTAGCACTAACGTTAAGCAGTTCGATCTCTCATATTAATGCAAGGTATATGGGCCTCGATAATAGTTCAATTACTGGATCGGTTATTATGAAAACGTTGGATAAGGAGATTCGTTCTCAGTTATTTGATACACAATTGTCTCAAGATAGTTCCATTCGTGATCTCTCGATCAGTGGTGGCTATGTAGGGGCGATTCAATATTCGCTATTATTTATGCTATTTGGCTATTATGGTGCTTTAATTGTTAATATTGTAATGTATCTCATCTCGATATTGTTAATAACTGGTAAATCATATGTAGAGATGCTTCGTTTCCTGAAAGTGAAGTTATCTCGTCTTATTAAATTAGTCGTTGCGAAGGTAGGTATTATTCAAGCTAGGCGGAAAGCTTTGGCAAAAGTCAGCAAAGATGTTCATTACATTGATGATGATGAGAATCATGAAGATATGCAGGTTGAGATTACAAAGCCTAAGCGTAAATCTTATTTCTTCCAATGGAATCATGATCGTACAGAGGAACCAGATGATGAATGGGAGTTGAATCATCAAGAATCACTTGCCGCTAATGATCATGTCCTTGAGCATTATGAAGAAATTGTCGAAGAGCAATCTGAGATTGTTATGCAGCATTCACAGCTACCGTTTAACGATAGAGCTGACCAAGATTCTTTGGAGCAGCACCTTGAACAACCGTTGCCGCGCGATGATACGGAATGGCAATTAACAGAGCAGACGGAGCCGCCAGTTCTTAATGGAGACAATGCTCAAGCTGAAGTAGGTTCAGCGATATTAGATGGATATGAAGAGCGAGCTGAGCAAGCTGAACCATTACATACGATCAACAGCAATGAACATAATGAAAATAGTGACAGTAATGCCAGCAATGAAAGCAATGATGATTACGATTATCCTGAGGGACAAGCCGTCACTTCAGATGTATTCATAACGGAGCATAACAATGGAGATGAAGCGGGAAAAATCGAGGCCAATGTACAGCCTACTGCGATTCCATACCAGATGCCACCATTCACAATACTTAATAAACCAGTTAATACACAAAAGGGATCAGACGGGGTAGAAATGTATGACTCGCGTCGTAAGCTAGAAGCTACATTAGAGAGCTTTGGTGTACGTGCGAAGGTATTAGATGTCGTGAGAGGTCCTGCGGTCACAAGATACGAAGTTCAGCCCGCTACTGGTGTGAAGGTTAGTCGCATTGTTGGCTTAACAGATGATATCGCACTTGCTTTGGCAGCTAAAGATGTCAGAATGGAAGCTCCAATTCCGGGTAAGTCTGCGATTGGAATTGAAGTACCTAATGGCGAGATTTCTGTCGTTACGATGCGTGAAGTAATGGAAACTCCAGTATTTATGAATGCGGCATCGAAATTGTCGATTGCATTCGGTCGTGATATTTCTGGACAAAGTATTGTCGGTAATTTAGCGAAAATGCCGCATTTACTCGTTGCTGGTGCAACGGGCTCTGGTAAATCAGTTTGTATTAACGGGATTATTGCAAGTATTTTGTACAAAGCGAATCCTGATGAAGTGAAATTTCTTATGATTGACCCGAAAATGGTTGAATTAAATATGTACAATGGTATACCACATCTGCTTGCTCCTGTAGTGACCAATCCAAAGCGTGCTTCACTTGCGTTAAAGAAAATCGTAGTGGAAATGGAAAAACGGTATGAGCTATTCTCGAAATCTGGTACACGTAATATCGAAGGATATAATCAACTTGTAAAGGACGATCCTACGTTATTTCTACCGTATATCGTCGTTATTGTCGATGAATTGGCTGATTTGATGATGGTTGCTTCCAATGATGTCGAGGATGCCATTGCTAGGCTTGCGCAAATGGCTCGTGCAGCAGGTATTCACTTAATTATTGCAACGCAGAGACCTTCTGTAGATGTTATTACTGGTGTTATTAAAGCGAATATTCCATCTAGAATAGCTTTCGGGGTATCATCGCAAGTAGATTCACGTACCATTCTTGACGTTGCGGGTGCTGAGAAGTTACTCGGCCGTGGCGATATGCTCTTCTTGCCAATGGGTATGAATAAACCGATTCGTGTACAAGGTGCATTTTTGTCAGATGAAGAGGTTGAAGCGCTTGTTGCTTATGTAAGTAGTCAAGGGGAAGTCAATTATAATGAAGATATCGTACCAGAGCTTGACGATGAATTAGATGATTATGATGAAGTATATGATGATTTATTCGATGATGCTGCCAAAATTGTAATAGAGAGTGGACAGGCGTCAGTCTCGTTGTTACAGCGGCGTATGCGAATTGGTTACACACGTGCCGCTAGAATCATTGATCAGCTAGAAGGAAAGTCAATTATTGGTCCATATGAAGGCAGTAAGCCGCGTATTGTGCTCGTTTCTATTGAGCAATGGAATGCTAAATAATAGGAAAATGTTAAATGTGTATATTAATCAACTCCTTTTCTCATACTATGTGCAGGTCAACAATGACTATTGATTACGCAGTAGGAGAAAGGCGCAATTAACATGAGATTACGTAAACTAACTGTATTTGTTATTGTAGTAATGCTTTTTTCGACTCTTTACATGTATAACAAGTTTACGGATGAGAGTACTGTACCGACTTTCAGTTCTGCAACATTGAAGGTCGGATCATACGGCTCGGATGTAAGTGAGCTACAAGGTCGATTGAAGTATTTGGGTTACTTTAACGGGGAAGTTGATGGAGCATTCGGATCACAGACGAAAAGTGCTGTAACATGGTTTCAATGGGAATTCGGTCTAACATCTGATGGAGTTGTTGGCAAAAGTACGAAGCAAAAACTCGTCAAAGCAACAGCGAAATGGAATGCATCTATGACTACCGGACCAGAATCAGGTTCAAGTAATAGTAATAGTAATAGTGATAATTCTAATTCAAACAGTACAGGGCAATCAAATTTATTAGGATTATCAGAGAATGATATACAGTTGATGGCGAATGCTGTATATGGTGAAGCTCGAGGAGAGTCTTACGAGGGTCAAGTTGCAGTAGCCGCTGTTATTTTGAATCGTGTAAAGCATCCGGATTTTCCTGATACGGTTTATGGCGTCATTTTTGAACCGAGAGCATTTACCGCAGTAGCTGATGGTCAGATCTATCTTACGCCTAATGAAAATGCAAAGAAAGCTGTTAGGGAGGCCATTAATGGCTGGGACCCTACATATGGTTGTATTTATTATTTTAACCCTGATACTGCAACTTCAGCTTGGATTTGGACTAGACAGCAGATTATGACGATCGGGAAACATATTTTTTGTAAATAATTACGTGAAAAAAGAAGCAATCATTCAGAGCTTGTCTGGTGGTTGCTTCTTCCATTTCGCATAAGTTAGAATAATAAGGAAGGCTACTATAGAAAGGAGCCATAATAATTATGAATTTTCAAAAAGGAACAGTGCAAAGTTTCAATGTGCATGTATTGCCAACCAATCGATTCAAAACGTTTACGATTACGTTATTTGCAGGTACACCATTGCAGGAGGAGACGGTAACGTCAACTGCACTTATTCCATATGTATTACGTAGAGGAACGGCTATTAAGCCAGAAACGATTGCGCTACGGGAGCAGTTAGATGAATTGTATGGTGCGGGCTTTGGTTTCAATATTACGAAGCGTGGCAACACACAATTTGTACAATTTCGGATGGATGTCATTAATGACCGCTTTGTGAAGAGCGAGGTTTCTTTATTGTCGGAAGCAATCAAATATATCGGTCAAATGGTTACACAGCCATTAATCGAAAATGGTGAATTCCGTCCAGCTTATGTAGAGGCAGAAAAACAGACATTACAAAAGCAATTGGAATCGGTAATTAACGATAAAATTCGCTATGCATCTGAACGTTGTATGGAGGAAATGTGTGCGAATGAACCATATCGTCTTAATGCAGCCGGTCGTCTAGAAGATTTGCCGCAGGTCGATGCGCAAACATTATATGAGCGTTATCAGCAGTGGTTATCTGAAGCACAACTTGATTTGTATGTCGTAGGTGATACTACGCTTGAGGAAGTGATGGGCTATATTGAGCAAAGCTTCGTATTGCCAGAACGTTCACCGAAGCCGTATGAGCGTGCTGATGTTGTTCACAGTGTAGATGCCGTGAAAACAATAGTTGAACAGCTAGATGTGAATCAAGGAAAGTTGAATCTCGGACTTCGCATGAACACTGGCTATGCATCATCTAATTATGCAGCGGCATTAGTATACAATGGAATATTCGGTGGCTACCCTCATTCTAAATTATTTGTTAATGTGCGTGAGAAGGAAAGTTTGGCTTACTATTGCGCTTCCCGATTAGATGGACATAAAGGCATCCTGTCGATTCAATCAGGTATTGAATTTGCCAATTATGAGAAAGCATTGAATATTATTGAGCAACAATTAGCGGAGATGAGAGCTGGTAACATTACAGATGTTGAATTGTCGCAGACGATTGCGATGCTTTCTAATTCACTACGTGAAATGTTTGATAATGCGAATGAAATGCTTGGCTTTGACTTTAATAATCGCTATGCTAATACGAACCGGACCATTGATCAATTGTTAACGGAAGTGCAAGCGATCTCGATTAGTGATGTGCAAGCTGTTGCGCAGCAAGTTGAACTGGATACGATCTACTTCTTAAGAGATCGTCAGGGGGTGTAGGAATGGATACATTACAATACGATGCAGTAGAGGAAACATTATACCGTGAAATACTTCCTAATGGATTAGAAGTCATTGTACTGCCTAAGCCGGGCTTTCAGAAAACGTATGCGACCTTTGCTACGAAATATGGTTCGATTGATAACCATTTCTCAGTTGGCAGCGAGCCGCCACTTAAAGTGCCAGACGGCATCGCTCATTTCCTTGAGCATAAAATGTTCGAAGAACCAGAAGGGGATGTATTTGCGACCTTTGCTAAACAAGGGGCTTCCGCAAATGCCTTTACATCATTCGATAGAACGGTTTATTTGTTCTCAGCGACAGAGCAAATTAATGAAAATTTAACGACATTAATTGATTTCGTGCAAAATCCTTATTTTACAGAGCAAAATGTAGATAAAGAAAAAGGAATTATTGAACAGGAAATTAATATGTATAGTGATAACGCGGATTGGCGTGTCTATTACGGGCTATTTGAAGCGATGTATCAAACACATCCGATTGCGATAGATATTGCTGGAACGGTCGAATCCATCTACAAAATCGATAAAGATACATTGTATCGTTGCTATAACACATTTTACCATCCGTCTAATATGCTATTATTTATTGTCGGTGGGGTGGATGCGGAGCAAGTGATGGAATTAGTTCGATCTAATCAAGCAAGTAAAAGCTTCACGCCTATTGAACCGATTAATCGCTTCTTTGAGCCCGAGCCAGGTCCAATCAAAGAGCGTAAAAAAATTATTCAATTGCCCGTTTCATTACCAAAAGTAATGTTAGGCTTCAAAGAACCTCAAGTGACATTGTCAGGTGAAGAGCTTGTGAAGCAAGAAGTGGTTAGTAAAGTAATGCTTGATGTACTTTTTGGTAGCAGTTCAGCATTTTACCAACGATTGTATGATCAACAGCTGATCTATGATTCGTTCGGTTATGAATATAACTGCTCAGAACAATATGCTTTTTCGGTCATTGGCGGAGACACACCGAAGCCAGATATACTAATCGAAGAAATTTCACAATATGTGAAAGAAACATTGAAAACAGGTATCAATGAACAGAACTTCAATCGAATTAAACGTAAAAAAATCGGTAGCTATTTAAGAATGCTCAATTCCCCTGAAGCAATTGCTAGTGAGTTTACTAAATTCCGCTTCCGTAATTGTGATATGTTTAATGTGCTTAAATATTATGAGGAATGCACGTTAGCTGACGTTAATCAACGTTTAGTTGATCATTTTGACTTTGATCAATTGGCTGTTTCAATCGTGGAATCTCCAAAGGCTTAATGAATCGAGCATTTCAAGAAATGACAGTGATGATAACCGGGGGAAGCCGTGGTATTGGCGCCGCTATTGCGAAGCGCTTTGCTAAGGAAGGTTATCAGATCGTCATCCATTATCTCAATTCACATGAACAAGCCAATGAAACAGCACGTGAATGTATGGCGCTCGGAGCAAAAGTTGTCACGATAGCAGCTGATCTTAGCTCCAAAGAGCAGCTGCAACGCATGAAAGAGAAGTTAGACAGCATGAATGTCTTGCCCGATATTATTGTCAATAATGGCGGTATATCTCATTATGGAATGTTAATGGATATAACGGAGGAGCAATGGGATTACGTCATGAATGTGAATTTGAAAGGAATGTTTCTTTGTACGCAGCTCTTCATGCCACATATGATTGCTAATAAATACGGTCGCGTTATTAATGTTTCTTCTGTATGGGGGATGACGGGTGCAGCTTGTGAAGTGCTATACTCCACAACAAAAGGTGGCATGAATGCCTTTACTAAAGCATTAGCGAAAGAGCTTGCACCTTCGGGAATTACGGTTAATGCGGTTGCACCTGGAGTAGTAGAGACTGACATGATGAAGGATTTCAATATCGAGGAAAAAGAAGCATTGGAGCAAGAAATACCGATTGGTCGTTTTGGATCGACCGATGAAATTGCTTCCCTTGTATATTTCCTTTCCTTACCTGAATCTTCTTATATTACAGGTCAAATTATTAGCCCTAACGGTGGCTGGTTAACGTAACTGTTCATAACTTCCTATGTTGACATTGTTTGATCAGCATACTTATTGTGCAATTACACACAATAATACAGCTAGAGAACAATCAATGAATTTAGGAGGCGATTGAATGTCATCAGTACTTGATCAGTTTGAGTCTTGGAAAGGTTTTTTGAAGGATCGCGTAGCACAAGGTAAAACTTTAGGCTTGTCTGAAGAAACGATTTCTAATCTTGCTTATGAGATTGGTTCATTTCTCGATGAACGTGTCGATCCCAAAAATGATGAACAAGCGGTGCTGAAGCAATTATGGGATGTCGGTGACGAATCAGATCGTCATTCTATCGCCAAATTGATGGTCAAATTAGCAGAAAAATCCTAACGTTAACTTCACAGTTAAGATTTGCGAAAAGCCTCCCCAATTGGAGGCTTTTCTGTGATGTTTTAATAAAGTTTGCAGGAAAGTGTTGAATTTTGTATTATAAATAATAGGTTGTAAATATTTTTTCTTATAGGCATAGGGTGGTGACAGTTTTGGAACACAAACAATGGTATATGGAGTATACAATACATAAGAACAGACCAGGTTTACTCGGTGATATTGCTTCTTTGTTAGGGATGCTCGAAGTGAATATTTTAACAATTAACGGTGTAGATCATCATACTCGAGGCTTACTTCTACAAACAGACGATGAGGAAAAAATCGAGCTTTTGGGTAAGCTATTAACGAAGGTCGATGACATCACTGTTAATAAATTAAGAGCTCCAACCATTGTTGACATTTTGGCAGTTCGTCATGGGCGATATATTGAACGAGATTCAGATGATCGCAAAACATTTAGATTTACTCGCAATGAGTTAGGTTTATTAGTTGATTTTCTAGGAGAAGTATTCAAGCGAGATGGAAATTATGTCATCGGATTACGCGGTATGCCTCGAGTGGGGAAGACAGAATCAATTATTGCAGGAAGTGTTTGCTCTAATAAACGATGGACGTTTGTGTCCTCTACACTATTAAGGCAAACGGTGCGCAGCCAGCTTTCGGAACAAGAAATGGACCCTAACAATATATTTATTATTGATGGGATCGTTTCTACCATTCGATCTAATGAACGTCATTATTCTTTAATTCAGGAAATTATGTCATTGCCATCCACGAAAGTGATTGAGCATCCAGACATTTTTATACGGGAGTCCAATTACGATTATAGTCATTTCGATATTATTGTTGAATTAAGAAGTACTCCAGATGAAGAAATAACGTATGAAACATTTACTACACATTATACAGAAGAATATTAATTTTGAAGGGAGGATACCATGTGTCTGAATTAGGTGAAGTATTAAAAAAGGCTAGATTAGAAAAGGGATTGTCACTTGATGATTTACAAGATGTAACCAAAATCAGAAAGCGTTATTTAGAAGCATTAGAAACAGGAGATTATAATGTATTACCCGGAAAGTTCTATATTCGCGCGTTTATTAAAAATTATGCTGATGTCGTTGAATTAGATGCTGAGGAAGTATTAAAATATTATCATGATGAAGTGCCTACAACAGAAGAGGTTGTTAATGAGCCGATCCCAGCACGTAAGCCGAAAAGAATGCGTTCTGCCTCATCCGAAAAGTTCGGGAAAATCGGATTTACACTTCTGATGTGGTCTTTTCTTATATTAATTGTTTTCGTTATTTGGTATTTTGCTGCTTTTAATAAGGAAAGTGAACCTGCCGATAATGATAATTCTAAGCCGATTACCGGTAATTCTGATGTTTCTAAGGTTACACCAACACCGACTATAGTGCCGACGTTAACACCAACGCCTATTCCTACTGTTGAACCAGTAACGATATCGTTTGTTGAAAAAGTTGGTGAAGATGATGTGTTTAAGATCAGTCCTATGAAAGACGCATACTCCTTACAACTAGTCGCATCCGGTGGTGCTAGCTGGATCGAAATATATGAAGGCGGAAAAAATGGAACGCGAATTCATTATGCTACAATGGCAGATGGAGACACCGTTAACTATAATGTTTCCAAAGATGTTTATATCGTAATGCGTTATGCCGGTTATATTGAAGCGACAATGGATGGCGTCATGATCGAAGATGACGATATTGAAAGATCGCGTATACTATTAAAATTAGACACAGCTGCTGTAGAAAATACGACGACAGCTCAGTAGCTGTCGTCTTGCTTGATAATGAGAGGGGATTATTATGAGTAACGAAAGTTCGTTTGATATCGTATCCAAAGTTGATTTACAAGAATTGAATAATGCAGTGACACAAGCTGAGCGTGAGATTGGAACACGCTTTGACTTTAAAGGCAGTAAAACGAAAATTACGATCGAAAAAGAAGAATTAACGATTTTGAGTGATGATGACAATAGACTTAAAAATACGATCGATATTTTAATTGACAAAATGGTGAAACGTAGTGTTCCGACGAAAAATATGGACTATGGTAAAGTAGAAGGTGCATCTGGTGGAGCTGTTCGTCAAACGATTAAAATTCGTCAAGGTATTGAACAAGATATTTCCAAAAAGATCAATAATTTAATTAAAGATTCGAAGCTTAAAGTGAAGAGTCAAATTCAAGGTGATCAACTACGTATTACTGGAAAAAGCAAAAATGATCTGCAAGCTGTAATGAATTTATTACGTGGTGCTGAATTGCCTATAGATTTGCAATTTACTAATTTTCGATAGATAATAAAACCACATACATAGTAGTCATCATGAAGCTTGGCCTACGATATGAGAACTACGTGGCGCCGATGGGAGGAATTTTTTTGAATTTAGCTAATAAAATTACGATAGCTAGAATATTTTTGGTGCCTATCATTCTGTTTTTCTTGTTAGTTAATGTTAATTTTGGATCCTTTGTTTTATCGGATTTCACGATTACGTATGCGCAAGTTATTGCTGTGCTCATCTTTATTATTGCAGCAAGTACGGATGGCGTAGATGGTTACATTGCCCGCAAAAACAAGATCGTTACTAATTTGGGTAAGTTGCTTGATCCTTTAGCTGATAAACTATTAGTTGCCTCTGTATTAATTGCTTTAGTTGAAATGGATAAGTTAAGCGCCCTAATTGCTATTGTTATTATAAGTCGTGAATTTGCGGTTACTGGTCTCAGACAAATTGCTTTACTGGAAGGTAAAGTTGTTGCTGCAAGTACGTGGGGCAAATGGAAAACGGCCATTCAAATTACAATGATTATTTCCATTCTTTTGAATAACTTCCCATTTGCACTTATAGACTTCCCATTTGATATTATTATTTCATGGGTTGCAGCTGCAATTACGCTCTATTCAGGTATCGACTATTTTGTGAAAAATAAATCATTAATTCCAGTGGAATAATGTAATGCACCTCTTCGGAATATAGAAGGGGTGCATTATTAGATTTGTGTACGATTATCAAAAGCAAACAGATGATGAGGTGTATTGATGAAGGCTGAAATTATTGCAGTAGGCACGGAAATGTTAATGGGGCAAATTGTAAATACGAATGCGAGAGATATTTCGTTGAAATTAGCGGAATTAGGAATAGATGTGTATTATCAAACGGTTGTAGGAGATAATGCCGACAGAATTCGTGCAGCAATAGAAATCGGTCGCTCGCGTGCTGATCTACTACTGTTTACAGGGGGGCTTGGTCCTACTCAGGATGATATTACGAAGGATATCCTCGCACAATATTTAGGTAGAGAGCTTGAAATACATTCTCCATCAATGGAAACAATTGAACATTTGTTTTCATCGCGTGGTCTAGATATGGTACAAAGTAATGTACGCCAAGCGCATTCCATCATTGGAGCGACGCCATTGCATAATGCAGCGGGTCTTGCTGTCGGCAATGCTTTAGCTCAAGATCATACGCTGTATGTGTTGTTGCCAGGTCCACCTAAAGAAATGCGGACAATGTTGAATGGTCCTGTTGTCGATTGGTTACGTACCGTTATGACCGATGAGAAGCCTTTATATAGTCGCCTTCTGAAATTCGCAGGTATTGGCGAATCTAATCTTGAAGCAGCACTGTTGCCTTTAATTGAGACTCAAGTTGATCCCACGCTTGCCCCATATGCGAAAGAAGGCGAAGTTTCTATTCGCGTATCAACTAAGGCTAATAGTTTGGATGAAGCAAACCGTAAAATCGATGAGACCGTTGTAGCCATTGATAAACTCGTAGGGGCGCATCTATATGCACAAGAGGATATTCCGATGGAAGTAGAAATCGTACATCTTCTGCAATCTAAGAAGTTGACGATTGCTTCTGCTGAAAGCTGTACAGGTGGATTATTCTCTTTACTGATGACGAAAGTGCCAACAAGCTCCGATTGCTTTGATGGCGGCATTGTAACGTATACGAATGATATGAAGCAAAGATTGTTAGGGATACCAATGGAACATCTAGAAGGAGAGTCTGCACCAGGAGCGGTTAGTGCTTCGACTGCGCAACTAATGGCAGAGCGTGTACGCGAACTGTTAGATAGTGATTACGGCGTGTCTACGACGGGCGTAGCGGGTCCTGGAACTACGGAAGGCAAACCTGTCGGTATGGTTTTCATTGGGATAGCGGCACGAGGCAAAGAAACGAAGGTGTTTCAATTATCTTTGAGTGGTGATCGAAGCTCCATTCAATTGAAAACCGTGAAGAGTTTGCAATATAGATTATGGCAAGCGATTAAGGAGCATCAATAATATTGTAGCTATACGATGGTCCCATAAACGGCGCTGCCATAAAAAGTAGCTATGCACGCCGCAGGGACAGTAAAAATACTGTCTACGGCTCGTAAAGGTAGCTAGCACGCCGCAGGGACAGTAAAAATACTGTCTACGGCTCGTAAAAGTAGCTAGCACGCCGCAGGGACAGTAAAAATACTGTCTATGGATCGGAAAAGTAGCTAGCACGCCGCATGGACAGTAAAAATACTGTCTACGGCTCGTAAAAGTAGCTAGCACGCCGCATGGACAGTAAAAATACTGTCTAAATATCGTGAAATCTGATTCCCTCAATTGGATACCAACCATGTATCATGCAATTAAAAATAAATATTTTCTTTGGTTCTCGGAGCTATGTACGATCCAATAAAGCGCAGCTTTCTGCAATATTAATTATGGCAAACGATTAAGGAGCATTGATAATTTAGAATGAAGTGTACTATTTCCGATGGAATGGTATAAATTACGTCGGTCATGTTAGTTAATAGCTTGCTCCAAAATCTGTTAACGATTATAATGAAGTTAGTTATGGAAGAACCGTAGCAAAGATCACTCTTTGCCACGGTTCTTTTTCGTTATTCGGATCAGAAGAAGTGGCTTTAGAAAGCGAGGTGGGAAAAACACGAATGTATGTTCGAAAAAAAGTGTTGGCAAGCGAGCAGAAAAAGGGTATCATAATATTATAAATATTGAAGGATGTGGATCTAGTGAGTGATCGTCGTGCAGCGTTAGATAACGCTTTACGTCAAATTGAAAAGCAATTTGGCAAAGGCTCTATTATGAAGTTAGGTGAATCTACACATATGCAAGTAGAGACTATATCAAGTGGTGCACTTGCTCTTGATATTGCTTTAGGAATCGGTGGTTATCCTCGTGGTCGTGTTATTGAAGTTTACGGTCCTGAGTCTTCTGGTAAAACAACGGTTGCACTACACGCGATTGCAGAAGTGCAAAAAGTTGGTGGACAAGCGGCATTTATCGATGCTGAGCATGCTCTTGACCCTTTATATGCTAGCAAACTTGGTGTTAACATTGATGAGCTATTACTTTCCCAACCAGACACTGGTGAGCAAGCGTTAGAAATTGCTGAAGCGCTTGTTCGCAGTGGTGCAGTTGATATTATCGTTATCGACTCGGTAGCTGCGCTAGTACCGAAAGCAGAGATCGAAGGCGATATGGGTGATTCACATATGGGTTTACAAGCGCGTTTAATGTCACAGGCTCTTCGTAAGCTTTCAGGTGCAATTTCTAAATCCAAAACGATTGCTATTTTCATCAACCAAGTTCGTGAGAAAATTGGCGTAATGTTCGGTAACCCAGAGACAACTCCTGGTGGACGTGCCTTGAAGTTCTATTCCAGTGTTCGTCTTGAAGTTCGTCGTGTCGAATCATTGAAACAAGGTAACGATATCGTTGGTAACCGTACTCGTATAAAAGTTGTTAAAAACAAAGTAGCTCCACCGTTCAAACAAGCAGAAGTTGACATTATGTATGGTGAAGGTATCTCTAAAGTAGGAAGTATTATCGATATCGGTGTAGATATGGATATTGTACAGAAGAGTGGAGCATGGTTCTCCTATAGTGGGGAACGCTTGGGACAAGGTCGTGAAAATGCGAAGCAATATTTGAAGGATCATCCTGAAGTATCGCAAACGATTGAAACTCAAATCCGTGCAACGTACGATCTTAATAAAAATCCTAATATGGATTTAGCTCACGGTAAAGATGAAGACGACGATTTTGATGAGGAAATTTAACCATAATTAATGGAATCGCCGGTCTAATATAGAGCGGCGATTTTTATATTGAATGAGCTTACGAAGTAACTTTTCATTAGCAAGAGGATGAATCAAGTAGCAAATGAAAAGTATGGTATATGCTTACGAAGTAACTTTTCATTAGCAAGAGGATGAATCAAGTAGCAAATGAAAAGTATGGTATATGCTTACGAAGTAACTTTTCATTAGCAAGAGGATGAATCAAGTAGCAAATGAAAAGTTTTAGGAGGTTTTGTTATAGATGAGCGAAATACATTCTGCTCTGGAGCATATTATTACTGCTGTGAAAGTAGATCGTAAAAAGAATAAAGAGTATATACTCTGCATAGAACATATCGAGGAACCAATTGTCGTACACGAGGATATGTTCATAAAGTATCGATTAATGAAGGGACAATGTTTAACTTCTTCATTAATTGCCGAGATTATAGAGGTGAATGGCAAATATATGGCATATATTAAAGCTATTCGTTATCTTGGAGTAAAAGCACGATCAAGTAGACAAATTGCAGACTATTTGAAACGACAAGAATTTAACGACGAACATATTTCGCATGCACTAGAACGTTTGCAAAAGGACGGCTATGTGAATGATGAGCAATATGCTATTGCTTACGTACAATCGAAAACTAGAATTCAGGGCAATGGAAGAGTTAAAATTGCTCATGATTTGAAAAATAGAGGAATTTCACAAAGTGCTATCCAAATGGCATTGTCTGAGCTTGATGAAGAGGAAGAATTTGAAGCTGCATGTCGCGTAGCATTTAAGAAACTTCGAAGTTTGTCGGGTGAGGAACGCGAAGTAAGAAGAAAGCTGCAACTTTTTCTACTACGCAAAGGATATACGAGTACATTAATCAGAAAAGTGATGAACTTCGTAGAAATTGAGCAGAAAAGTAATAGTGAAGAATAGATTAATAGGGAATTGCTTGACAATTGAATTTGCGAACAGATAAAATGAAGTAGTATTCCTTCAAATTTTGTTTCAATCTAACTTCCAAGAGTTGATGCAAAATGTTTATTTATTCGTCAAATGACGTAATTGAGACGGTATGGAACCGATTAAAACACAATAACATCCCAAGCAATGCCTTGGTGTATGCAACAAGGAGGTGAACAAGATGAATGAGATCATCTGGATCTTGATTGTTATCCTTGTTGGCGCAATTTTCTTTGGGATTGGTTACAAGTTACGAAAGTCGATTGCTGAAGCTAAAATTTCTAGTGCAGAGCAAGCCGCAGTTCAAATTGTCGAACAAGCTAAAAAAGATGCGGAAGCTGTCAAAAAAGAAACGGTGCTAGAAGCAAAAGATGAAGTCCATAAGGTGCGTTCAGAGGCTGATAAGGACATTCGTGAGCGTCGTAACGAAACACAACGTTTAGAAAGAAGATTACTTCAAAAAGAAGAATCTCTTGATAAAAAGTTAGAAGCACTTGAACGCAAAGAAGAAACTGTAGTCAGCAAGGAGAAACGAATTGAGGAAACACAGGAACAAATCGATTCGCTCTACAAGCAACAGCTCAGTGAATTAGAACGTATTTCCAACTTAACGATGGAAGATGCGAAAGCAATTATTCTATCTAATGTTGAACAAGAGGTACGACATGAAACAGCACAAATGATTAAGGATATTGAACAACAGGCTAAAGAAGATGCAGATAAGAAAGCTCGTAACATCATTTCTCTTGCTATTCAACGTTGTGCTGCCGATCACGTCGCTGAAACGACGGTATCTGTAGTAACACTTCCGAATGAAGAAATGAAGGGGCGGATTATCGGTCGAGAAGGTCGTAATATCCGTGCACTAGAAACATTGACTGGTATCGATCTAATTATCGACGATACACCGGAAGCGGTCATTTTGTCTGGCTTTGACCCTATCAGACGTGAAATTGCTCGCACTGCTCTTGAGAAACTTGTCGCAGATGGTCGTATCCATCCTGCTCGTATCGAAGAAATGGTCGAAAAATCTCGTAAAGAAATCGACGATCGTGTTCGCGAATACGGTGAACAAGCTACATTTGAAGTTGGTGTTCATGGCTTACACCCTGATTTGATCAAAATTCTTGGTCGCTTGAAATATCGTACAAGCTATGGTCAAAATGTACTGAAGCATTCAATGGAGGTTGCTTACTTAGCTGGTCTAATGGCTGCTGAGTTAGGTGAAGACATTACGCTTGCGAAACGTGCTGGACTATTACATGATATCGGTAAAGCGCTTGACCATGAGGTAGAAGGCTCACACGTTGAAATCGGTGTTGAGTTAGCTAAGAAGTACAAAGAGCATCCAGTTGTTATTAACAGTATTGCTTCGCATCATGGAGATACTGAAGCAACATCCGTTATTGCAATGCTAGTTGGTGCTGCAGATGCATTATCAGCTGCAAGACCAGGTGCACGTCGTGAAACATTAGAAACGTATATTAAACGTTTGGAAAAACTAGAAGATATTACTGAATCCTTCGAAGGTGTTGAGAAATCTTATGCAATTCAAGCTGGTCGTGAAGTTCGTGTCATGGTACAGCCTGAGAAGATTGATGATACAGAAGCATTCCGTCTTGCTCGCGATATAACGAAAAAGATCGAGAGTGAGCTAGATTATCCAGGACATATTAAAGTAACGGTTATTCGTGAAACACGTGCCGTTGAATATGCAAAATAACGATGAACTGTAATAGAGAAGTGGCTGATTTCAGCCACTTCTCTATTTTTCAGCTTATAGTGAAAGTAGGTATACAATGAAAGTTTTATTTATAGGTGACATAGTAGGAAGTGTAGGAAGAGAAGCGGTAAGACAAGTGTTACCTGCGCTAAGAGATAAGTACAATCCCCATATTATCATCGCTAATGGTGAAAATGCTGCTGCAGGCAGAGGGATTACTCGCCCTATTGCGAATGACTTCTTTAATTGGGGAATTCATGGCATTACGATGGGTAATCACACTTGGGATAATAAAAATATTTTTGAGTGGATTGATGATGAGCCTCGTATTGTACGACCAGCTAACTTTTCAGAAGTAGCTCCAGGTAGAGGGATGACTATTATCAATGTACATGGCAAAAAGCTTGCAATTATAAATATCCAAGGACGTACTTTCTTACCGCCAATCGATTGTCCATTCCGTACGGCAGATGCATTAATTGAAGAGGCGAAAGAAATTACACCACATATATTCGTCGATTTCCATGCTGAAGTGACATCTGAAAAAATTGCAATGGGCTGGTATTTAGATGGTCAAGCTTCCGTTGTCGTTGGTACGCATACTCACGTTCAAACAAACGATGATACGATCTTACCGCAAGGTACAGCTTATATAACGGATGTTGGTATGGTAGGATCCAAAGAAGGGGTACTAGGTATGGAGAAGGAAGCTGTCTTGCACCGTTTCTTAACGCAAATGCCTACTCGTTTTGTTGTAGATGAAGGTAAGTGGCATCTACATGGGATCATCGCTGAGCTTGATGATCAAACGGGGAAAGCAATTAAAATCGAGAAGATTCGCTTAACAGAAGAGTCATGGCTGCTTATGCAATAAGCAGCTTTTTCTGTCGGATGAAAAGTCTGAATATTTAGAATGATAAAATTATTTTAGGGAGGTATTATTCGCTCATACTCGAATAGTATTAATAAAGTAGAGTTTTTCAAACATGCTAGGGGAGGTACTTATCATGGATGTATTAAAAGTATCAGCGAAATCTAATCCTAATTCAGTAGCAGGTGCGCTTGCTGGTGTATTAAGAGAACGTGGTGTAGCCGAGCTACAAGCGATTGGTGCTGGTGCGTTGAACCAGGCAGTAAAAGCTGTAGCCATTGCAAGAGGGTTCGTAGCTCCAAGTGGAGTAGACTTAATTTGCATACCTGCTTTTACAGATATTGTAATTGATGGAGAAGACCGTACCGCTATTAAACTTATTGTAGAACCGAGATAGTACAGTTGTAACGGTCCATACGAAAAATACTTATGAGCTATTATTGGGCCTGTTTACTACGTAAACAGGTTATTTGCTATTGTGGAGGGTGAGATGTGAGGAAAATTGATTTTCATTGTGATGTACTTAGTAAAATGCTGTTGGATCAGACGATTGAATTTGATGAGAATGATTTTTCAGCAAAAATAGATGTGACATTGGATCGACTACTGCAATCGGATTATATGCTTCAAGTGTTTGCAATCTATATTCCATCTGAACGAAATAAAGATATATTAACGATACTTAAATGTGTGGAAATATTTTATGAGAAAATTATTAGTCATCCTAATGTTGTTTTTGTGGATTCGGCTATTGATGTAGAGCGATGTAAAGCTACTAACAAAGTAGGCGCGATACTGTCGCTAGAGGGCGTAGACGGCTTACAGGGGCATATCTATCTAGCTCCTATTCTCCATCGTCTAGGCGTGCGCTTTGCTGGTCTTACATGGAATGCTATGAACTGGGCTGCAGATGGAGTATTAGAGCCGCAAGGGTCAGGACTTTCCAGCTTAGGTCGTGATTTTGTAAGCAAATGTAACCAAATAGGAATAACGATTGATGTGTCGCATCTGTCTGAGAAAAGTTTTTGGGATGTTTATCGCACGAGTACAGAGCCAATCATTGCATCGCATTCTAATGTAAGGGCGATCTGCAATCATCCGCGTAATTTAACCGATGAACAAATTAAAGCGATTATTGAGCGGGACGGACTAATTGGCTTAACATTTGTGCCGTGGTTTGTTAATGAAGGCGAGATGGCTACGATCGAAGATCTCATTCCTCATATTGATCATATTTTACAGCTTGGCGGTGCAAATCATCTGATGTTTGGCTCTGATTTCGATGGTATTGATAAATATATTGATGGTCTAATGAATCCGTCACATATGGTTCATCTTGAGGAGTTGCTTCATCAGCATTACGATCATGAATTAGTTGAGAAGATCATGTGGAGAAATGCATATCAATTTTTGATGAAAATATGGTAATCGCATGATGATCCAATATTACAAATTTTCAACAGATTGCTGCTATGGCTTGTTCCGTTAAACGGATAAGTGTTATGATAAAGGCATGCGGTAATAGTCGTATGTCTTTCTTATTGCGTAGAGCATAAGAGAGAAAAACATAATATTGGAGTGTGCAAGAGAAATGGAAAAAAAAATATCTGTAGGCGTATCAGCAAGACATATTCATCTATCCCAAGAACACGTAGAGGTGTTATTCGGTAAAGGTTATCAGCTAACTGAGTTTAAACCATTATCTCAACCTGGACAATTTGCTGCTAATGAGACAGTTGCAGTAGTTGGAGCAAAAGGATCATTTCCAAAGGTAAGAATATTAGGACCTGCTCGTAAAGCAACACAATTGGAAGTTTCTCGTACAGATTCTTTCGCACTTGGAGTGAAAGCTCCATTACGTGAATCCGGAGATACTGCTGGTTCTGCAGGAATTACCATTCAAGGACCTGCTGGTGAAGTAACCATTGAAGAAGGCGTAATTATTGCTGCACGTCATATTCACTTCCATACATCGGATGCTGAAAAATGGGGCATCGCTGACAAACAAAAGCTACGTGTTCGCGTTGGTGGAGACCGTGGCGTTATATTTGAAAATGTCATTGCACGAGTATCACCTGACTTTGCACTAGATATGCACATTGATACAGATGAAGCTAATGCAGCAGCTGTTAATAACGGAGATATGGCTGATATTATTGACTAAAATTATAAAGTATTAGGAATAGACAGAAGATCGGCATTGTCAATGAATGCCGATCATCCAAGGAGCACCTTCAAGTGGCGTATCTACTCGCCTTGCTTGAAGGTGTTTTTATTACCTCATCATGCCACACAAAATAGCTTCCTATCTACTAAAGTGATATAATTCATAATTAAGGGTTTATATCTATTTGAAATTCTGATGGCGAAGAGGGAGTGATTGTTAATGTCCAAAGAACCGAAGGATTACTCACAATATTTTAACTTTTCTAATGCAAAACTCATCAGCGAAAAAGACGGAACACAAACGATCCGTATAAATGGACGTAATATTCAATTACATGCAGCTCCAATTTATACAGATGGTAAAAAACGCGGTAAAGAAGATATCAAAGTGCATTATGATTTTTCAATTCCCGAGGAACTACAGTCAATCGGTGTAGGTAGGCATTATCTTATTTATACATATGGATGTCAGATGAATGAACATGATACCGAAGTAATGAAGGGTATGTTCGAGCAAATGGGGTATACTGCTACAGAAAGTCGTGCTGAAGCCGATGTGATTCTCCTTAATACTTGTGCCATTCGTGAAAATGCAGAGGATAAAGTGTTTGGTGAGCTTGGTCATTTGAAGACGTTAAAGTCTAAAAATCCGAATCTAATTCTAGGTGTTTGTGGTTGTATGTCGCAAGAGGAATCCGTTGTTAATCGTATACTGCAAAAGCACTCATTTGTTGATCTCGTATTTGGCACTCATAATATTCATCGCTTGCCTCAATTGTTACAAGAAGCTTATTTCAGCAAAGAGTTAGTCGTAGAGGTATGGTCTAAAGAAGGCGATATTATTGAAAATATGCCTAAAAAACGTGACGGTATGCGAGCTTGGGTTAACATTATGTATGGCTGTGATAAATTTTGTACGTACTGCATCGTACCATTTACAAGAGGTAAGGAACGCAGTAGACGCCCAGAGGATGTTATCGCTGAAGTTCGACAGCTTGCTGCTGAAGGCTATAAAGAAGTGACGTTATTAGGACAAAATGTCAACGCCTATGGTAAAGATTTTGACGATCTGAATTATCGCTTCGGCGATTTGATGGATGATATTTCAAAAATAGATATTCCGCGCATTCGTTTTACGACGAGTCATCCACGAGACTTTGACGATCATCTTATTGCTGTACTTGCTAAAGGTGGAAATCTAGTTGAGCATATTCATTTGCCAGTTCAATCGGGAAGTACTGCTATGTTGAAATTAATGAGTCGTAAATATACTCGCGAACAATATTTGGAACTCGTTCGTAAAATTAAGCAAGCGATCCCTAATGTTGTATTGACGACGGACATTATTGTTGGTTTTCCAGGAGAAACGGAAGAACAGTTTGAAGATACTTATTCGTTAGTGAAAGAAGTCGGATTTGATTTTGCTTATAGTTTTATTTATTCAGCAAGAGAGGGTACGCCTGCCGCGTCGATGGAAGATAATGTTCCGATGGAAGAGAAAAAACGTCGGTTATATAAGCTGAATGAGTTGCTGGGATTGATCTCACTTGAACGTCATGAGCAATTATTAGGGCAGCAAATCGAAGTTTTAATCGAAGGTGTAAGTAAAAATAATGAAAATGTCTTGTCTGGTCGCACAAGATCGAATAAGCTAGTACATATAGAAGGTCCGAGGGCATGGATTGGATCACTTATTGAGGCAAAGGTTACCGTAGCTCAAACGTATTATATTAAGGCAGAGCCAATAGCTGAACCGCAACTTATACAATAACCGATAGGAGAGAATTTACACAATGAATTTTGATAAACAATTCGATGCAAAAATGTTCCAGCACGGCGGTGACGCAGGTGGATCATGTAGTCATAATGGACCTAAAGGGGATATTCCAACTCACACGATTACAGATTTACGAGTGAAGGAAGATATTCAAGCAAAGGCTAGAGAGCTTGCTGACTTACTGGCACAATCCGAAGAGGTTACACAATATCGTCAAGCAGAAGCGAAAATTCAAAATCACGAACGTGTACAACAAATTATAACTACAGTTAAGAAGAAGCAAAAAGAAGCAGTTGCCTTTGAATCGTTCAAAAACGCAGATATGGTGGCGAAAATTGAAGCGGAAATAGCTAGTTTACAAGATGAATTAGATGGCATACCTGTTGTGAATATATTCCAACAAAGCCAATCAGACATCAACTATTTACTGCAACTTGTGATTTCAATTGTTAGGGATTCATTAACAGACAAAATCAACATGGAAGATGCCAAACCTGCAGAAGAAGCTGAAGACTGTATGGATTAATATAGGACATAGATTAGCACATAAGGTGATGACAGGAGACCGTCAACTTTATGTGCTTTTTTTTGTTTTAGGGGGATTAACTATAACGCTACGATTAATGTGAAATCATCTGACTATTCACACTGTAATTTGAATAAAATAGGGAGAAATGAGGTGTTGAAATTATGAAACTTCTTAAAAGCTTCACTCTTATTGTTCTGAATTTAGTCGGAGAGCTATGGACTGGATTTTTCAGTCGAAACTCTGATTTTTACGATAAACACACTGTGACCAAGACAAAGTTTGGATATATTGTATTTGTAATATGTGCTATCGTTGCAACAATTGGGGTTGTTACTTTGTTGTATTCGAAGATTAATCAATAGTTTGAAGGGAGGAATTAACTTCGTGTCGACCTATTTGGAATGGGAAGTTGAGTTGTTAGAAAGGCTTATGGAACTACGCGGATCAATGGTAGATAGTGTTGTTAAAATCATTAACTTTACTGGAGATGTGACATTCTTTTCTATATTGCTACCAATTGTTTATTGGCTAGTGTCCAAACGAGTCGGATTTCAGCTAGCTATCGTGCTTTTCGTTAGTTATTATGTGAATGTATTTATGAAGGATCTATTGGAATGGTTGCGACCTTTTCAGCTACATGCTGAACGTATTAAGTCGTTAATTGAGCAAGGTGGATATTCTTTCCCAAGTGGTCATTCCCAGCATAGCTTCGCGGTGTGGGCTTTTCTAGCTGCTGTCATACGGAGGCCAGCATTTTATCTATTTGCAATCGTTGCTATTATCGCTGTAGGTTTTGCAAGACTGTATTCTGGCGTTCATTTTCCGAAGGATGTTATGTTCGGCTGGCTGCTAGGAGCTATTATCGTGCTCGTTACGTTAATTGTGATACGGAAGCAATGGATAACTAGATTTTCTAGTCTAATATGCGTTGCGATAGCGATTATCATTCCAATTGTGCTACTTCCGCTATATCATTGGATGACTAACGGTAGATTAGATGAAGAAGGAGCTTATCGGGCTTGCGGACTATTGGCCTTCTCAATACTCGGATATGTATGGGAACGTGAGCAGATTAAATTTATTATAGCTAAGTCATGGGGACCAAAGATCATTGCCTGCGTTATTGGTTTGATTGGGGTCATTGCTATTAAAGAAGGCTTCAAGCTGTTTTTACCAGAGGCGGTGATCGCTGACTTTTTCAGATACGGGATGATCGGATTATGGACAATAGCAATTGCCCCGCTTGTTTTCGTGAAATTACGACTCGCTACTGTGAAAGGGTAGGTAGGAAAGTTGAAGAAAAAGTCGTTCCGTTTATGCTATAATCTAAATGGATTACTAATCTGAGATACTTTAAAAAGTGAGGATATACGATGATTGCAAAAACAGAAGAAGATTTTAATAATTTGAAAGAAATCGGGAAAATTGTTGCTTCTATTAGAAATGAATTGGTACAAAGAACAATTCCTGGCATAACGACTAAAGAACTCGATGATATAGCGGGAGAGCTTTTAGAAAAAGCAGGTGCAATTTCAGCCCCAAAAAGTGAATATGATTTTCCTGGCTATACTTGCATTAGTGTTAATGAAGAAGTAGCACATGGTATTCCGGGTCATCGGGTTATTCATGAAGGGGATTTAGTAAATATAGATGTTTCTGGTTCCAAAAACGGGTATTTCGCAGATACAGGAGTCTCGTTTGTAGTAGGTGAAGGAGAAGAAGTATTAACGAAAATATGCGATGTTGCTAAAAAAGCCTTTGAAGCAGGGCTTAAGAAAGCAAAACCTGGTTCAAAAAAAAGTAGAATCGGAAAAGCAGTATTCCAAACAGCGAGAGAGAATGGATTAACTGTTATTAAAAATCTTACAGGGCATGGTATTGGACGTACAATACACGAAGCACCTGATCACATTTATAATTATAATGAAACAGGGGACGATGAATTATTAAAGGAAGGGATGGTTATCGCATTTGAACCATTTATCTCGACCTTAGAAGAAGAAGTAACCCAAAAAGAAGACGGTACCTTTATAACAGAAAAAAGCTTTGTAGCTCAATACGAACATACAATTATTGTTACGAAGGATGGACCTATTATTACTACATTGTAGAGCGCTAATAATTATGAAAGCAGCTTAATTAAAAGGTGTTTTCATAACGTTGATAGCAACTTACACAAATAGAATTCATTAATAGTCTTTCCGACTACAAGCTAGGAATATACTTTTTACCTTTCAAAATCAATCCCGACTTATCTCTTTATTTCATAGATAAGTCGGGATTTTTATGTGTAAAAATACCTTTATCGTTGTAAATACGTATTGTTCTGAAGTTGCCTCGTTAAATAATAAATAAGATATAACT
Source organism: Paenibacillus sp. Y951 (assembly GCF_056786395.1). Classification (NCBI taxonomy): domain Bacteria; kingdom Bacillati; phylum Bacillota; class Bacilli; order Caryophanales; family Paenibacillaceae; genus Paenibacillus; species Paenibacillus sp. Y951. The sequence goes on along the minus strand of NZ_JBXCIY010000012.1, from coordinate 9,268 downwards.
AAATGAATACTCCCGCCACTTACCAAAGCTGTCGCTTTGATTGAAGTGGGGGTTTCTGATGGTTCATTCCATTTATTTCAGGATGCTTAACACCAGTGGAGTTGACACGTTGATGGTCTGGTTACCATCCAACCCCTCTATCCCATTCGCATCTTTGACCGATACGTTTGGGAATACTTTTCGCATAATATTGGCTGCGCCGTTGACATCAGCATGAATCATACCCTTCGTGTTTTGATACAGACCACGAGACATCCGTTTGCCTGAGAAGATCCATGTCCCTTCTTCACCATAACTCGGTAACGATCCTTATCTACAAAGCTGGCTTTCGAAGTATACGCCTCTTCGGTTAGGATCACGATGATTCCCTGCTCAGCTGCCTTATACTCGATCATCTTGATGAGCATGTGATGGGGAATATGATGGAAGGACTGATTATTTCGCCGTCCGATTCCGGATGCTTGTTTCCATCCATCGTTATGTCCAATGATGATTGTACCGATGTTGTATTCCACCGCCAACCGAACAATATGATGGCTTACCTTGTGGAACAAGTCTTTGATCCTCCGATGGCGCTTCAGATGGAGCCGTTCTAATCGCCTGGATGTATACGCCCCCTCGCGAGGTTCTTTGCCCTGACGAAGAATGCTGGTATAATGCGCTTTCATCTTGTTGTAATACTGATTGATCGCTTTCACGATCTTGCCCTTCACGAGGATCGGTTTCGCTCCGGTCGTCGTGACGATGGTTGCAAGATTGGCGACGCCAAGATCCATCGCCAGCATGTGGTCTTGTACTCGTTCCTTCGTTTCAAGCGGATAAGCGAAGATTAATTCGACGACGTACTGGCCATGGCGTGGGACGACACGTACTTGTTTCAGTTGTCCGTCGGTACAGCCCAGCTTCCCTATGTTCAGTTGTAGCTTGCTCTTTGGAAACTTGAGAAATTTCCGTTCTTTGATCACACAGTCTTGATTGGTGAACATCACTTCCTTGACCCTGTTCCGAGCGTATCCCGGAATATGGGGCTTGCCGTTGTACTTCTCAGGATGCTGGCGGTAATCTTTGATACTGGCAAAGAAGGATTTCCAATTGTGGAACACCACCTTCATGATTCCCTGACTGCTCTGCGTTGGGAGCGCTCGATAATCGAGTTGATTCATCACTTTGAACAAGGCGTCGAGGAAGTTGTAATGAACAAAGGGAGTTTCTTGCGAGGGCAGCTTGAACGGATGGGAACTGCTCCCTTCCCTTCGTCGTTCATTCATTACATCAAGATGTGACGCCAACGTATCTAGAACATCTCGTTGCAACGGCTGGAGAGGTTCATTCCTCCCGAATGCAGTAACGATCTGTCGGATGTAAAAGTTAGTCGTGTTATACAGGTTCTTAGCGTCCTGACATGCTTGATCAAGGTACGGAAACAAGCGATGACCTGGCTTAATCCATACTTGACGGGTTCTGTACATGGACTTTAAATCTGACAACATTTCACCCCCTTCCAGTCGGAAATACGAATGTATGTTCTCTATTTATTATACCTCTTAGGATGTAGGAAAGAAAGAACATCTTGTGGGATTATTCAAGAAATCGCCGATTCACCTCGCCACTTATAGAAGTGGCGAGGTGAATCGGCGAAAACTGATAGAAGGTGTACAGTACAAATGGGTTCAAAAAAGCTTAGAGATAGATGTTAACTGCTTGTGACTAGAATGCAACAAATCTCTTAGGGTTTCCGTATAGGATGTAAATGGAAATTGTGTATATTGGGACTGCGAAGTTTTACTCTATAAAATAGGAGGGAAATTCAGAATGGAATTCAAATTTTGGAACGGTGCTATTATGCTACCCCTTTACATATTACGATTATCGCAATAATTATTCTTTTCTTTTTAATTAAGTGGAGCAAGCAATTAGAAACACGACGATTTTCGGGATTCCACTAATGGGCAATATAGATTAATAAGATCATTTAGAATTATAAGAATATATATTGGAGGAGAAGTAGAATTGTACACAGAAAAATCTTTTGAATCTTTAGGCGCCTTCATTCTGCTAAGACCTATTTTTATCACTATTTTGGTTATATCTCTACTTTTATTTTTTATAATTATAATCCCTAAATTAAAAAATGAACTGATTAACGGTTTTGCTGTCTTTAGTTTGTCAGCTATCTCAATTTTAGTTTCTGGTCAACTATTATACTATAGTGGAATCATCGTTGATGAGATTGGATTAGGTGGATCGGGATGAGTTGAACTGGAAAAAATAAATTCAAATTTGTCGCTAGATAAGTATCTCGAAGAATATAACTAACAAGTCCATCATTGAGCAACTAAATTATTCAAAGAGACGCATTAGGAGAATGATGGTATTTTAATAGTTCTTTACCAATACCTAAATAAAAATATATCTGTCCTGTCAGAAAAAAAGCATTTGATCATTCATTGAAAAATACTAAGGTTATTCGCAATCTAAGCTGCAAAAAAACTGCATCTTTATGATGAGGAAAATGACGGATTGGAGTTATACGGCTTTGTCAATCACCGAGCTTAATATCGATTGAACATTGAACTAACAGGCAGATTAATTCAGTGAATTATTAGGTAAGCTAATGAAGGTAATTGAAAAGCGTTATTCCTATTATTTCCAAAAACATGGTATACTCTCCCTAATCCTAGTTTTCAAATCAGATTAAGGGGGCAATGAATTGTTTCTATTTGAACGACTACCATTGGCAGCAAGTTTGTTTTCTGATGCGCCAGCACTTTTAAGATATGGGCAGACTATTACATATGGGGAGCTTCATCATCATGCTGAAAAGCTCGGGAGTGCCCTTTATGTGGAAGGCCTCCGGCCAGGAGATCGACTCGCGATTCTTGGGGATCCCGATCCCCAAATGGTTATTGCTCTCTACGCTGCTGTTGGGATTGGTGTCATACCAACTACGATTTCACCGTTGCTAAGCCCTCCAGAAATTGCAGCTATTCTTGATGACGCTGAACCGAACTTCCTAATCCATGACAATCGTCACGCCGAAACCACTTACTCCGCTGTAAAACTTCTCTCGAGCTCTCTGAAAATATTTACCACTGAAGAAGGTTCGAGTTCTAATTCGTTGAGATCCCTTTTACAAAAGGATCTTGCATCACCACCAATTGGCAAGAGTGACCGTAAAATTGATGATACAGCCGTACTTATTTATACAGGAGGAACGACAGGCAGACCGAAGGGGGTAATGCATTCACATCGTGGAATGGCAGCCTGGAATCAATTTACTCCTTCCGCGGGGTTCGGATACGATATTGGACGTCGAGTGCTAGTGCTTAACCTATCGCACCTTGTCGGGCAATTTCAACTATGGGCGACCATGGCGGCCGGAGGGGTCCTGGTCTTTCTCGACGAATATCCGGCTAACGTTCAGCGTATAGTTGCTGCAGTCGAACGCGAACAAATTACGCACCTCAGCACGGTCGGACAAATGCTTCGTGACCTGACAAACGAGGTTTCCGCTACCGGTAAAGATTTGCAAAGCCTTAAGGTAATAGGTTGTGGTGGCTCCGTCATCTCACCGACTACTCTAGAGAACGCGGTTGCACAGTTTCCAGGAGCGTTGATCGTCAACAACTATTCACAAGCAGAATGTGGGATGGCAATCAGTCGACTACTACCAATACATCATTTAGATGATCCGATTCGTCTTCGATCAGTAGGACGTCCCGCCGACCTAGCCGTTCAGGGAGAACAAGCCTTCCAGGTTCGAGTTATCACCTCTGAGGGACGGGAGGCAGCGGAAAATGAGCCTGGTGAAATAGTTGTTCGAGGTGCTCAAATGATGTTAGGGTATTGGCGCCAACCAGAGACTTCTATTGAAACAATAAGCGAAGGGTGGATTCGAACAGGCGACGGGGGTTGTCTGGATGCGGAAGGATATCTATATGTATTAGACCGTCTCAAGGATATGGTCATTGTAGGTGGTTCTAACGTGTTCTGTCCTGAAGTGGAACAAGTAATAGTGACCAATGAACAGGTTGCGGAAGCAGCTGTTATTGGACTTCCTCTACCTAGTGAAGGAGAGGAACTCGTTGCTTGTATAGTTCTTCGAGAAGACGGTAACTTAGAACTGGAACAGTTGTGGGAGTCTTGTGAACCTAACCTTGCACGATATAAATGGCCAACTAAGATTTTTATTCTCGATACTCTCCCTCGAACTGCAGTAGATAAGGTTGATAAAAAAAGTCTGCGCATGCAATTATCTTTAATTTCTAAGAGTTCAGCTAACGGAGAAAGATAGTGGAGGGGCTTGCAACATGGGAGCTCAGCTTTTCCATTGAAGTAACTGGCAGAATAATTGAGGGGAAACGGAAAATAAATCAAATTGGTGATAAAGGTAAGAAGGTTAATTTCATGGATAAGAAATATAAGGAGGTATTCATAGTGTCAAAAAAATCAACAGGGATAGTGTTATCCTTGGCAATCATCATATGTATAGCTGGAATATTTTATTATTATAATATATTTGCCCGAAGTATTTCAGTTGCCACCGTTACAGAAAAAGGAAATAGTTTTATCATGATTGAGAAGGAAAATGGAACAATAGAAAAAATTAAAACAACAGAATTAGGACTACCATTAATTGAAGTGGGTAAGCGTTATTTTATTACTTCTTATAGTAATAAACTTCGATCTCCTTTTTTAAAAAGTATCAAACCTTCAGACTCTCACTTTGACGAGGAACTATCTGATACTAATGGTAACATCGAAAGTATTAATGATGAGAACGGTGAAAGGTTTTCTTATTTGGAACAGTTGTCAGTGGCGAAGCAGGAAGCATTTGTGAAATTTAGAGCGGATGGAGAATTGCATTATCTTTACGATTTTACCCCAGAGGACATGATACTGGTTTATCTACATTCCCTCTCCATTGGTGATCCTAATTTGATCTATGCGATCACTTATAATGCGGGTCTGTTGCCAGATCAGGATACGTTCCGCAATGAATATTTTGAATATGCGTCGAATCATGATTCAGACATAGCAGTTCATTACCGATATTATGAATCCATAGAAATTGATGAAAATACCGCAGAGGAGAATAAAGTCACCTTAGTTGTTACAGCGGGAGTAGGAATCATGACACATTCCCTGCTATTAGGCTTGCAAAAAGAAGATAAGGTATGGAAGATGGATACTTATCACTGGATTAACGATCTTAAAAAGAAAGCGGGTGAGGTTAGTGAGTAAAGCTTTCCGTATCTGTCATGAAAATAAAATCAGCTCAAAACCTGAAAAAGAGCAAAATAAAGAAGACTCAGAATAACACTTTTTAAAAAAGGGCTGAGCCTTATGTGATTTTTTATAAAGTTAGGTATAACGAAAAACAACATTCCACAACTAATAAAGGCAAGGCTGGTGCAAAAACCAGAGTAGGATTAATCTCCCATGAGTGCTTCCCAAAAGGGAGCGAGAATCTGTGATGCACCGTGGTCGTTGGAGTCAGACTAACGGTTGGGCTCTATGGCACCATAGCTTATCGACCTTCTTCGCCAGCCGTACAAACAGAGGTATCCATTTTCATCCTCTGTGGTGCAGCGCCGCTCTTGCGCTGCATGTATGGCTAACGGGCAGGATAGTTCCATAATATCCATGTAACGGATTTGTTATGTGATAAAAAAAATCTATATGCTGTATAAAAATATTGAAGTATTATTTATCGAATACCGATGATATAATACCATTAATTGTAAAAAGGGTGGTGTGTGATTTGGAAACGAATGTACTATCGGAGTGTTTTAGGATTTTTGCTGAAAGAGAATGTAAGGATTCCAGCAGTCTCTATGAACATCTTGCAGGAAACATTGCTAATGACCCAAAGTTGCTTAAACTAGCGGCTTATTCGAGATCAGGACAGCCTGTTCCTAACCTCTTATTGGGTGCCGTTCACTATCTACTATTAGGGGGGATAGAACACGAATTAGCTGAGTATTACGCCAGCATTGTAAGTAAACCACGGGAGTCATCGACAGCAATTAATTGTTTCAGGGATTTTTGTGATGAGTACGAAAATGAGATTATTCAGATTCTAGAAAGCAAGCTTGTACAAACAAACGAAGTGAGACGCTGTGCATACTTGTACCCTAGCTTTTGCTACATTCATAAAATAACGCAAAAACCGTTAGCTCTCATAGAAATAGGAACAAGTGCAGGATTGCAACTCCTTTGGGATAAATATAGCTACTCTTATAAATCCAATAAAAAGTACGGAGATGAACAATCGGCTCTTGAGATAACGGCTGAAATTAGAGGCGATAATACTCCATTCCTTCTTGAAATTAGCCCACCAGTAACATCCAGGATCGGTCTAGATTTGCACGTGAATGATCTAAATAATCCCGAAGATTATCTTTGGCTGAAAGCGTTGATTTGGCCGGAACATAAGGAACGTATTTCGTACTTTGAAAATGCCACTTTATGTTTAGACAAGCAACCCATAGAGTTAATTGAGGGAGATGGCGTTTCTTTACTTCCGGATATTGTATCTAAGATTTCTAAGGATTCAACAATATGTGTTTTTCATACCCATGTGGCAAACCAGATACCTCATGAGTCTAAGATGAAATTGAGTGAGCATATTCAAAAACTCGGTGAAGAAAGAGATGTGTTCCACCTCTATAATAATATGTGGGATCTAGACCTCCATCTCGATTACTATATAGATGGCAAAGAACAAAGGGAAACGCTGGCAAAAACAGATGGTCACGGTCGGTGGTTTCATTGGAAGTTATGATTCACGATTCAACTAACGGAGAACGATAGTTGAAGAGCTTGCTTTGCATCAGCTCCATTTTGGTTATTGAAGTAACGGGCAGATTACTGGAAATCTTGACATTATGTTAACACCACAATAAAATGTATTTATATACGAAATTATGCATAAAAATACGGAAGTGGTGAAAAATTAATGCATCATTTGTTATCTTTAAAAGAACTCGACAAGGATACTTTGTTGTCTATTATTCAAAAAGGGATTGAGATAAAACATAATCCTAAAGATTTTTACCAAGCGTGTGAGAGAAAAGGTCTTTTAATGCTTTTCCAAAAAACTTCGACCAGAACCAATTTGTCTTTTCAATCTGGCATTAATCAATTAGGCGGTTATGCTGTAACCATGGATTGGGATTCGAGTAATTTTAGCCTCTCACCAATAAAGTATGAAGTCCGTTACGCATCAAGGAACTGTGATGTAATTATGGCTAGGTTAAAAAAGCATTCTGATTTACTTGAATTAGCTAATTACTCCAATGTTCCAGTTATAAATGGATGTTGTGATAAGTACCACCCATGTCAGGCACTAGCTGATTTGATGACTATATACGAAGTAAAAGGAACTTACTCAGGTGTGACTGTAACGTATGTAGGGATTCATAATAATGTTGTAAATTCACTAATAGCGGGTTGTGTTACATTGGGCATTAAGCTTTTGTTGGTAACCCCAATAGTTAATGAAGCTTCTTGGGATGAAGAACTTATGCAAAACGCTTATCATAGTGGGTATATTGAAAATTTGAAGAGTTTGTCCGATGCTGTTAGTAGGACTGATTTTATTTACACGGATACTTGGGTTGATATGGAATATTTTCAGAATGCTGATTATCACGAGGAGAAAAATAGAAGGATTCAAGTAATGATGCCTTTTCAGATTAACAAGAGAAATCTAGGTGGATATTCCCCATACATCATGCACGATATGCCAATTCATCCTGACTTTGAGATAGAAGAGGATTTGATTGAATCTGAAAACTCCATTATCTATCAACAAGCCGAGAATAGGATGCATGTTCAAAAAAGCTTGTTATTGCATATTCTTGAAACCTAGGCATTAAGCTCCCTCGAAATGATTCAGTTTTCTCACTCAGACTCATGAATTCGCAGGATTTCACCCTAGGACAAATGTGAAAGAAGAATACATGGAGGAGCCAGTGGCTACGAGAGAGTGAAAAGGGCATGCAGGAACAAAAGTGATGTGTTAATCACCTATATTATTCCATATTCTGCACGTCTCCACGTAGCCTTAGCGATTCTCGCTCCCATGTCTCAACGGGTCTAAGCCCTTTCATTCCTTCGTCACATCTAACTAAGGGGTGGAGGTCGGTCTTTCTAACGGAACGGGTCCGAGCCCTTTTGCGTAACGTCTCCCGATACTCCGTGCTTCTTATTATCCTGCGAATGCATCAGCTGGTGAAACAACGCTCTTAAGCTGCTCGTGGAATAACTTTGGTTGAGTCGTAATCTTCACTGCTCTTGGCTAGACCAACAAGCATTCGGGCTACCTTACCACATAATTTCATAATGGACTTCATCTTCTTGAGCTTTTTCACATCAACATTGAAGTGGTGCAGAGCTCTAATATCTGGATTGGTCATGACCATACACATCGTCATAAGAAAGAGGAAACGCCGGAGCCGAGGGCGTCCGCGCTTGCTGAGAACCATTTTTCCACGCCATTTTCCGGAGCTGGCCTCAGCCAGGTTTAGCCCTGCATGGCGAAGCAAGGCATTTCCATGCGCATAACCGCTGAGATCACCTGTTTCTCCTAAAACTCCAGCCAAGCTGGTTACATTTACACCTTGGATAGCAAGCATCTTCTTAGCATAAGGAATACGCTCCAAGATGTGATGAAGTTCAAATTCAACCTGCTCCAGCTGACGATTTGCCAAGTCATATTCTTCAAGTAAGTGGCCTAAATGCAGTTTGTATGCACACAAAGCCTGAGTAGCGCCTACGCTACGTTTAGCGAGTGAGATAAGTTGTTCAGCTCGCCGCAAACCCGCATGACGCTTAACGTATTGCTTCCAACCGGCGATAACTTGTTCTGTTGTTAACCGACTAATTTCCTTCGGAAGAGGAAACAACCTTAATGTGGTAATGGCACTGGTGCAGGTGAGAATTTTGAAGACATGCCGAAGTTCTGGGAACACAATGTCTACCCAACGATGAATCTGGTTAACGGCGCTGTTAAGTCTTTTGGTGACTGTGTCCCGGTTGGCCATAAGAATCCGCAGCTCCTCGTATGCTTCCGGATTGAAACGTACAGGAGAATAGTAGCCATTTTTGACCATATCTGCGATGACGAGTGCGTCTTTACGGTCGCTTTTAGATGGGGTATTGTCGCGGTTTTCTTTGTTCTTTTTGACGAGGTGGGGATTCACCAAAACGGCTTCAATTCCTTTGTCTAAAAGCCAACGAGCGAGGCTGAACCAGTAGTGTC
>NZ_JBXCIY010000011.1:0-165814 GCF_056786395.1 Paenibacillus sp. Y951 | reverse complement strand
CCACTTTGGAATAACACTTTCGGTTCGTTGTAGATGCCATCGTTATTCGCATCAAAAATGACAAACCAATTACGCTTTGCAATCTGATCACCATCAGTAGAATAGGAACGATCGGTAAGTTCAAATGTTGCTAGATTGCCCTTCACTGGATCTCGATAGATTTTCTCCTGGAATGTAAAGTTAGTATAAGGCACTTCATCGGGTAGAATCGTATAGATTCTTGATATTTCATCGGTATAGCCTAATGTGTTTTCCATGTACAATGTTACTTTGTATTCGCCTGGCTTTTTGAAAAGTACATCGATGCTTTTCTGTCCTTTAAGGGGGCTGTTAGTTTTTATTTGTGTTTGGGGGATTTCACCATATGCAGATTCGATCTTCCACGTTGTTTTACTATCTACAATCGGATAACGCGAGGAGGTTGTGCCATTTGCGGTAAAGATTACTTTTCTATTTTCTTTCAATGTACCTGTTTGGTTGATACTGGCTGTAACGATCGGCTCTGTAACAATAAGTGAATGCTTCGTACAATCTAGTAAACTATCATCATCGATTACGCATAAATCTATCGTTTTCGGTCCTAATTTGTCATACCATATCCATCCATCGCCTTCATTTTTCGTAATTGGATCTTTAGCACCACTCATCGTCCAATCATAGGTTTCAATCGTGCCGTCTTCATCGTATGATTCATAGCCGTTGATATAAATATCGTCACCTAGCAGCACTTCGGAATCTGATTCAATGATTGCCGTCGGTTTCTTTTTCAATGGCGGTGGTGATGGCGGTGGTGTCTGTTCTTTATAAACTAAAGAGGTAGCTCTCACTTGCCCCGAATCCATAAATTTTCCGTTGACTGGATCTACAAAGTATGAACTTGCTTTATAGTAAGCAAATATTCGACCAACATAGATTTCTGTATATTCGATTTTATTAGTCATCTTACTTTTAGGAATCGTAAAATCTAAAGAAGCACTAACTTTTAATTTTCCGTTGGCTTTTATCTCTATTCCAGGGGGATTGATCGAACTATCTTCCGTTCGGATGTAGAGCATGTAATAATCTATCGCTCCAGGACTACTTAAATTCTTTACTTCACCATCAAGAGTTAATTTTACTTTTACATCTTTATCATCAAACTTAGTGCTTGTTGGATCAGCCGTTAATGTTGCTACGATATAGGCATTAGTTGGCTTCGTATATTGGAATGAGATCGTTCCGCTATAATCGTAAGATTTAGCTGGTATTGTGGTAGCCGTTACATAGTATTCCATTGGACTAGCGTACATATAGCAAGCTGCATGACCCGTTAAGAATAAAGGGTTTTTCGTATCAATAACCCCTAAAGATTTTAATGGTCTAACGTCTGTTGCATTATATTGCACTCCAATTTTCGGATTTTTTTTATCGTATCCATTTGGAAAAATCGGACTTCCCATTGATGACTTTACTGCTTTTGTTGGTAACTCGATAGTATTTGTATTAACTTGATTTGCAGGGAAACTCACCAAAACTTCATTTCCCTTTTTATCTAAAACAGGTTTACCGTTTTCATCTAATTTAACTTCAAACCAAGATATTCCTGTTGTGGGCAGTTTAATCTCTACAAAGGTTGCTATCAATTGTTTTTTTAGAGATTCATAAGGAACATCGCTTGGCATACCTTTCATATTAGAGAACCTAAATTGAGTTTGTGAAAAGTCTGTTGTTTTGACCGATGCAATTTGCCAATCTATACCGTCACTGTAACGACACATCGCATTACCTGGATTGGAAGGAAACCCTGATTCTTCTTTATCCCTATATCCTTGTACCGTCTTTGAACTCACTACTTTTTCTTTTCCTTTAAGTGTTACAGTTATTGTTCTTGTTTCTGTATCTACTTTAGGTTCTCCGACAATCTCACCTTGTCCCGAAATCTTAAAAGAACCTTTTACTATATTTTCTGCTTCTTTCGGAAATTTAATTTCAATCGTTCGCTGCGCAAGATTAGAATTTAACACCGTTGTAATTATCTCGGTTTCATCAACTGTATTAGTTTCAGCTTTAACACCACTAGAAACTAGTGGTGTTAGAAGCGTCAAAGCTAGTAATATAGCTACAATCTTTTTCATCTACTTATCTCCTTTTTCTGCTATTCTCTCATAATTTGAAGTATTACCGTTTAGAACACTTACACCAATAAACTCTAATTCTTTATTAACTAAATCTACAAATGGAATATTACTTGTTAGTCTTTCACCAGGGTTAAGTTCCCAGTTTGCAAGAAGTTCTGTATTGTTGAATCCATCATATTTATCTAACCAAGAAAACGAATAAGTCATTTCATTACTCTTCCCATTAATAACTGAAACCTTTCTCAACATATCGCTATAGTCTGTAGCAATACGCTTCTTAGAAACATTCTCTAGCGTTACATTCACCCATACAAGGTAATAAGCATCTTCAAACTTCCAAATATCATACTTGCTATCTAGTGCCTTTGCTTCTGCTGCACTCGTTGGATATACATACACTTCATTAACCGTCATTTTCAATCCATTAGCTGTTAATTCTAGTGGCAACTTCTCAAGCGCTGTTAATCCATAATCCTCAAAGTTGTGTTTTGCAACTTCCCCTGTGTTGAACAATACTGTACCAGTAGCAGCATCATAACCGATCTTTACACCTAACCCTTGTGCAATAAATCTTGCAGGAATGAATACACGACCTTTTTTCATTTCAGAAACAGTATCCATAACCACTTTCTTACCATTAACGGTAATTTCTTTTTTACCAACAACAACAGAAACTGTATTTTCACCACGTACTAGAGTCGCTGTATTCGTTGCTGACGACCATTTAATATTATTGTTTTCAACTCCCAATGCACTAGCGATCAATCGTAGAGAACCCATTGTACGGTTGTCTTTGTTAACATATGGTGCTGGCTCACCAGCTGGCGTTACGAACAACTTACCATTCACTTTGAACATTGGAACATCTTTTGATGCTGCACCTACAGAACCAACAAGACCAAATAGTAGTACGATGGATAATAATAATGTGATTGTTTTTTTCATAATAATCTCTCCTTAAAGTTTTTTAGTTTTAATGATAACTTTAATTTTTTATATGATTGGTTACACGGAGAATAGTAGTTGCACTCACTATTCCAACAAAAAAAATCCCTCGAAGAACGAAAAAAAGAAGCACCTCCAAGATTTCTCTGGAAGTGCTTCTTCGCTACAACTAATATATCATAATTCAAAAATAGTATCTATATATTTCCTAAAATTGATAATTACACATTATATTCATTTGCCTACAGTAGAAATAGATCTCTGAGCTTATCCTTTAACAGAACCTGCCGCAATACCTTCTACAATTTTATCAGATAGGAATAGGAATGCGATAAGTATAGGTAATATACTTATCATCAGTGTAGCGCCAATCGCACCCCAGTCTGTTGTATATTGTCCAATAAAATTTTGAATGCCGACAGTAAGTGTTTTGTATTTATCTGAGCTAATGAATGTATTAACAAAAATAAACTCATTCCAATTATAAATAATATTAATAATACCTGTCGTTGCAAGCACAGAACTTGTCATTGGAAATATGATTCTGAAGAAAACCTTATGCACTGAACATCCATCGATAACTGCTGCTTCTTCAACTTCTTTCGGAAGCGTGTAATAGAATCCTAGTAATATCATAATGGTAATGGGCATATTAAATGCCACATAGCTTGCAATTAATGATAGTGGATTATCAATAAGATGAGCTTTACTAAACAAATTGAATAGCGGGATTAACGTGGAATGAACAGGTATCATCATGGCCACCATAAATAATCCTAACACGAACGAGCTGCCTTTCCATTTCATCCGTGTAATCGCGAATGTTACTAAACTCGCAACTAATATTGTTATCGCTGTTGCAGCAATCGTAATCCATACACTATTTAAGAAATATAGATCAATATTTCCGGAATTCCATACTTTGGCGTAGTTTTCCCATTTTGGATTTGTAGGCAGAGCTAATGGTGGCATATTGAATATTTCTTGATTGTTTTTCAGTGAGAAGAACATTAACCAGACTAAAGGAAATAGTTGAAATACTGCTACGCCTGCAAGTACAACATACAGTACACTATAGCCGATTTTATTTATTATGTTATTGTTATGACTAGTTTTTTTATGTTTGATTGGAATTGTTCCCTGCATCATTCATTTCCTCCTAAAACTTTTCGTTACTTCATAAGATACTTCTCTGTAAGAAAAGTACATCGAAAGCATAGGCTAAAACTTTTCGTTACTTCATAAGATAATTCTCTGTAAGAAAAGTACATCGAAAGCATAGGCTATAACTTTTCATTCACTTTCGAAATAACTTCTCGTTATATGGAAGGTTACTTTGGAAGCATAATCTCATGAATATTGAATTTGTTCTTTAGTTGCTGTTAATTTACGAACAATCCAAGTTACAACTAGACAGATCACTAATAGAAAGAAACCTATTGCACTAGCGTAACCAAAGTCATAAGATTTGAATGCAATGCGATACATATAGGAGGCCATTACTTCACTTGCTCCATTAGGACCACCATTGGTCATAACATAGATCAAATCAAAATATTTCAATGACCCTACAAGAGCCAGGACAATCGTAACTTTAATTACTTCCATCGCTAGAGGTAATTTGATTTTGTAGGCAATTTGGAAAGCATTTGCACCATCAATCGTTGCTGCCTCTTCAAGTGATGACGGTATGTTTTTCAAAGCAGCATAATAGATCAATATATAAAACCCAGCATATTGCCAAATAATCGGAATGATAAGTGCATATAACACAATGGACGGATTCGCTAACCATTCTGGTGTATTGGTAAAACCTAATGCTTCTAATAGAGTATTAATTATCCCGTTCGTCGGATGATAAATTTTCATCCATAATTGTGCGATAGCTACTGATGATAATAGCATAGGTATAAGATAAATTTTCCGTAATAAATTTGATCCTTTAATTTTGGAAGATAGCACTAATGCTACTGCCAAATACAGTACTAAACTCAATGTAGAGAAGACTGCTAATAGAAGCGAGTGACCTGCACTACTCCAAAAATCTTTATCTTGTAGTACCCCACTGTAGTTTTCTAGCCCAATAAACGTCATTGAACCGATACCATTCCATTCATGAAGACCATAATAGCCTGTTAATACAATAGGTATATATACAATCGCAATAATGAAAAGCAAGGCTGGCAATACATATAATGCAATAATTCCTTTGTTAGACATAACTTTATCCATTAGTAATAACTCCTTTCATGGGCCAATAATTGAAAGAAATGGCTTATCTGATTAATGTACAGATAAGCCATTTCTAGATATAGGTTATACGCTACATCTTATTGTCCCGCAGAAATTGATGTATCATGTTCTTGTGCAAATTGCTCTGGAGTATTTGCTTTACCGAATAAAGCTTGGATTTGATTAAGATGTACTTCAGCGTCATCAGATTCCATCTGTACATCAGCGAATAATGTAATGCTGCTAGCTTTGCTCATTTCATTGAACAAATCGATATATAATGCAGGAAGATCCAATGTAGAAGTATCTACTTTCGTTGCTGGAATAACACCCGCACCAGTTACAGCACGTTCACCCCATTTTTGAACAAAGTACTCTACAAATGCTTTAGATTCTTCTTTCACTTTAGAGTTTTCAGCGACGAATAGTCCAACACCAGGACCACCAACCCAGCCATCAATATTACCTTTACCACCATCAACTACTGGGAATTTGAAGAAGCCTACTTTATCTCTGAATTCTTGTGTGTAATCCTCATTCGTTGTGAAGTTTGGTAATTCCCAAGTTCCCATCAAGTACATAGCTGCTTTCTCATTAACAAACTCTGATTTCCCTTCATCATTAGATAAGCCGTTGAAGCCTTTGTTAAATGCGTTAGCGTTAACTAGATTTTGCACCTCTGTAGCTGCTTGAACTAATCCTGGATCAGCAAAAGATTTTGTGCCTTGAATAGCTCCTGCCAATGTTTCTTGACCAGCAATGCGATCAGCAAAATACATATACCAAAGTGAACCCGTCCAACGATCCTTGTTACCAAGAGCAATCGGAGTAATTCCATTTTCTACAAGTACTTTCACAACATTTTGGAACTCCTCATATGTTGTGGGTATTTCTAAGCTGTATTGTTCAAAGATATCTTTGTTATAGTAAATTGGAGCGATATTGAATTCTAACGGTAGTGCGTACGTATGATCATTCATTGAATACGCCTCCGTAGTGCCTGCAACGAATTGATCTTTAAGTGAACCAGCCAAAAGCTCTTCGATTGGTGCAAATAAATTACCTTCTACATAAGGTTGCATAAAGCCTGCTGCCCAAGTTACGCCTACATCTGGTAGCTTGTTAGATGAAGATAATACTTTTAGCTTATTTTTATATTGCTCATTTTCAAGCACTTCCGTCTTGATCGTTACATTTGTATGTTCAGTTTGATAATCGTTAATAATTTCATTTACAATTTTATTCTGACCCGCTGAAATACCTTCTGGCCATAAATGCATGAAATTGATCGTTACTTTTTCTGTTCCTGCTTTGTTACCACCATCTGCTGGAGATTTTCCTTCTTTAGATGAGTTACTACCACATCCAGCAACCAATAATGTGAAACATAGCGTTAATAGAACCAACATCTTTTTATTTTTGTACACGATTACACAACCCCTTTTGTTTTGTAAGCTTTCGTGGACTTATTAGCTTCATATTTATTTTAACAAGCACATCGCCTAGTTGTAAGGGCATACATTTTGGGATTATTACCACTATTATTGGATTGTTATATTTTTGTGAAAGTTTTTTTCTTTGCGATATTGCGCGGGACTTATACCTGCTACGGTACGAAATACTTTCCCGAAATATTTATCAGTCTGATAACCTACTTGCTCCGCTATATCCGCCATTGAATCATTCGTCGTAAGCAGCAATTCTTTCGCTAATTGCATTCTTCCTCTCGTCACATAATCCGAAAATGTTAAGCCTACTTGCTCCTTGAACAATACACTGAAATAACTTGCATTCATGTGTAATTGATCTGACATCTCTTTCATCGTAATTTGCTCCGACAAATGTTCATGAATATACGTTAGTGCAGTATTAATATGTGGATTTTGACTTGACTGCTGCGCCACTTCTAACCGCTTCGCGTCTACTACTTCAGCCATTACTTTATAACGCTCTTGCTCTTCTACACGTAACATAGCTTTATCAATCGCTTGTATGAGACTAGCTTTATCAATGGGCTTCAACAAATAATCAACAACGCCAAATCGCAACGCTTGCTGTGCATACGAGAAGTCTGAATAACCAGATACTAGAATAACATTCGGCCTGTTCTCTAACTTCTCTAACTTCTCAACCAATTCTAAGCCCGTTAATTCCGGCATCCTTATATCACTAATTAGCAAATGAGCTTCATTATATTCTAGCCACTCTAGCGCTGCTATCCCATTAGCAGCCGTCTCAATCCGATATTTCCCTGCGGACCATACTTCAAGTACCTTTCGAATTCCATCTCTTGTGCGAGGTTCATCATCTACAATTAAAATTGTCTTCAACGTTATTCCCCCTTTAGTACAATTGGTATATCGAATGAGACGGTTGTCCCTTTTCCTTTTTCACTTTCAATTATCAGACCTTCACTTTCTGTTCCAAAATATAATTTAATACGTTGCTCGGTAATACTAAGCCCTACACCTGTCGATTTCCCCTCTTGATTGTCCCCTTGAATGCCACGTTTTTTTCGCTTAATACGCTCCATAATCTCGTCAACCTGCTGCTCACTCATCCCAGGTCCATTATCTGTAACGTTAATTCGAATATGCTGCTCAGATAAATTTTCAACTACACTCAGTTTTACAATACCTGATCCAATTTGTTGTTCTACACCGTGATAAATGGCATTTTCAATTAACGGTTGTACAAGTAGCTTGGGCATGACAATCACTCTGCAGTCTGGATCAACCTCGATACTCCATTCCAAGCGATCCATCATTCTCATCTTCATAATTTTCAAGTAGCGCTCTGCATGATCTAACTCATCACCGAGCGTGACCCATTCGTCCTGCTCATCTCGATTAATGACATATCTGAAAATCCCCGACATTGCAACGATAGCTTCAGCAAGTTGTTCTTCTCCACGAGTCTCCATCTCCCAATACAATGCCTCTAATGTATTGAATAGAAAATGCGGGTTAATCTGTGCTTGCAATGCTTTCAATTCCGTCTGACTTTGTAATATTTCTTTCTCATACACCATCTTAATTAGTCCATTCAGCGACTCAACCATCTGATTGTACGTATGATTCAATTCATTAATTTCTATCGTTGCTGATTCTATCGGAATGACTTTGAGTGTGCCCAGTCTGGCCACTCGCATTGCTCGTATTAATCGGAGAATAGGCTTACTAATCATTCCCGATAGAAAATAAGTAGCTATTAGAAAAAGTATAATACCAGCAAGCAAAGAAATAATAATTCCTGTTCTAAGCACTGAGATCCCTTCCGTTGCTTCATCCACCGGTGTTAAAATACTAATTTGCCAATTCACATCTTCAATATTACGTTGCACTCCATAATAATATTTGCCATCAATATTTATTGAGTTTTGTATAGTAATTGACTGAGGAAGGACTATGTTTTCAGGACTATTTGTATTCAATATTGTTCCAATATTATCAGTCAGCCACATATATTCATTACTAGCAACGGCACTATCACCATCCACTGAAAGATCAGTCAGTTCAAAATAATTAACATCCAAATAAATCAGCAAGTAACCAGCTTGCGCGAATGATTGATTCATTAATCGCACATGCCGCATAGCAATGACTATATCTGGATTATTCACATCCGTACCTAGCCAAACCAATTCACCTTTGCCCTGATCTGCCTTGGCAATCCATTCTGTGGATAGACGATCATCCAATTTATCCTCGGTAAGCGGCAGTAGTGTCGAATAGTCGGTTGTGTATAGCTCTATAGAACGGATGCCTTTCATATAAGCTTCATGCTTTCTAACTTCTTGTTGTAGTTGTTGCCGAGCATCAAACGATAACGGCTTGCCATTCAATTCTTGCTGCATCATCGATTGTACAACCGCGTTAGTAGCGATCTGTGCAGTGAAGTTGTCAATTTGATTCAATAATAGCTTTATGTTTCCAGTAGCTTGTACCGCAGTATTCTCCATATGACGCTCTGTATTTACTTGTAGTAATTTGGATACTTGGTCGTACAAATAGAAACCTACTGACGATAAAATGGCAATCATAATAACCATATAGCTAAGAAAAATTTGATTTCTTAATGTTTTAATATTAAATATATTTTTAATTATTTTAATCACCTCGCTTGCAAATGTTACTTTAGTACAATATTAGATAAATATTTGGAATTTGTCTAATAAATACCATCTTCAGCGAACTAGATTGCGCTCTACTACAGCAGCTTAAGAACATTATTCCGATTTAATAATAGAAACAACAAAGAAGTGTCCACGCAATGGTAGACACTTCTAAATGCAATATAATAGCTCATCTTATCTAGCACGATCCTTTGGTAGCAACAGTGATAGAAAGCCAAAGAGTGGTAATAGACTTGCCCCTATCATCACAAATTCCATCGTCTTCACATCAGCCAGATTACCGAGCACGACCGAACCAACTGCTCCCATACCGAATGCAAATCCGGTAATTAGCCCTGATGCTGTGCCGACTTTTCCTGGCATTAATTCTTGTGCATAGACGACACTTACCGAAAAGCCTGATTGTAGAATCAGTCCTAACAATGCAATCACTGGATATACCCACATTAACGGTAAATGTGGCAGAATTAACGCTAATGGAATTGATCCTACAAGCGAAACAATCATCATCGTTCTTCTCCCAATTCGATCCGCAAACATCCCTCCGAAAAACGTTCCGACGACGCCAAATATCATAAACAAATAAAGTGGAATTTGAGCCTGTTGAATGGGCAGTGCATATTGCTCCTGTGCATAAAATTGATAGTAGTTACCAATTGCTGAACTATACCATGAACGAGCAAATACGATCGTCATTAAAATTCCCATACCAATATATACAATGTTTGATGGTATCGGATTTTGTAAAGTTACTGCCGCTGCCTTCTTCTTCATTGAAACTGAACCATTGATTGCTAGCTGCTTACGATACCACGGCACTACGTACAATAGTATAACGATCGCTGCTACTGCCAGCAATGTCCCCCAGATTGCACCACGCTGTCCAAGTGGCACAAAAATAAAAATGGTCATAAGTGGAGCTAATGATGAGCCGAAGTTACCGCCAACCTGATAAATAGACTGTGCAAGTCCGCGCTTCTGACCCGCAGCTAAGTACACGACACGTGATCCTTCTGGATGAAAGACTGCTGAACCAAGACCAATACATATAACTGCGAGCAAAACCAACCAAAATGTTGGTGCAAACGAAAGTGCTGCGATCCCAATTAGACTACTGCCCATCCCAGCTAGCAGCAACCAAGGCGTTGGACGCTTATCTGACCATAATCCAACTACTGGCTGCATAACGGAAGAGGTCATATTTAATGTAAAAGCAATCCAACCAATTTGTGCATACGTTAATTGAAGCGAGTCTTTAAATATCGGAAATAACGCTGAAACTACAACTTGCATCGAATCATTCAACATATGTACCGCGCTTACAGCAAATAAAATAGAATAAACCGTTAATGATTGCATTGTCGTAGCTGATGAAGAAGTTCTCGCTGATCTGGACACAAAAAGGACCTGCCTCTCAATTCATTCATATATTTCACTAGTAAAGCATATATCATTTGACATTACCATATGGTGCTAATACTACACAATATTTTTTTCAAGACTACCCAAAATTTTTATTTCATGGTACAATGTAAACGCTAACATTTCAGTTATTAGATTATCTAGGGGGTATTCGAATGTTGAGTGTTGCGTTAAATGAACGTACAATGTGTAAAGATTTTGATCTAGAGCAAGAGATCTTATTTTACAAAATAGGATCAGAAGGGCTTGTCAGTTTTCACGGAAGTAATTTCAGCAGAAAAGTTCAGCTTTCTCAGTCTGAACTAAAACAATTGACTAGAACAAAGGGATACTTTGCAATTAGCTCTACTTGCTATATTAACGTATCTCGAATCAAATCGATTGGGTCTGGTGCTATTTCTTTTGGTAGTGACTTTACAAGCACTAAAATTCTTTCCGTAAGCAAGCGGAATGAATTGAAACTGAAGCAATTGCAGCAGATAAGCTAAAGACATAGAGCTAACGAAACAACCGCTAATCTTATGTTAGCGGTTGTTTGTTTTCTCCAATGCTGATATGCTGATTATCGAGAAGCTATGAAAAGTTTAGCTTATGCTTTCGATGTACTTTTCATCTACAGTGATGATTATCGAGAAGCTATGAAAAGTTTGGCGTATGCTTTCGATGTACTTTTCATCTACAGTGATGATTATCGAGAAGCTATGAAAAGTTTGGCTTATGCTTCCGATGTACTTTTCATCTACTGTGATGATTATCGAGAAGCTATGAAAAGTTTTAGGAGGAATTATATTGACTACACAAAGCAAAGCATTTGAAGGATTATTTCATGATGAAGCTGCCATTTGGCTGCAATGGGGACAGTATGAAAGCGCTGTTCTTCCTAAAGTAGGAGCAAATCTAATTGCCTTTCGTGATCATGAACGCAACCTAACTCTATTAAGAGAACCAGCGGCTGCTGAAATGAATGACTTTCGTGCAAATCCAGGTATTCATGGCATTCCAGTACTATTCCCACCGAATCGCTATGAAGATGGTACATTTACATTTAACGGTCACAAATATGTATTCCCAGTCAATGAAGAAGCCACTGGCAACCATCTACACGGATTTTTCCATACTGCTCAGTGGAATGTTGACGATTTCAATACAACGGCTACTGAAAGCTATGTTGTATTGTCTATTTCTATTGATGAGAGTCATGAGATCTATCAGTACTTACCTCATCAATTCACATTAAAGCTACGTTACTCTTTGAGTGATCAAGGTCTATTGCAGCATGTATCTGTTCATAACAATGGTACAACAGCTATGCCTTGTATGATCGCGTTCCATACTGCGATCAATGCGCCATTTGCTGCAGGTAGTTCGAAGGAAGACTATTCTTTCACAATGACTATGGGAAACCGTTGGGAATTGAATGAAAGAATGCTTCCCACAGGTAAGTATCAAGCTTTAACAAGTGAAGAACAAAAGATGAACGGCTCTGGTCTTAATCCGTTTTGGGAGTCGATGGACAACCATTACACAAGTTCAACTAAAAATGGTCGTAATATGATGGAGCTTACTGACAACCGTCTAGGATTAAAACTAATCTATGATGTTGGTGCATCTTATAAGCAATGGATGATTTGGAACAATGGTGCAGGCGGTACCTTCTTCTGCCCTGAGCCACAGCTTAACCTTGTAAATGCACCGAATAGTTCACTTCCAGCCGAGCAGATCGGACTTGTGACACTTGAACCAGGTCATATTTGGGAAGAAACAAGTCGTATCTACATCGTGAACGTATAAATACTGTTTCGCGTGGTGCAAAAGTAAATAAAACGGGGATGTCCTCAGTCATTTTACAATGACTTTCAGGACATCCCCGTTTGCCTTATTATCGACGATAATTACGCTACGTAGCCAATCATCACTATCACAAACAATGTAACAAAACCCAGCAACGTGTACGGTACGAGTACACAAGCAATCAATCTTCTGCACGAAGCTTAAAATGAAGGTTCAGATTCGACTAAGTTACGTCAGCATAATCATCGTTATCAAAGTCTGCTTTTTGAACTTCCCCTTACAATGAAGGTTCAAAAAGCGGGCTTTCAGAATCGAGCAGGTGAAGCGCTACTTGAGAAAGGCGGAAGCGCAAATGTACGTTATTGGTACATGCGAACCGTACTTTCCAAGTTCGCTTCAGATGCGATGTCGATTACGCTACGTAGCCAATCATCGTTATCAAAGTCTGCTTTTTGAACTTCCCCTACAATGAAGGTTCAAAAAGCGGGCTTTCAGAACCGAGCAGGTGAAGCGCTACTTGAGAAAGGCGGAAGCGCAAGTGTACGTTAATGGTACATGCGAACCGTACTTTCCAAGTTCGCTTCAGATGCGATGTCGATTACGCTACGTAGCCAATCATCGTTATCAAAGTCTGCTTTTTGAACTTCCCCTACAATGAAGGTTCAAAAAGCGGGCTTTCAGAATCAAGCAGGTGAAGCGCTACTTGAGAAAGGCGGAAGCGCAAATGTACGTTATTGGTACATGCGAACCGTACTTTCCAAGTTCGCTTCAGATGCGATGTCGATTACGCTACGTAGCCAATCATCGTTATCAAAGTCTGCTTTTTGAACTTCCCCTACAATGAAGGTTCAAAAAGCGGGCTTTCAGAATCAAGCAGGTGAAGCGCTACTTGAGAAAGGCGGAAGCGCAAGTGTACGTTATTGGTACACGCGAACCGTACTTTCCAAGTTCGCTTCAGATGCGATGTCGATTACGCTACGTAGCCAATCATCGTTATCAAAGTCTGCTTTTTGAACTTCCCCTACTAGTTGATTTTGAATCTTTGTGATTCCTGTTGTAACTCCTCCGCCACATTCGTCAAACCTTGAACGTTATCTTTCACTTCATTCATAATTTGCTCTTGTTCTTTCGCAACTTCAGAAACTTTTTTCGCCTGCTCCGAAGCTGTATCTGATAACTGTGTCATCTCCATCAATGCTGCAGTAACTTGCTGAGAGCTTGCAGACATTTCCTCAGAAGAAGCTGTTACTTCTTGCAATTGATAATTCAAAACATTAATGGACCCAACAATTTCTTCGAATACTTCGTATGTCAATTGAACTTCTTTCATCCCTTGTGTCGCTTCATGCTTTTCACGCTCAACTATCTCTACTGCAACTTTTGATTGCTTTTGAATTTGAGTAACTAAAGTTGATATATCTTTGGCAGCTGTTTTGGAAGAATCTGCCAAGTTTCGTATTTCACTTGCTACTACTGCAAATCCTTTACCATGCTCACCTGCTCTTGCCGCTTCAATGGAAGCATTTAACGCAAGTAAATTTACTTGTTCCGCAATTTCGTGGATATAAGTAACTGAACGACCAATCCCATTGGATTGCTCGGAAAACTTCTGGATAACCTCGGAGGTTTGTAGCGAGCCATCTAGAATGGAAGTCATCTGACTTTTAATTGCTTGCATACGCTCCTGGCCAATTATCGCTTGGTCATTAGCAACATTCGCCAATTCAGATACATTAGCCGCTGATTCGGAAATTCGTTGAATCCCTATTGCTACTTCCTCCATAGAACGGGTTGACTCTTGTGCATGCATAAACTGAGATTCTGCTGTATTAGCAATATTGTGCATATCTGATGCAATTTTGGAAGTATGTTCGGTCGATTGTTCAGCAGCAGCAAGTAATTGCTCTGAGCTAGCTGCAACAGATTCAGAATTACTAGACATTTTAGTAACAATATTGTACAATCCGCCCACCATATTATTAAAGCTTGCAGATAGATTACCGAATTCATTGTTCCATTTATACTCACTTCTAACAAGAAGATTACCTTCTTCAACCTGTTTCATATCAGAAATCAGTTGATTAATCGGCTGTTTGATCGTGATATAGACAAAGTAACCAACTAGTCCTGCAACTACAAGAATAATAACTAAAACAGAAAAAATAACTGTTCTACTTGTATTAGCATCAGCTCTATTTGATTCATTAGTATAAGCTACTTCATCCATATTAATTTGCTTTATTTCTCTCAATGTTGACAAAATCGTAGCCCGTGCGCCACTTAGACGATTTTCAAAATACATAAATGCCTCTAAATTTTTCCCTTCGTCAATTCGTTCTTGCACCTTCAAAAATTCCTCATTAACAATAACTTCCTGTTCCTTATAGAGTGCATATAATGCTGCTGATGTCTCAGTCATCGGAAGTTTTTCTACTTTTAATTGTATTTCCTTTTCACTAGCCTTTAATAAAGCAATAGCTTCATTGAGCGCAAATAGATCTACATTAAATTGATTTAAAACAAGCTCTAGCTCATTCGTTTCAATTTGTACATTTGCAGTAATTAGCTGACTCAAATACTCATTAGCCATCATCTGGTCTTCATACATCACTCTAGCATTATTGTTAATCTTGTTAACTGAGTAAATCCCAACAATCCCCATCAAAATCATAAATACAATTAATGATACGATGAGAACCATTAATTTTACCGATACTTTTTGATTCATTACAAACTGTTTAATCATGTTGTGCTCCTTCTTATGTAAGATAAATTATGTAAATATGTTTACTGTAACAAAACTATTATAGCGAGAATTTACCAAATATACTAGCTATTCCATTTGTCGATTTACAAACTTTTTTTTCACTTACCTATGAGCTTGATGATTGCATACGTAAACTTCTAGCAATACAGAATTGAGCTCCATAATATGTACTCATAATTAACAGCGATGAAAATTCAATTGGTACTACGAACAAATTCAATGCAAGAATAGAATCCGACACCATAAAGCACAAACTTCCTACAATTACCCATATATTTTTCGTTAACGATGCCATCCATACCATTAGTGATATGACGGCAATATACAAAATAATAGGGATGACTAGACTGTTGTTTTGTCCCTCGATTAATGACATAACCATAATAACCGCCATAATAATAGCATAAACACTAATACATAGACCAATTAATTTATTAGATTTCCCTTTACTTCTCCTTAGATTAAAGGCAAATATATAAAAAATATGCCCCACTAAAAAACTGAATAACCCAATGATAAACCATTGTAACGAATAGTCACCAAGCATACAAAATAATAAACCAAGAATAACTAGATAATGATGTAGTTCCTTCTTTTTCGGTAATTGTAGACAACCATACACAATAATTAAAACCATCGGAATAAGCTTAAAAAGCATCAAATTCGATACAAATATGTATAAACTACTCATGATGATAATAATAATTGGAAGCAACCAATCACGATTTTTTTTAATAATAACACCCTCCTTAAACTTTTCATTAACTCCTCGATATACTTCTCAGCAATGAAAAGCACCTCAAAAGCATAAAGAACTTTTATTAACTTCTATGTAACTTCATCATCCTTATATTATATTGATTCGTACTCAATAAATCACTAAGTAACTTTAGATTAGATGAAGAAAAGGGATCATCAAGCTGAGTTTCCTCATATCTTACTAACGGTATAAGTGATGCATAAGCTTGCATCCATATCGAAATTCAGTTCAACACATTTTATCATTAGTGATGAATATCTTTATATTCTCTAGGTGTATATCCTGTTACTTTTTTGAACAATTTCTGAAAATAGACTGGATCACCGTATCCGACAGATTGCGAAATTTCATAATTTTTCATATGGGGATAATTGATCAAATATTGCTTTGCTTTGTCGATTCGAATGTCAATTAAGTAATCGGTAATCGTTACACCCGTTTTCTGTTTGAATAGACGACTTAAATAATGGGAGCTCATTCCTATCGTTTCAGATATTAGTTCAAGATCAAAGTTGCGATCATATTGTTCTACTAATATATTTTTCAGTTTTTCAATCGCATGATGAACTTTACCTGCATCCATTGGTTCCGCAGGTAAATCCTCGTAATTCGTTAACGAGTGCTCATCAAATTGGGCATGCTTTTGTTGCTTAATACGTATTAACACATTTAATAATTGTTGCTTGTCGATTGGTTTCAATAAATAATCACATGCTCCATACCGTAACGCCTTGCGAGCATAATCAAATTCGCTAAAACCACTAAACACCATTTTCGCAAACTTTCGCCCTTGCGTAGCTTCGATCAGCTTCAAGCCATCCATCATCGGCATTTTAATATCAGTAATCAATAAATCTATTTCATGATCGCCAATTTTATCGATATGAGTTAGTGCATCAAAGCCATTACTATATGATCCTATAACCTGTATATTCATATTTAATCTGCTAATCATCTTCTCAAATCCAGCACGAATCATTAGTTCGTCGTCTACAATAATGACATTCATTATGCACACCTCCTACGAAATTGAGTATGATAACGACTTACTTCACTGCACCACTCGTTACACCAGCAAAAATATAACGTTGTAAAAACATATACATTATCGCTGTAGGAATCATAATAATAAGAATCGCAGCAGAGATTAGCTGCCAATCGCCACTATTATTTCCGAAAAACCGCATCAATGAGGTTGATACGACTACATGTTCAGCTCTTGGTAAATATAAGTAAGGTACGAAGAAATCATTATAAATAGCAATCGTCTTCAATATAATGATCGTTACCGTTGCTGGGGCTAGTAAAGGGAAAATAATTGTACGGTAAATTCTAATTAAGGATGCTCCTTCAATCATAGCACTTTCATCAAGCTCATAAGGAATATTTCGGATAAACTGTAGGTAAATATAAATCTGGATTATGTCTGCTCCCACATATAATAATACTGGTCCCATCAGATTGTTTGTTAGACCTAATGCCATTATCGTTTTGTAATTAACTACTTGTGTAGTTATTTGTGGAATAATGGTAGCAAATAGAAACAACCCCACTATTGCTCCTTGAAACTTAAACTGAAAACGTGAAATCGCATAACAAAACGCTGATCCTAACAATATATTGAACGCTAACGTAACCAATATGATCGTTAATGTATTGCCAAATGCTAATGGAATTGTAGCTTGCTTAAATGCCTTCGCGAAATTTTCAAAGTAAAACAGGGAATCTGGCAATGAAATAGCTGAAGTCTGATTGAATTTCTCCTTCGTCTTAAAAGCATTAACAACAATAATATAAGGTGGAAATAGGATAACAAAACCTGCTAGCGATAATATAATGTATTTCAATGCTTGCTGTACGTTTTTCATTGCGCTCATGCTAATCATCCTTCCTTGAAAGAATGTATCGTTGAATTGAAAGTACGAAGACAACGAATACGAGTAATACAACGCTCATTGCGGAAGCTAGACCAAAATTATTAAATTGGAATGCTGTTTCAATGATTTTCATTACAAATGTTTCACTTGCATGGGCGGGTCCACCTTTCGTCAATACGAATGGTAGGTCAAACACTTCTAAAGCTCCAGTTACGGTTAAAAACAAATTAAGCTCAATGATCTTATATATATTAGGCAGTGTGATTCTCGTAAACTTCTGCCATCCGTTTGCACCATCAATTGAAGCTGCTTCATACAAATCTTTTGGAATTGATTGTAAAGCTCCTAGATAAATCACCATATTAAAGCCCATAAATCGCCATAAACCAACTGATGCCAGCGTATAGTTCACATACTCTTTTGTTCCTAACCAACTTGTTTGTGCTAATCGGTCAAAGCCTAATTCACCTAGTAAATAATTCAGTGATCCATTTGTCGTATCGAATACATATCCGAATAAGTAAGCTACAGCTACCCCGTTCAATATATAAGGAAGAAATAATAATAATCTAAAACCATTACGCCCTCTTAACTTAGTATTAAGTAATACCGCGAAGAAAAGAGCGAGAATATTCTGTATAATACCTACCACAAAGTATGCGAAATTATGTTTGAATACGCTAAATATACTCGGATCGGAAAACACCTCAATATAGTTAGCAAAACCAATCCATTCCTTATGAGCACTCACTCCATTCCACTTCATAAAACTTAGACGGAACAATTCAAGTGCTGGATAATATGCAAATGTAAAAAGGAGCACTAATGGAATTGTAATGAAAGAGATGAGTACGATTCTCTTTTGAGTGTGAAACGATAGGTTGTTAAACATCAATCGTCACTGCCTTTCATTCAGGTGTAATAGCATTAGAGGATCATCGCTACCGATAATCCCCCTATGCTTAGCTTTTTATTGTGATACGCCCAAATCTTTTCTTGCTTTTGCCCAAGATTTATTCACTTTATCTAATACGCTTTGAGGATCATCTGACAATACAAATTCTTGTACAGTTGATGCCTGATCAAGACGAGCTTGGTTTTGAATTTCTGTTGCTAGATCTAAAGGCTGAGCTGGTTCAAAATATTTCACTTCGAAACTATTAAATTCAGCTAATTGAGCCAACTTGGGTTCTTTTGATTTCAGTGTAGGGATAAATCCAGCAAAATCATCATAACCAGAATCCTCAATTAGCCATTGGATGAATGCTTTTGCTGCAGGAACATTACCATTTTTATTAACAGCATAGAAGAAGTCAGGGTTAAGTGGAGCTTTTGCTTGACCGCTATTATCAACTGGGAACGGAAAGAAACCAATATTATCTGCTTCTGCTCCATTTTCGATAACTTGATTAATTACCCAGTTACCAAGTAAGTACATACCGAATGTCCCATTTGCAACGTCCTTTTTGGATTGTTCCCAATTCGTAGAGTTAACGTCTTGTTCTAGGTATCCTTTAGTATAAAGTTCGCGAATAATATCCCAAGATTTTCCGTATGCGTTATCCAATGTATATGGTGTATCTGTTTCTGCACGTTTGTTCTGGTGATCAGAAGCTTCACCTGTTAAAGAAGGCATAT
This sequence comes from Paenibacillus sp. Y951, assembly GCF_056786395.1. Classification (NCBI taxonomy): domain Bacteria; kingdom Bacillati; phylum Bacillota; class Bacilli; order Caryophanales; family Paenibacillaceae; genus Paenibacillus; species Paenibacillus sp. Y951. Next base: position 146,130 of record NZ_JBXCIY010000011.1, on the reverse strand, counting down.
CATATACCCACACATCCAGTGGCCATTTGTCTTTGAAGTTAGAAGCTAGAGGGACAATACCTGCTTGCTTTAACTGCTCACAAGCTGCAAGAAATTCATCGTAAGTTTGTGGTATTTCAGTAATTCCAGCTTTTTCGAATGCTTCTTTGTTGTATACGATACCTACTGTTGAAGCCCCTGAGGAAATACCATACATTTGACCTTCATGACTTCTTAACTCTGAGAAATAGATCTCACTTGAAAATTCAATATCATTCAGTGGAGCAAAGTATTCAGAAAACTCTGAGTTAGCTAATGTTGGTAAAAAAACAACATCCGGGAACTCTCCTGAATTCATGCGCACCTTAAGTGTCGCATCGTAATCCTGTATAGCTTCAAACTTAACATCTACATCCGGATACTTTTCCTTGAAGCGTTTGGCATAGTCGTCGTATGCCTCTCCAATCATATCTGTCCGGTTTGTTAGAAAGATAATTTCCCCACTAATCTTTTCGTTAACTGCTGAGCTATTTTCCGGACTTGTTGCTGGACTAGTTCCTGGCTCACTTTTTGTATTACTACCACAAGCTGATAACACAGTTAGCATAACGAATACTGCTAACAATAACGAAATACTCTTTTTCATTGTTTTTCCCCCAATCATTTTTGTAAACGCTAACATAATTAAGTTTATTATATTTAGTTTCTTGATAAAATGGTTTGAAATGCTATTTATAGTCTTCTAATGTCTTTAATACTTTCGTTTAAATTGTCATTCCTTAAAAGATGACGTTATTTCAAAATGAAAGAAGTGCTATAATTTCTCATGCGATTAACCAAAAATAAGTAATATTTTCAAAAATGTCTTGCCAATTCATATACATTTCATGTTTACTTGTTATATAACTAATATTCATTTATAACTAACAAATATAACAAGTTTAAGGAGTGTTTCAATGAGCCAAACATTATCGTATATCGCAGGTATGACTTGGGGCTGGACTGGTATTCGCGGCACATGGGCTAATAATAAGGCTGATGAGTCATTACAACTAATGAATGATTCACTAGCGATCAATTGGACTGCCATCACATTCGCTGCCTTACAAGATCATCCTCAAGCAACAGTTATTCGCTATCAAGAAGAACCTACTGTCACCGATGATGAGATTCGTTATGCAATTACTAGTGCAAAGCGGCTTGGTTTGAAAGTATGTTTGAAGCCTGTCGTTAACTGCAGTGATGGTACTTGGCGCGCGCATATTAATTTTTTCGATATCGATGTTCCTTGTGAGCCGAAATGGAGTGATTGGTTCGTATCCTATCGTCAATTCATGGTGCATTATGCAAAGTTAGCACAAGAAATGAATTGTGAAATGCTTTGTATTGGATGTGAGATGGTTCAAACTGACCGCCGTGAGCAACAATGGCGTGAAGTTATTCAGGCGGTTCGAGAAGTGTATGACGGACTCATTACTTATAACTGTGATAAATATCAAGAAAATGAAGTAAAGTGGTGGGATGCTGTAGATATCATCTCATCGAGTGGATATTACCCAGTCGATCAATGGGAGCAACAGCTCGAACGTATTGAAACGGTTGTTGAACAATATGACAAACCATTTTTCTTCATGGAGGCTGGTTGTCCTAGTCGTGAAGGTTCGCAATTTCTGCCTAATGATTGGGGACTTCAAGGAGAAGTAAGCGAGTTGGCACAACAACAATTTTACGAAGCGATGTTCACTGCATCTGCCAAACGTGAATGGGTAAGAGGATTTATGCTATGGGATTGGCCAGCTCAACTTTATTCTATTTCTGAAGCTCCAAAAAACAATGATTATTGTATGTATGGCAAATTAGCTGAAACGACCGTAAGGCACTATTATGTTGAGCAAACGAGGGATGATCATGATCAATAATCATAATGCAATGCAACAATGGAAAGAGAAGTTCGAATCGGAGTTAAAGGAAGGTATTCTCGACTTTTGGCTTAAACATAGCATCGATGACTTGAATGGAGGCTTTCTCGGAGAAGTACAACGTGATTTAACGATTATTGAAAATGCCCCGAAGAGCCTTGTCCTTAACACACGAATTCTGTGGACTTTTTCAGTAGCATATCGCTTGGATCAGAATAGTGAGTATTTAATTATGGCCCAGAGAGCCTATCACTATTTGAACGAACATTTCATTGATTGCGACAATGGTGGCTTATATTGGATGCTTAATGCAAAGGGTGAACCACTAGAAACGAAGAAACAAATATATGGTCAAGCATTTGCGATCTACGCTTTTAGTGAGTATTATCGTGCAGTACAAGATGAAGCAGCGCTTGAACATGCCATTGAACTCTTTCAATTGCTAGAGCAACATGGCTACGATCACAACTATAAAGGTTATATCGAAGCATTAACTAAAGATTGGGGAGACACGGATGATCTCAGTCTAAGTAATAAAGATTTGAATGAAAAGAAATCAATGAATACTCATCTACACATTATGGAAGCTTATACGAATTTGTATCGCGTATGGCCTTCAGTGCAATTGTCTGTGAAGTTGCGTGAATTGATAGAGATTACAGTTCTGCATATCGTCGATTCAGAATCTGGACATTTCCGCCTGTTTTTCGATGAAAAATGGAACTCTCAATCAGCGCATGTCTCTTACGGTCATGATATTGAAGGTAGCTGGCTGCTAGTTGAGGCTGCTGAAGTACTGGGGGATGAAGTTCTACTAGAGCGTGTAAAGCAAACAGCATTACAAATGGCTGAAGCTGTACTACTCCACGGGATAGATGACGACGGTGCTTTGTTCAATGAAGCTGAACATGGGCAGATTATTGATGACCATAAAGATTGGTGGCCGCAAGCTGAGGCAGTTGTTGGATTTTATAATGCCTACCAAATGACGAACGATGATAGATTTCTCCAGGCATCCCAGCAAACTTGGGATTTTATTCAGAAGTATCTCATCGATCGACAATATGGAGAGTGGTATTGGAGTATAGTGCGAGACGGCACGCCAAGCGATAATTTACAGAAGATTAGTGCATGGAAGTGTCCATATCATAATAGCCGGATGTGCTTCGAAATGCTAATCCGCTTATGATCACGATGTGATGTATACTATTACTTATTATTGGGAGGGTTATTATGTCTTTATTTAATGAACGAAAGCAACAGATTATTGCACGATATGAGGAGCTTATTACTCGCCCTAACTATGCAGAGCAACTGGGTAATGGAATCTATGATCGTTATCAACACCCTATTTTAACAGCGGCACATGCTCCGGTACATTGGCAGTATGATTTTAACCCAGAAACTAATCCATTCTTTATGGAGAGATTGGGTATTCATTGTGTGTTCAATCCTGGGGCAATTTACTTGGATGGCAAATATTATTTGGTAGCTCGCGTGGAAGGTAATGATCGCAAGTCGTTTTTTGCTATAGCTGAAAGCGACAATGGTGTTGACGGCTTCCGCTTCTGGGATCAACCGGTTGTACTGCCTGAAACGAATAATCCAGATATTAATGTGTATGATATGAGACTTGTTCAGCATGAAGATGGCTGGATTTATGGCTTGTTCTGTACAGAACGCAAAGATGCTAATGCTGCACCGGGGGATCTATCAAGTGCAATTGCACAATGCGGCATCGCTCGTACAAAAGATTTGAAGCAATGGGAACGTCTTGCTGATTTACAGACAAAATCTAATCAGCAACGCAATGTAGTCCTTCATCCAGAATTTGTCGATGGCAAGTATGCTCTCTATACTCGCCCACAAGATGGATTCATCGATACTGGTTCAGGTGGGGGAATCGGATGGGGATTATCAGATGGTATCGAGCAAGCTGTTATTGACGAGGAGATCATTATCGACGAACGTCATTATCATACGATCAAAGAAGTGAAAAATGGTCAAGGTCCTGCTCCATTGAAAACGGACAAAGGCTGGCTTCATCTTGCTCATGGCGTACGTAATACGGCTGCGGGACTTCGCTATGTCATCTATGTGTTCATCACAAGTCTTGACGATCCTACGAAGGTTATCTATGCTCCTGGCGGTCATCTCATTGCTCCTACAGGTGAAGAACGAGTTGGTGATGTATCGAATGTTACGTTCTGCAATGGTGCTGTTGTTAATGAAGATGGCAAAGTGTTTATCTACTATGCTTCATCTGATACTCGTTGCCATGTTGCGACTTCTACGATCGATCAGCTGCTTGATTACGCCATCAATACACCAGCTGACCCGCTTCGTTCCTATGCTTGTGTACAGCAACGAATTCAATTGATTGAAAATAACGCGGCATTTCTATAGGCGATTAGCTCCAGCGACTACTCTCTAGCCCATCTAGATAATAGTCAAAAATTAATGCCAACAGCATAAACTAGATAATCCAATACACAACAATAAGGATTGAGCACTGCGAGATGCAGAGAGCTCAATCCTTATTGTTTACTTAGCATATTGCAGTATTGCAATAGCTGCACGTTCTCTTCTCTCTACATCATCCGAAAGCATTGCTGTTTTCAGTATATTTATAGCATCCTCGATAGTTTGCTTATCTACAAGCGATGCTTTTGCATAATCATTACGGTTATCGTCTTCTAACCAACTCTCTAATAATTCATAAGATACTAGTCGATCGAACTTTGAAATATTTGCTTGCTGACCTACGAACATTTGTAGTTCTTCAGTTAACTTCTCTATTGGAACGCACTTTAACCACGTCACACCTCTACGATGAGAGCTATTAATTTCCTCATCATCTAATCCGTTCACATAGTAATAGTCTCCCACATCGCCAATATGAACGAAACCATCACTTACCATTACGATATAATCTCCATCCTGCATGCTATACACAAAAGCATTAATTTCCTCTAGTTGTCTTATCCATTCGATCTGCTCAGTGCCAACAGCGTTTACCGAAAGAAGCGCTTTGCTTCTAAATTCTGCTTCACTAATATTTTCTAAGTCCCCAATCTCTTTCCAACCGAAGCTTACATAGTTGTCTTCCAAATATACTTTCATAAGCTTTATTTCATTAGAACCGTCTTTCACCTGAAATAATTGCATCGTATCACTCCAACTCATTGATCTAATCAAAAAGCAGACTTTAATAATTACTTTTAGTCTACCTTTTCCGATTTATGGTTGCAAACAATATCTATATATAATTACACGGAACGATAATTGATTATTTACAAATTTTAAATGGCTCAAAACCAAAACCAGCGCTTGACGAAATATGAATGGACATACGGATATGCGGAAGTAGCTCCATTTCACGCACTTTGACGCTACTTTTGGTATTGCTACGACGCAAGTGGAGAATGAAGCACAAAAATGATCTTCATTGTGTACGGATGGTAATCAAGTGGGGAATGAAGCACATACGAGCGGACTCACAGGACGCTATTTAGCTAAAAACCAACACTTTAGGATGTAAGAGGACTCACAGTACTCTATTGATCGTTTAATACTGAACATTTACTAGCAAACGAGTGATTAAGGTCCTGTGAGTCCGCGTAAACTCGAAATGAGCGGAGAACGCAGAAATAAGGTCCTGTGAGTCCACTATCTGAAAAATGATCAATCATGCCCATAGCGTACCTGATGTCCGCTTACGTATACAAATTTGAACAGTCAAGTACTTATTATGAGGTTGAGCCATTTTAATTAGATTAAAATATATTTTAGTAGTATAATTCTTTACTATCACAAATAATATCGAACCAATTATCTAGCGAACATAGAAATATTGAAAGATAGGAAGATAGAGAGTGGAACATCATTGATTACTAACAAAATCTGGACCAAAAGCTTCATTGCGATTTGTGCAAGTAGCTTTTTTATTTTCGTGAACTACTCCCACCACTTACCCCTTTACAGGTCTTGAAGTGGGGGTTTCTCGGTTCATCGTTACTTTTAGTAGCTAACGAATTAGTCTTAGACCGCCGAGCTATCACCCTTGTTCCAAAGGTTCTTTAATTCTATTTAAGATCACGCGAATAAGCGCATTCCTTCATATTTAATATTGATTGCGGCGTTATAATCTCTATCCAGATTTGCACCACATGTACAGGTATATACGCGTTCAGACAAGGAAATCTCTTTGATACGGCCACAATGACTGCATGTCTTTGTGGATGGATACCATTTGTCTATTTTGATCAGTTGTTTTCCTTGTTCTTGTAATTTGTAGGTTAAGAAAGTGGTGAACATACCCCAACCATTGTCCGCCACACTTTTACCAAAGTGAAGGGCCTGTGACATTCCTTTCATGTTCAAGTCTTCGATTGCGACTAAATCAAACGCTGTAGCTAATTCTTTTGACTTGTGATGTAAGAAATTCTTGCGTTGGTTTGCTACCTTTTCATGTAACTTAGCTACGGTTATACGTTGCTTATTCCAACGAACAGAGCCTTTTGTTCTTCTCGATAGAACGTGCTGTGATTTTGCTAATTGTTCTAACATTTGACGATAGAAACGAGGGTAATTGGCTTTCTCACCTTCACTACTAACGTACAATTCAGACATAGCAAAATCTAAACCTACAACGGATTTCACTTCTTTTTGCACGATTACCTGCTCATACTCCGTCAGGATCGATATATAATACTTGCCCGAAGCGGTCATAGAGATCGTGCAAGACTTCATGGTATGGTGACTCGGTATATCTCTATGTTGTTTGATCCGTACCATCTTTAGCTTTGGTAATTTGATATGACGAGCAAATAGCATAATGTTTCCGTTTACAAGATTGGTTGTATACGACTTTCTATCCTTTTTGTTCTTGAACGTAGGAAAGGCATTCTGACCACTAAAGAAATTCTGATATGAAGTTTGCAAATGGAGTTGAGCATTGGCTAAGGCGAGGGAATCCACTTCTTTTAATCACTCAAATTCTACTTTATATTTCGCAGGAGTTGGAAGCTTATGCTTCTTTCGTTGATCCTTATCGTCTTTATATTTCTCATAGATTTCTTTACGTTCTGCTAACATTTTGTTGTATACGAATCTGACACAATCGAAGGTTTTACGCATAAGAAGTGCTTGTTCTTCTGTTGGATACAAACGGAACTTGTATGCTTTATGGTGCTTCGCCATATCATGTCACCTCACTTTTCACCTTGACTTTCGATATATTTTTTCACTACGTCTATGGTTGAACCACCCGTCGTAACTAAACAAAAACTTCTTGACCATCTTTCCAAAGCTGTCTTTTCACTTGTGGAAAGTCTTTTTTAATCAAAACTCACAACTAAAACAAGATGGTAATATAATAAGAATACTGAATGATTATTACTTTCTAACTTCATTGATATAACACCCTTTAATCTTTATAAGACTGATTATATCTGATCCGAAAATGTAAAGCAAAATCTTTTTGTCTATCGCCAAGCCGAAATTCATCTCCCACCTAAAATTGGGCTTATCAGCCCTTCATTAATTTTTGAGGATGGAGAATTCTTTCGGGTAGCGTTAAACTTTTATGTACTTGCTACAGCATTACCATTGTATGTGAGCGAATATTTGCATGGTAACCAACAACAAATGGGACTTGTCATCACACTATGGGCTGTAGGCTGTGTTATTTTACGTCTATTCTCTGGAAGATGGTCTGACCGATTCGGCAAAAAGAAAGTTTCAATTATAGCACTATCTATATTTCTACTTTCCTCTATTTTTTATTTCGGAGTAGCCAGCATTGCATTGTTATTTATTATTCGTATTATTCATGGAGGTAGCTATGGAGTAGCTGCGACATCAACTAGTGCATTAGCTACTGATATTATTCCTGAATCTCGTAAAGGTGAAGGTATTGGATACTTTAGTATGTTTATGAGTGTTGCTATGGTCGTCGGCCCAGCACTTGGTATTATGGTATGGAATAAATATCAAAGTGCAAATACGCTATTCACATTAAGTGCGATCATTTCAGTACTCGCACTGGTTTGTACGCTTATCGTGAAACCTAATGAAATACCACAGCAATCCATCAAACAAGAAAAAATGTCATTCAAAAACTTAATCGATAAAAATGCACTTCCTATCTCATTAGTGGGCTTTATTCTTGCCATCTCCTATAGCTCGCTTACTCTGTACATTACTTCTTATACTAAGGAATTAGATCAAGAAAACTCTGCAGGATTATTTTTTATCGTGTTTGCATTGACGATTATTATTTCTAGACCATTTATAGGGAAAATGTTTGATCGATTAGGTGAAAACTTTCTAGCGTACCCTGGTCTAATCTGCTTCGCTGGTGGAATGATCATTCTTAGTCAGGAAACATCTAGCACTGTACTTCTACTATCAGCAGTCATTATGGGATTAGGCTACGGAGCAATCTTACCTTGTTTTCAAACGATTGCTATTCAATCTGTTCCTGCCGAGCGACGTGGACTCGCTACTGCGACGTTCTTCTTACTGTTCGATGCTGGATATGGAGTAGGATCTTACTTAATGGGAGTTATTGCAACTCATTCGAATTATCGTGTCATGTATTTCAGTGCTGGTGTACTTGCTCTAATTAGTTTATTCATCTATTACTTCATGCATCATCGTCAAACTGATAAATCCAACAAGAATATGAGTTCTGCTATTCTTCCGAAAACTAGTTAATTGATAACGATAATCAGCCCAGATATTACAATACTGAAAGCTAGACGATTACTTATTCGATCAAGCTTTTCCAGTAACATAGTTACTTGACGGGATTCCAAATCTATTCTTAGTTTGCCGTTGCTCACCATACGAGCTAGCTGCTTCAGATGGAGTGGAATCTCCTTAACCATATCAATATATTCTGGTATTTCCTCTGATATATTTTTCAATACCCGCTTCGGATTTATCCTTTCCAGCAACATTGAATAACTATTCTCTTGCAGCTGTTGAGTCTCGGTATATTAATTCGCTTTTTATTAATATTTTAACGATTGGCTCATCTGGAGTTGCAAGTCGATTAAGTAACCGTTCCACTGCTTTCTTCCCTAACGTCTCCTTTGGTACATGTACCGTAGTTAAAGCAGGGGACAGACGATAGGAATCTTCAATATTATCGAAGCCGGAGACGGATATGTGCTCTGGCACCTTTATACCTAATCCTTGCAACATCTGCACTGCACCAAGCGCGATGGCATCATTACCGCAAACAATTGCAGTAGGCATTACTTTTTGCCTCGTAATCCATTGCTTCAACTGCTGAGCAAATTGTTCGGATTCGAAACCTTCAATTTCGAGAAAGCTATGGTCAATACAAGAGCTATAGGAAAGAAACGTAATATTTTCTCCATCGTTTTTTTGCTGTCTATATAATTGCTCCTCCATCGCAGCCCGATAACCTAGAAATCGGTCGTAAAAGCTTCGTGAAAATTGCGTATTACCAACGAATGCGATCTCATTATGCCCCGTTCCAATAAGTTGCTTCGTTAATCGATACGTTGCTTCATAATTATCTACGAAAATACTATCCGCAGGAATCAAATAATCCTCATGATCGACCAGTACCATCGTCACTCCAAGTCGGTGTATCTCTAGAAGCATCGTAGATGATATTTCGCCAATACCAATAATCCCCAATATTCCATCAAGATTAATAAATTGTGTAAAATGATCGATACTTTGTTCTGATAAAATAACCATTCCTATTCCACGTTGTTCTAACTCTGCTGATACACCATCTAAGATTCGTCCCCAATAAAGTGACTCTTTCGTTTGAAACCGAATATTAGGCATTAATACAAGAACTGATTGCTTGCTTGATGCTTGTGAACGGACATTAGATTCTACTCTATTCGGTTTCATATATGCATTTTTTTGTGAGAAATAACCTAATTGAGAAGCAGCTTCAATGACTCTTTCCTTCGTATGGTCACTAACCCCAGCCTTCCCCGATAATGCTTTAGAAACTACGAATTTGGATACTCCTAAGTAATTGGCAATTTGTTGCATTGTGATTTTTTTAGACATCTATATTTTCCACCTTACTAATGTGTGATGATGGTACGTGCTTCTGTCCATCGCTTATTATACTGTTCAAATACTTCTTGAAGACTAGGCGCAGCTATCCATTCTTGAATGTAAGACCCAGACCATAATGTAATTTGTGCTGTTGAAGCAAGTTCGAGTAACCGATCACTTGGAATCATCCGCTCTACAGGAATACTACCATACGATTCAAATTCTTGAAATTGTGGTAGTGTTGGAAATTTGGTCGTATCAACAGGGAGAAATCCGGAATCATCAACAAACCCTGACTCATGGATGAAATACTCAATCCATTCTATCGCAATGTCTGTATGTTCACTGTACTTACTAACACCAACGAACCAATCGGGATTCAAAGGCGAATATAACGGCTTCTCATTAGAATAAGGAAAAGGGAAAAACCCAATAGTTTTTGGATCTGCACCAAGTGCAATTAATTGATTAATAACCCAATTACCCATAAAGTACATCCCCGCTCTACCTGCAGCAAGCTCTAGCTTGGATGCTTCCCATTGATTAGATATTAATGATTTTTCAACATAATCATTCTCAATTAATGTCTTAACGATCGTAATCGCTTGTCCCCATTCATTATCTACTTGCCATGGCTCATCTAATCCGATCATATCATTCAAATAAGCGGCATCGCCCTTCATAATACTAACAAGCTCTTCTCCCCAATTCATAAGTGGCCACTGCGCCCCATAGTTCAAATAAATTGGAGTTATACCTGCCCTTTTCAATTTATGACAAGTCTCATAAAATTCATCTAATGTTGTAGGTATGCTAGTGATGCCAGCGGCCTTAAATGCCTCTTTATTGTACACAATTCCTGTTGATGCTGCGCCTGCTGCTATGCCATAACGTTCGCCGTCGTAAGTTTTATAATCAGAAAAACGAATATTTTGAAACATCTCGTCTGGTAAAGGAGTAAAGTAGTTAGGCAATACTTCATTTTTCAAATGATTCGGGATTAACAATACATCGCCAAAATTTTGTGTCGATAAGCGGACCGATATATCAGATACATAGTTCGTTAATCCTTCGAATTGTATCGTTACTTGTGGATGTTCTAGCTCGAACTCTTCCGCGTACTTCTGGAATCCACCATTTTCGATTAAATCTACTCGATTCGTTAGTATCGTTAATACGATATCTTCATTCATTTCCTGTAGCTGATCTTGCTCTATGTCTATTGATGGATTCGGTTCAACAGTATTATTACTACACGAAGTTAGTTGGATAACACATATCAACGTTATAAGGAAGCTACATATCGCTCTCTTCACCAATCACTTTCCCCTTCCCTAGCGGAAGTTGTAGAATGACTTCTGTTCCTATACCAGGCTGACTATCTACACGTATTCCATATTGTTGGCCGTACTGAAGCTTGATGCGTTCATTCACATTTTTCAAGCCAATACCTCCAATGCCGTATTTCGTTTCATCAACAAACCCGTCTCGTAATCCACTATTCAACTTGGCAAGTTTACTTCTCTCGATTCCAATCCCATCATCGACAATATGTATCATAAGCATTGGATATTTCACAGTCGAGCGAATCTTAAGATGCATATTACCTTTAGCATCATCTAACCCATGATATATAGCATTCTCAATAATAGGCTGTAATAATAATCTAATCATTCTATATTGCATTACGCTACGATCGACATCAATTTCAAGTTGGAAACGATCTGGATAACGATAATTTAATAACTCAATATAATGTTGAACGTGGTTCATTTCCTCTTCAATATTCGTCTCATCATTCAGATTACTAATACTATAGCGTAATAATTTACCAAGTATAGCGATCATATCTGCCGTTGTACTATCATCATTCATTTCCGCGCTCATTCGTATCGACTCAAGTGTATTGTACATAAAATGAGGATTAATCTGATTTTGTAATGCTTGTAATTCTGCTTTCTTTTTCTTCGTTTCCATTTCATAAATATGTTGAATAAGTTGATCCAGTCTTACAATCATGCGATTAAACTGGCTGCCTAGCATACCGACCTCATCATGATATTTCACAGGGAATTTCACGTTGAAATTACCCTCTTGTACACTTTTCATAAGTCTAGACATTGTACGTAATGGTCTAGTAATTGCAAATGATAAAATAATTGCTACAACAATAGAAATAAGTACTGCAACTGCTGTCGTAATCCAGATAATCCGTTTAACAATGATAGTGTCCTTCGTAAGTTCAGTAACTGGAATAGAAGTAATAACCTTCCACCCAGTACTGGCCGAAGTTACATACATATGAAGATATTGAATACCATCCTTCTCTAGATAGAAACTCCCCTTCTTATTCAATGCATGATTTACAATATCATGGTCGCTCATATTACTAGCAATCCACTTCTTCTCACTATCGAAGATAACATTACCTTGCTTATCTATAATTAATGAAGCTCCCTTTGTCACTTGATCTAGTTCGCTAGTCTGATCTTCAATAATGCTAATATCTGCATCGATTGCAATTAAACCAATCACCGATAAGGAATCATCTACAATCTTACGAACAACAGAAAATGCATACCTTTCCGATTGTAAGTTACTTGTATACTTTTGCGTTCTAAGTAGTACCGCTTCGCCCCGTGATAATTCCGCTTCATTCAACCAATAATGATAGCTATTCTCCAGATCATTACGTATACCACCTGAGACGATAGCGTAATAACTATTACCGAATTCATCGAATAAGTAGACGGAATTAGCTCCCCTCTTAATCGTATTGATGAATGAAAGCTGACCTTCTATTCCACGTTGAATGGACAATAGTTGATCAAAATTATTCGGTAATGATGTAGTAACTTCTGAGGATTGTCGCTCGGCATAATATCCATTCGAGCGAATAAGATTACTTTTAATGTCATCAATATAGGCAGGAATAGAGGATATACTTTTCATATCCTCTATATAATCATCCACACGAACCATCATACTCTCTTGCATTTTAATGGAGTATGCTATCGTTTTTTCCTCTATTGACGTTGCATATTTCGAGGATGAATTGTAGCCCACCACAGATAGAGGAATCGTAACAAGTAATATGAACGAGAGTAATAGTTTACGATCCATCTTCATATCACCAATACGAAGCTTCGATCTCATCGTTATACCCTCCTAAAACTTTTCATATCGTCTAGCTATGCTCCTTGAGTTGAAAAGTAATATCGGAAGCATAAGCTCCATTGGTCTCTCAATTAGATTAGATCGTAGGCATTACATTTCCGCCATTAACAGGAATGAACGCACCCGTAATGAAGCTAGCAAGATCAGAGGCAAGAAATGCGACAGCATTGGCAACTTCTTGATCCGTACCGCGTCTACGTAATGGAACTGTACTGCTATATCCAACATTGACTTCTGTACCCGCTTCACGATCACGCGCACTTATCGTCCAGCCTGGAGCAATCTGGTTAACTGTAATTTGATGCTCCCCTACCTCTTTCGCCAATACGCGATATACACCATCCATCCCACGTTTTCCGGCAACATATGCAGATTGCGTAGGCGCATTTTGCATCGAGCATTCCGAATTAATACCTATAAAGCGACCAGAGCCACGCTCGATCATGCCAGGTATGAATGATTTGGCAAGTAATACACTTTGCATAACGCAGGAATCGAATTGTCCTTGAAAATCTGCTGCATTTTGCTCTAATATAGACGTCCACTCATATTGAATCACGGCATTAGCTACAACAATATGTATATCCCCCATCTCATCTGTCGCTGCCTTATACATGGCTTGAATATCTGCTTCTCGTGTAATATTGCCTTTAATAATCATCGCTTTCTGGCCTAGCTGCTTCACTTCTTCACGCAGCTCAATCGCTTTTTGTTCATTTGAATGATAATGAATAACAACATTTGCACCGCATGCCGCTAATGTTTTCACAATTACTCTACCCAAATCACCAGTTGCTCCAGTAACTAATGCCGTTTGACCCGTCAATTCTAAATTCATAATAATCCCCCATATAATTAGTTTTGTTAGTAACAATGCTACCATATCCACTAACATTTATCATTGAATATTTTATTGGCGGACGCTTCTATTTTACAAAAAAAAAATTAGAAATAGCCAACGAAAGTCAATATGTAGATCGACTGTCGCTGGCTATTTCATTATTACAATCAATTATTATTTATTATTTCAATGCATGAAGAATATTTAAAGCTCTTCATACCGTAATATTAAGCATAAAAATAACTGCAGTAACGGTAAGTATACTTATTAATGTGGAAATGAATACTGCTTGTGATGCAAATTCCTTCTCGTTATCGAACTCAACTGCAAGTAATACACTACTTAACGAAGTAGGTACTGCTGATGAAACGATTAATGCCGCAGATGTTAAAGGATCAAGGTTCATCACAGTAACAACCAACCACGCTAATACTGGGCCACCAATTAAGCGTAGTACGCCTGCGATCGATACATCGATGGCAAGTGATTTTGATATTTTCCACTTCATCTGACCAAGCTGAACACCAAGCGTTAATAGCGCCATACCAATAAAGGCATCCGTAATGTAATCGATTGGTGTTTGGATCGGAGCTGGAATCGGAATTGCAAATCCTCTCATTATAAATGCGAGCGGGATAGCATAGATGACAGGCATAGAAAGAATCGTCTTCCATATTTCCTTCATATTAGCTTTATGTGAATTAACACTGTAAACGCCATATGTATTCGGAATAAGCGACTGCATCATCATAATAATGACTTGAATACCTAACGTTTCCTTGTTTCCAGCAAACGCGAGCTGATTCAGCGGCACTCCATAATTAGCACTATTATAAAATAGCACACTATTTTTCATCGCACTTTTCATCGTTGGACTATAACCCCGAAGTCGTACGACGATTTCAACGACGATAAACTGTAGAACCATAAAGATCACAAAAAACAGTAATACATTCCCCATAACGCTAGCTGAAATAGATGTTTCATATATTAGAGAAAAAATGATTGCTGGTGAGAACAAATAAAAATTCAGCTTGGAAAGCGTCTTAATATCTAGATGAAAGATTTTCTCAAGTGTAATACCGATAACAACCATAATCATCATCGGCATTACATTGTTCAATAAAATGTGAAGGAATATACTCATCCTAGTGGTATTCCTATTCTACACTATACGACATAATCAATTCGTCTAATGATTTTCTTGGAGTAGGAGCATTTACCTTATGGAATGACTCATCAAGTAGATCAATCGTGCCTGGCTTACCAATTGCGATAACAACATGGGGAACGAAATTCTCAGGCATTGCTAACAATTGTTTCGCCTTTTCGCGATCATAGCCACCCATCGCTCTAGTAGATAGCCCGATCATTTTCGCTTGAAATGCGATAGAAGCCCAAGCTGCTCCCGAATCAAATGCCTGATTATTATTTGTTTTGCCTTCAGGTAAAGATGTATCTCCTGCAAGTAAAATATAAGCAGAAGCTTTCTGTGACCACACCGCATTACGAGGCATAATAAATTGCTCGAATAAAGCTTTTTGAGCTTCAGTTGTAGCTACAAAGAAACGCCATGGTTGAAAATTATTCGCAGATGGTGCATAGCTCGCTGCTTCAAGAATTGTATTGATTTCTTCCTCAGTAATTTCATAAGGCTCAAACGCACGTGTAGACCAACGATTAATGAACAGTGGACTTACCTCATGCTGTGGTTGGCGGATAGCTAGCGCTTCCTTATTGTAAGCTGTAATATTCTGCACTTCTATCACTTTTGTATGGTTTAAACTCATTTTATTTCCTCCTAAAACTTTTTATAATCTACTTGATGTACTCCCCTGAAATAAAAAGTAACTTCGTAAGCATAAGCCAAACTTTTTGTTTACTTCTTGATGCACTTCATTGCTGACGAAAAGTTACTTCGTAAGCATAATCTAAAAACTTTTTGTTTACTTCTTGATGAACTACCTTGCTAATGATAAGTTAGCAGTTATATCATTTAAATAAATGAATGAGTAATATTCCACAAATCGCAAGAATCATGCCAATAACCTCAAACTTAGTTAATGGCTCTTTTACAACAAATCTAGTATAGAGTAGAATAATGACAACATTCAATGCGATAACAGCCGATACAAGCCCTGTCTTACCTATTTCGAATGATTGTAAAATAAATATCATACCAACCGCATTCGTGATCCCTACTGCCAAACCGATCCCAAACGTTGAACGATTACTGTATCGTTTCACCGTTTGCTTTGCTGCGCTAATTGCTACTTGCGCTGCTTTCCCTCGCTGTTCGATAAGCCACCATACGCCGAAGCATACTGTTCCAGTTGCAAACATGATAAACATTGTTGGAAATCGCTCTGCTTGAAGCATCGTTGACCATTTGCCAGAGAGGTCATTTCCAGCGAAAAATAACATCGTTAATAGTGCCCATTGTGCTCCCTGCATATTTGAGAGTGAGATCTCAGAAGAGTAACGAATCGTTACTACACCGATAATTAATACAAGAAACGCTAATAACTGCATCGCATGTAATCTTTCATCCCAAAGTAGATAAGCAACAGCAACGACAACAACTGACTGCAAAGATGAAAGTATTGCTACTATTGACGCTTTGCCTACTGCAAACGCCTTGTACATACATGCACTAGCAGCAAATGAGAATAGCCCCATTTGTATACCAACCATGGATGATGCTGACCACTCTGCACCAGTTACTAAAATTATTACTCCATTAATAATGACGCCTGAAGCAAATACACCACATAACATTAGATTTCTATCAAGCTGTAATGTACTCGTCTTATGATACAATACGCCGCGTAAACCAAAGGCAAGAGCGGCAAATAATGCATACATTAACCACATACTCTAGTTGCTCCTCTTCTATCGATATTCATTCATTCTATATCTAGTATCTCAAAACGGCAAATGAAAACTTGTAATGAGCTACTAAGCTAGCTACAATCATACTAATTAAATCAGTTACTATCACTATTATTTTTCATTATAATCATTCAATAAGAAGGGGATATCGTTATGAGCAAATTATATAAGGTTCTAACGCGACATCGTTATGGTAAAGGGTTTGCTTGGTATTATGGCTCAGTATTCAGTGAGCAGTCCATGTCAATCCAGCTTGATGAGCAGAAACTCAATCTGCTAACGAATGAAATGATCGGTGGTCGGATCGAGTTAGAAGGGTACGATGTGTTACTATTAGTAGAGGAAGTTCAAAACATCCACTTGTGATCACGATGTATTTGCTAACGTAGCTTAATCGACATCGAATATGTTCCCCCATCGAAAGCCTGCGTGTGCTCACGTACACAATACGTACGCTGTGCTACTCGTTTCCGCTGTGGGGCATCTTCTTGGTGCTGACAAGCGAATGTTTTGAACCTTTATTTTAAGCGGAAGTTCAATTAGCAGACTTTGATAACGAAGTGACGCAGGAAGCTTAATCCACATCGAATTGAAAGCTAACAATCGAGGAAATGTAGGTCTTGAAAGGAGTATTACCATGTTTACACTTCAAGAAAAGCAATTTTTACTGCAATTATTGAAGAGCAAGACACGCTGGAGTTGGTTCAATCGCAAGAAAAAGCAAGCGATGCAGCAAGAGTTGATTGAGAAGATTGAACAAATGATACGCAACGAGCAGGTCAACAAAGCCCGCTTGTGATCACGATGTAATGCTACGGAGCGGAAAGAACTAATCGTTCGTGGAAAAGCGATAGCGGTCGTTTTTGTCCTCGAATTTATTCTGCTTGTACCATTACGATAAATCCGAGGACAACGACGATTGGTCATCGTAGCGTCACACTAGCATCGCTCGAACAACAATTGGTCATCCCAGCGTCACACTAGCTAAAGCTACAACTTCAACTAGATTTCACAGCAGGAGGTTTCATGAACGGTAAAACACATTTGGCGATCGGAGCTTCGATTGGAGCAGCTTGTACTTTGTACTTTTCACCTGCCCAGCAATTAGACTCTGTTGTCGCATATATCGGGGTAGCAAGCTTTTCGGCACTAGCTGCTGATCTTGATGGCCCAAGTATTTTAACAAGGAAATTAACAAAGATAAGTCGGAATCTTCATCAGTTTACACTAATCGGTGGTATCGCAGGGTTAGCTTTTTCACTTTACTTATGGCTATCCACTTCTGCCTTCTCGCCATTATGGATCGGTGCATCTGTTGCAGCTATACTTATCGGATTAATCGTTAATCGCAGCGCTATGCGAAATGCATTGGTAAGTATTATCGGTGCAGCACTTGGAGTTTACGGAATTTCGGAAAGCTGGTATTGGCTCATTGGGCTCGGTCTATTTACTGTTATTGCTCCTTGGCTCAAACATCGTGGACTAACTCATACAATATGGATTATACCTTTATGGGGACTAATGGGATATGGGTTAGAGCAACAGTTAGCAGTAGACGGACTAGGCTTAACAGCTGCGCTAGGTTATCTTTCACATATTATCGCTGACATGCTGACACCCGCTGGCGTACGTTGGCTATATCCGTTAACGAAGAAAAAGTTCAAACTGAAATTATAATTTTGATGATAAACAACTAATAATACAATACTTTATTGTAAAAGGAGCAGTTCTCGATAATCGAGAACTGCTCCTTTTTATAATGGCTAGAGACGATAATCGTCACAAACGCCTATTTTTCCCGAATCTTAAAGTGCATTCAATGTTTCAGTTAATACTGGAACGATTTGAGATTTACGAGATACGACACCTTTCAATAGTGCAGTGTTGTTATCAAGTGTTACGTTATAAGCTTTTTCTACAGCAGAAGCTTGCTTACCTAGTGCTAGTGCAACGGAATCATTGTTAAGAATATCAGTTGTAACTAGTAAAAATAGATCAAGACCTTTTGCTTCGATAATTGCTTGAAGAGCTGGCTCAAGCTCAGCTTGGCGAGATAGAACATCGTTCGTATCTACAGCATTAACTTGTGCGATTTCTACTTTATAGTTACCCATAGAGAACTCTTTAGCATCTAGGGAAATTAATTGTTCAATTGTTTTATCACTTAGGTCTGCACCTGCTTTAAGCATCTCAAGACCATATACTTGTGGGTCAACACCAGCGATAGCTGCAAGCTCATTAGCTGCTGCAACATCTTGCTCTGTGCAAGTTGGTGATTTGAATAGTAGCGAATCAGAAATGATAGCTGAAAGCATTAGACCAGCCACTTCTTTCGTTACGGCTACACCATTTTCTTTGTGAAGCTTATTAAGAATAGTTGCTGTGCAGCCTACTGGCTCAGCACGGAAATATAGAGGAGCACTAGTCTCAAAGTTAGCAATACGGTGATGATCGATAACTTCAACAACACGTACTTGATCGATATCATCAGCACTTTGTTGACGCTCATTGTGGTCAACAAGAATAACTTCACTTACTTCATTAGCAACAGTTGCTACATAACGAGGAGCTTCAACTCCGAAATAGTCCAATGCATATTGAGTTTCACCGTTAACATCGCCTAGACGAACAGCTTCAACGTCTGCACCTAGCTTAGTTTTCAAGTCAGCATATACTAATGCTGAAGTAATAGTATCCGTATCAGGATTTTTGTGACCGAAAATTAAAGTTTTTGACATAGTTTTTTTAACTCCTTCAATTTTTCATTGTCTTCTCGATATTCTTCATATGTAATTGAAAAATACATCGGAAGCATAAACCTAATTTTTCATTGTCTTCTCGATATTCTTCATATGTAATTGAAAAATACATCCGAAGCATAATTAGTTATTCTAATATTATAAGTGCATTCTGACTTACAAGCATCTAAAATATATTATACTATCTTTTCCGCATTATTCCTAGTACTTTACTATGATTATTTTCCCTGTTTTTGTGTGATAATATTTTGCACAATATTAAAAAAGCTAAAGCCCTGCATAGGTACACGATGCAAGACAATAGCTTATTCATATTTATACTAATTACGCACGATAAAATTGCTCAATCGTAGTAGCAATCGCCGCTTTGTCACCCGCAATACGAGTTTGGCGTTGCGATTGATTGAATAGCGCTTGAATCTGCTCTGGGTACTCTTGCTCAATTCCACATAATTCAATGGCTTCATTGAATTTAGCAGGATGGGCAGTAGCAAGAGAAATCGTAATTTCACCTTTAGCAGCACATTGATTGGCAGCAGCAACACCACATGCACTATGAGGATCTAGCAAATAATTCGTCGATTCTTTGTAATCTGAAATCGTAGTAAGACATTCTTGACCTTGAACACCATATGCCGCAAATTCAGCTTGAACTTTAGCAAGTGCTTCTGGAGAAATCGATATTTCACCTTCAACTTTAAATTGCTCCATAATTGAAGTAATAAGCTCAGCATCTTCACCGAGCACATAATATAAGTAGCGCTCGAAGTTACTTGCTACTTGAATATCCATAGACGGACTGTATGTCATACGGAAATCACCTGGCATATATACTCCTTCGTTAATAAAACGCTCAAGAATATTATTTTCATTAGTTGCCAAAATCAATTTATTAATAGGTAGTCCCATTCGTTTAGCTAAATATCCCGCAAAAATATCGCCGAAGTTACCCGTTGGCACACTAAAGTTCACTTTAACTGAACCGGCTTCTTTGGAAACTTGGAAATATGCATAGAAGTAGTATACAGTCTGTGCAAGGATACGGACAATGTTAATCGAATTGATTGCAGCAAGTTTGTTTTTAGCTTTAAAATCAAGATCAGCAAACAATTCTTTAATAATTCCTTGGCAATCATCAAAATTACCATCTACAGAAAGATTCAATACATTATCTTCTTTTACCGTCGTCATTTGCAATTCTTGAACTTTACTTACTTTACCATGCGGATGAAGAATACATATTTTGATGCCATCTTTACCACGCACGCCTTCAATAGCAGAAGCACCAGTATCACCTGATGTTGCACCCAGAATATGGATTTGGACACCTTGTTTTTTCGCTACATAGGAATAGAACTGTCCCATGAATTGTAATGCAATATCTTTAAATGCAAATGTAGGACCATGGAATAACTCCAATAAATATAACTCATCAGAGAGCTTTTTCACTGGTGTTACTTCTGGATGACGGAATGTGCTGTAACTTGCCGTTACTAATTCCTTCAAATCATCTGCCGGAATTTCATCATTTGTGAAATGCGAGAATATTTCAAGCACTAGCTCTGTATAGCTTAGCTTACTCCAAGCCTGTAATGTTTCTTCAGAGAAAGTTGGGATTTCCTTCGGAATTAGTAAGCCACCATCATTAGCAAGCCCCATCATGAATGCATCGACAAAACCAATACTACCAACGTTACCTCTTGTACTAATGTACTCCATTATCGTACCTCCTAAAAATTTTTATTGCCTCAATGAACTACTTCCTCGCTATAAAAACTTGCATCGGAAGCAATAGTCTATTCATTGCTTCTTATGTGAATGCATAAGCTATTGTACTAGCATTTTACCATCGTTTGACCGAAAAATGAATGTTCAATTTGTTTAATGACTTTTTATTCAATTGCAAGTAATCGTGAAAGGTAATAATTTCAAGATCGCATTATTGCAACATTATGCTTGCTTCTGTCGTTTGATTCATATAACTCAATACTATTCTAACATAACAGGTGACTACATATGGTTTTTAGCAGTTTATTATTTATTGTGTTCTTTCTTCCAACCGTTCTACTTCTTTATTACATTTGTCCACCCAAGTTTCGCAATTGGATTTTGCTTATTAGCTCCTTTATTTTCTACGCATGGGGTGAACCGATTTACATAGTCCTTTTGTTAGTATCAACGACAACTGATTTTTGGCTTGGTAAATGGATTGGAAATACGCAGCGAGGTGAGCGTTCACGCAAAATGTTGCTCATTGTATCCATTACGATTAACTTAGCTGTTCTATTATTTTTCAAATATGCAGGCTTCCTTATTGAAAATGTGAACAATGTACTAGGCACCAATATTGCCGAGCTTGATCTACCGTTGCCGATCGGGATATCCTTCTACACCTTTCAATCGATCTCATACATAATTGATGTGTATCGACGTAAAGTCCAGCCGCAGCAGCGTTGGGTTCCGTTCGCAACCTATATTGCACTCTTCCCGCAGTTAGTTGCTGGACCAATTGTTCAGTACAGTACCATTGCGGCACAATTACAAAATCGTAAATTCAACGAAGCCCAATTTGCCGAAGGTATACAACGTTTTATTCGTGGGCTTGCCAAAAAGGTACTGCTTGCCAATAATATTGGTTTACTTTGGGATCATATCCAGTCGCAGCCAACGGATGCCATATCGATATGGTTAGCTTGGCTCGGTATCATTGCATTCGCCTTCCAGATTTACTTCGATTTCAGCGGTTACTCGGATATGGCAATTGGACTTGGGCTTATGTTTGGCTTCCGCTTCAATGAAAACTTTAATTTACCTTATCTAGCTAGAAGTATTACAGACTTTTGGCGGAGATGGCATATTTCACTTAGTAGCTGGTTCAGGGATTATGTATACATTCCACTCGGTGGCAATCGGCAAGGGCTGTGGAAGCAGCTTCGCAATATAATGATTGTATGGGCACTTACTGGAATTTGGCATGGAGCAAGCTGGAATTTTGCTTTATGGGGTATTTATTTCGGTATCGTCTTAATTTGTGAAAAGCTATTCCTATTAAAATGGTTAACTCGCATTCCTCGCTGGCTACAGCATAGTTATGCGATCATTTTAATTCTTTGTGGCTGGGTACTGTTCGTGTTCGAAGATATGACAGCGATGGGGCAATATATAATGTCAATGCTTGGCATGCATGAAAGCTCAGTATGGATTAGCAATGAGTTATTATTCCAGCTTCGAAATTATATTGTATTATTAGCGATACTCGTTATCGTATCGATTTCACCAAAAATTAAGCTATGGAATCGATTTACGCAAGCGACTAGTGGGCAGGTTGTTGTCTGGGCAATTCATATGCTCTTGCTATTCATATCGATTGCGTATTTGGTAGACGCGAGCTTCAACCCTTTTCTATACTTCCGCTTTTAGAGGAAGTTCAAATAGCGTGCTTTGATAACGATGGATAGGCTAACGTAGCTTATTCGGCATCGCATCTGAAGCGAACTTGGAAAGTACGGTTCGCGTGTACGCAATCATGTACACTTGCGCTTCCGCCTTTCTCAAGTAGCGCATCACCTGCTCGGTTCTGAAAGCCCGCTTTTTGAACCTTCATTATAAGCTTCGATCGGTGACCGCTTATGTACTCATGCCGTACACGTTGCTCGGTTTCGTTTCATAGCGTTGCGATGAGTATGCTAGCGTACGCTTTACTTCAAGTAAGAAAAGTTTAAGGAGTTACAACGATGACTAACAAATGGAATGCTAAATTATATATTATTGGATTTACGGCGATGCTTGGAGGGTTATTGATATTATTTTTAGTCTCGCCAAAGGGTAGCTTTTCGCAGTTTGAAAATCGAACGCTACAAAGCAATGTGACGTTTAGCTGGGACGCATTAATTGATAAATCGTTTGCTGAAGATACAGAGAAATATGTTTCTGACCAATTTCCATATCGTCAGCAATGGTTTATGGTTAAATCAATCGCTGAACAAGCTCGCCTAATGACTGTTAATAACGGAATTATTCATGGGGATAATGGCTACTTATTCGAACCGATGAAAGAGCCTGTTTGGGAAGATGTGGAAAAATATGTGGATAGTATTAACAATTTCCAAGTTAGTTTCACTAATACACATATGTCTTTGCTATTAGCACCTACTTCCGTGGAAATGTATCCACAATATTTGCCGAAATGGAGTAGTTCTTTCTCTCAGCAGTATACGAATGAGTCGATTCAAACGCATTTATCCACAGATATTAATTTCATTAATGGAATTGAAGCACTTCAACCTCATATCGCTGATGAAAAAATGTTATATTTCCATAACGATCATCACTGGACGAGCTATGGTGCTTATTACGCTTATGTGGAATATATGAATAGCCTTGGCATCGAGCCTATTGCTTTGGATGAATTACAGCCTACAACGATGTCGACTAGCTTCCTTGGCAGCTATGATACAAAGGGACAATTTTGGGGATCACAGCCTGATGAGCTTGTCGCTTTCACTAACCCATGGTTTAGCTCACATATGTTTATTGCTGATGATGAATCAAAGAGTGATTCGTTGTACTATGATAGCTTCCTCGAAGTCAAAGATCAGTATAGCTATTATCTCGGTGGGGTTCATGCACTAATGACGATTACGAATGAACCGATCAATGAACAATCAGCAAAGAAACCTGAAATTGACAAATTACTTGTCATTAAAGATTCTTATGCCCATAATTTAATTCCATTATTAGTGAACCACGCTCGTGAAATCCATGTTGTCGATCTACGTTATTATAACGGCTCGATGAAAGCCTATATGGAACAAGAACATTTTGACGAAGTGCTACTACTATATAATACACCAACGTTTATTACGGAGCGCAGTTTGCTTAATTTGAAATATTAACTTGAACCTTCTCTTTAAATGAAGCTTCAAAAAGTGGACTTTCAGCTTCACTGCCGATCAAGCAACAAAGCGAAACCCAGCAACGTGTACGGCACGAGTACACAAGCGGTCAACTCCCGAAGCTTCCATTAGAGGTTCAATCGAACAATCTACAAAGCAACACCCAGCAATGTTCTGCACGAAGCTTTCAATAGAGGTTCAAAAAGCGGGCTTTCAGAACCGAGCAGGTGAAACGCTACTTGAGAAAGGCGGAAGCGCAAATGTACGTTATTGGTACATGCGAACCGTACTTTCCAAGTTCGTTTCAGATGCGACGCCGAATACGCTACGTCAGCGTTATCAAAGTCCGCTCTTTGAACTTCCGCTAAAATAGTTCTAGCTGCTCAACATCCTGTCTTACCGCCTCCATTGGTTGCTGGCCGTCAGGGCGTTGTTGCCCTAATAACGTCATAAGCTGCTTAGCATTACCTGCAGCATGTCCACCTGAGTTATTATTGAATATGACATAGACATCTTGACTGCCTTGCGACAACTGTTCTAGCCTCGGTAACCATTCCATTAACTGCTGCTCGCTATAATTGTACAAATATCTTACTTCACGCCACTTTTCGTCTCCTGTATCGTTCCAACCACTTTCATTGCGACCATGTAATCTTACCATCGTTACATTCTTATCAGTTGACTCTACTATCATCGGAACACTACCATCACCGGCTTGTGGTTCATCACAAACAGTCTGAATCCACTGCTCATCCTTCATAAATTGAATCGTCTTTTCGCGCATCTCATTCTTAAACCAGCTTTGATGACGAAATTCTAGTGCACAGGAAATGTTGCCCATTAACTTTTTCGTTGAACGAAGCACCATCACATGCTTAGTCATGCAATCAAACCATGGTGGAAATTGAAACAAGACGCAGACTAGCCGATTTTGCTCGATTAGAGGCTGTAGCATTGCAATAAACGAAGCGAACATTTCCCCTCGTTTGGAGGCACTACCAGCGCTTCCTCTTTGATGTCCGGTCATTCCTTGATAGGCCTTCACTATAAATTTGAAATGAGGTGGGGTTTGAGCTAGCCATTGACTCATCCGTTCAACTGATTGGATCGCATAAAAAGTACTATCGATTTCAACTACCTCATAGTGATTACTATATAACGCTAGCTTATTTGTACTGTTTGCACCTTTAACATATAGTGAATCATGATCTCCCCAGCCACCAAGTCCTATATAGATACTCATATCATCACCTCATACTAATAATTATTATTTTTATTAATAAGGGCTCAACCTCATAATAAGTGCTTGACTGTTTAAATTTGTATACGTAAGCGGACATCAGGTACGTTATGGGCATGATTGATCATTTTTCAGATAGCTTTGGCCCCTTGGTACTCGTGTATATCACAAAGCCAAAGTAGCCTTAATATGCGCTGGATGGGGCTACTGCGGCGTTCGTTGCTGAGCTCAGTACATCCCAAACCCATTAGTAATACTAGTGGACTCACAGGACCTTATTTCTGCGTTCTCCGCTCATTTTGAGTTTACGCGGACTCACAGGACCTTAATCATTCGTTTGCTAGTGAATGTTCAGTATTAAACGATCAATAGGGTCCTGTGAGTCCTCTTACATCCTAAAGTGTTGGTTTTTAGCTAATTAGTGTCCTGTGTGTCCGCTCGTTTGTGCTTTATTCCCCACTTGATTACCATCCGCACACAATGAAGATCATTTTTGCACTTCATTCTCCACTTGCGGCGTAGCAATACCAAAAGTAGCGTCAAAGTGCGTGAAATGGAGCTACTTCGGCACATCCGTATGTCCATTCATATTTCGTCAAGCGCTGGTTTTGGTTTGAGCCTTAATAAGATACAGCTATTGCTACTCCAACATAAAAACACTCTATTCTTGCTTATTACTTTAGCAAGAGTAGAGTGTTTTTTCAATATTGGACGAACCCATTAATTACTTGTTAAAGCACTAAGCAGATTGCTTAGTTCCTTCACCTTTAGCATGCTTATTGTTAGATAGTATCCAACCAAGCACAGCGATTCCAATAAGTACGATATAGAATGTTAACTTCCAGCCCGTTGATTCTGCAAAATCATGAGAGATTACGCCAACAGCCTCATGAGCCAATGTATGAACAGCAAGCTTAATACCAACCCAACCAACAATACAGAATGCCGCAATTTCAAGACCTGGACGACTTTCAAGTAATTTAACAAACATATTTGCTGCGAAACGCATAATAATTACGCCGACTAGTCCACCAAGGAATATGACGATGAAATGACCACCATCCATACCACCTATTTTCGGTAAATTCGTAGCAGGTAAAGATACAGCAAGGGCAATGGCTGCCAATATCGAATCAATTGCAAAAGCAATATCTGCTAATTCTACTTTTAATACAGTAACCCAGAAGCCACTTCCTTTTTTCTCTTTTTTAGGCTTCGTTGAATTTTTTCCGTGGAACCATAATTTTCTTAGTATATGGTTGAGTGCAATAAAGAGTAAGTACAATGCTCCGATTGCTTGGACCTGCCAGATATCCACCAAGAAAGAAATAATAAACAATGATAAAAATCTAAATACTAATGCGCCAAACAACCCGTAAAACAATGCCTTTTTGCGTTCTTCTTCTGGTAAATGCTTTACCATAATTGCAAGTACGAGTGCATTATCTGCTGCTAATAAACCTTCTAATGCAATTAGAATTAGTAAAACTGAACCATACTCAAAAAAAATTGACCAATCCATCGTATTCCTCCTAGATTTGTTATTAACTATTGAATAAGCGTCAATTTCCTTTCAGCACATAAAAAAAACCTTTGCCAAAATAGGCAAAGGTCTTGCAAACAACGATTATTGCATTCGTTGCCAATAAAACCGGAGATTTCTCTCGTGATGACGATTTTATTGTAGTAGCTACTCCCCTTTGGAGGTATATGCATATGAAATTTTACGACCTATCTCTTTCTATACGAGCCTTTGTTCATAAGGGTTTCATTTTTCCCAAAAAAATATTATGCTTATTCCAATGGAGGGAATACATATGAATCAAATCATTACAGAACTTACTGAAGATCAGCTTCACCAGATGGCTTCCATAGAAATCGGACGAGTCGCCATACTTTTCACATCACCGTTTTGCGGGACATGTAAAGTAGCCTTAACGATGCTACAAATTGTACAAGCAGTTGGCGTTCCATATTCACTTTATCAAGCAAATATTAATTACACACCATATTTCCGTGAATTATGGCAGCTACGCAGTATACCAGCACTCGTCCTTATTCATAATGGTAAAATGATCGATGTTGTCTATGCGATTCAATCCGTAGACGCACTCTATGCGAAATTACAACTTAATTAAACTACAATCGTTCAACCTTGTAGCCTTGCGCTTCTAGTAGCTTAATAATACTATCAGAGCCAGCCATATGAAGCGCACCTGCAATGACAAAATATGTTTTCGTCTCAGTTCCGTTCAAATAACCTATAACTTTATCTGCCATACCTTTATTACGTTTAGCAAGCATACCATTGTAGTAATCAAGCTCTTCCTTTTTCAATGATTCCGCCATACTATCTAGTGGCTCAATATCTCCCGCTTTCCAAATATTAAGGAGATAGTCAGAACCATTATTCACATCATAGCCTAGTTCAGCATATCGAATCATCTTAAGCGTATTTTTCAATGCTTCTTCTTCATATTCGTCAGAGAAGCTACTTAACATTTGGTATTGTAAATAAGCTGTTTCTAATTCTAGATTAGGTATTTTTCTGTCTTGAGCTGACTCTAAGAAATAAGTATCAATACCGTAGTCAGGACTGATTTTCTCATCCTCCGGAATTAAATCTTCAAGTATCATATTAACGAGCCAAACTTTCGTCTGATCAACGGCTTCCATATTAAAGCCTTCTTTTTTCGCCAAAACAACTATCTTCGCATATGTTTCTGGAGATATATGATCTTTAAGTGTCGTACCATCTTCATAATATATCAATTTGTCGATAGCTTCTTCTTCTTCTTTCGTTAACTCTTTCTTAGTATCCACTTCAGTTACCACAACATCTGATGCTGCGAATGCCTTATTAATTTCAGCTCTTAATGGATATAATGCTTCATCGCCAACATGGATCGAGCCTAGTAGATATACAGTATTTCCATTGTGTTCAGTCTTCCATAAAAATCCTTGAGAAGCTAATTGAGCTTCTATCGTATCTTCATCCGTTGTTGGATACATATCCGTTAAATAGATCGAGTTACTCTCTTTCTTCCATTCCATATTCAATAATGTAATCGGTTGTAATTCTCTAAGTGGGGCATAGGTCGTATAATTACGTTGAATAACATCTAGCTTGTCGACGATAACCTCGCCATATTCAGAAACTTTATTTGTTTTCAAATCAATAGTAGATTTAAAACCTTCATATGAAACTATAATAGTTTTCTGTTTATCCGAATAGGATACATTATAGCCTAGCTCTTCGAAATAGCTCCGCAATGGTATGTATGTTTTACCTTTTTCAATAAATGGAGCTTCCGTTAATGATAATTTTTCTCCATTATAATAGACCGTTGCGTTTGTTGAACTCGCTGCTTGAGCTGGTAAAGCGATTGTGAAAATTAGCAAAAATGAAAATAAAATAGCTAAACTTTTTTTCACTAGTCTCTCATCTCCAAATCATATATTTGTAGCATTGCTAGCAAACATCGTACCATGATTTGGTAAAGTGATCTAGTGTATAATATGGCGCTCCGAGAACTAATTGCTGTTTCAATCGCCGTTGTCCTCGGATTTATTGTATAAGGAATAGCGGTATAAATCCGCGGACAAAAACGAACGCTAGCGTTTTTCCACTAGCAATCAGTTCTCTCCGCTACAGCTTAGCTTACTTCTTGAACCACTCTAAAGCGAAATAGTCTTTTCAATATAGCCGTACCAATAACTACAATTCCCGCTCCTATCATACCACCAGCAGTATTCAGAATAAGATCGTCTACGTCGAAGGAGCCCATCGCTAGTATTAATTGTAGGCTTTCTAGCATTAAACTAATTCCAAAAGATATGAGAATAGATAATGACCATCGCTTCGTCACCATCAAACTAATTAAAATACCAGTTGGGATAAAAATAGCAATGTTGCCATACAAATTCATAAATTGTGACATGCTTAGTTGAAGTCCAAGACTTGGTGTTATCGTATCGAAAGGTACAAGATTAGCCCATTTCCATCTATTAATAATGATGTCTGGATGCTCGTATGTATTTTTTGCTTGCTCTATTAAAGTCATCAGCGACACTGGACCAAATTTGAATAAAATAATTTTCAATAAAACGAATAAATTGATGATAAAAAGCGGAACTAACAGCATTTTTCGCAACACCTTTATTGTCCTCCTAACTCTAACGTCACGATAATCCCATTGCTATTATCTCCTGAAATAGTATAGCTTTTATTTGTCGGAACTTTAATCTGCAACTCTTGTTCAAACTCATAATAGTTAATCAAATATTTCTTCCCTGCAATTGTTGTTTGCAAATTATGATTTTCTCTTACATATTGCAAATATTCTTCAAGCACCCAACGCCGGTCTTGCATAATGACACTATGTGGAACTCCCACATAACGAAAATGCCAAGGCTCATATTCAATTCCCGTAATATCGACTTTATCCTCGGGATAGCGTAATATAAAACCAAAACGAGCAGCATTTCCCCTTAGCCATTTCCCTTCAGGTGCATCCTCTATCTTGCCTACTAATGAACCGATGTCCAATGATAATCCGATATTATGCTCGCTATATCCCGCTGGTAAAGCGTATTGAGAACCCATTTCATTATATAACGAAGCTTGCTTCTCTTTATTTCGATAGCCACTATTCAATATTAAATTTGTTATTCCATCTTCTTTCGCATCGTCAACCATATTTTGAAAGTTGCGAATGACTAATTCTGATAGCTTAATATCGTCATTATCAAGCCGATATCCGCTAGTATATTGATCTTCTTTCACAACAAGGACGAGATCATCAACTAAGCCTTCATCGCGTAGCTTATAGTCTTTGTTAACGAGAATTAAATTCCCCGCATATTTCATTTCTTCAATTACAGGCATAAGCTCATATCCATCTTGTTGTAATTCATTATTATTATACGGTTTAAGCTGCACGCCACGTTCCTTGAAACCAACAAATAGATAGATTAGCACTGCTGCTACGCATGATAATACGATTGCTTTCTTCATTTCTAGCTTCCTCTCATTACATTGTTCATCTATCATAACGAAAGGATATTAATAAAAAAGATGGGGAAATCTTAAGTTTTTCTTAAGTTTCCAATCCTATGGGCAATATTACTGTAAATTGTGTAGCGGTAACCTCACTTTGCACGCTAATCGTACCGCCATGCTGTTCGATAATGTTTTTCGCAATATATAAACCTAGTCCAGTACTACCTTCTTGCTCTGTCCGAGCACGATCCCCGCTATAGAACATGTCAAATAGAAAAGGGAGCTCTTCCTGAGGAATATAACTACCGTAATTTTTCACGATAATTTCAATATGATCATCAAGTATATTCCCTTCAATATCGACGTATTTTCCTTCATGCCCATACCTTGCTGCATTAGTAAACAAATTTTCAAAAACACGCGCGAGTAGTTCCCCATCGCCATTTATTTGAACAACTGATGGTAAGCTTAATCTCGCCTCCAGTTGATGTGATTCGAAGATAGGATATAATTCCTCCGTCAACTGAACAAGCAATTGAATGAGATCAAGCGGCTTTTGCTTTAATGAAAGATGACCATAGTTCATTCTAGTAATTTCAAACAACTGTTCAATAAGTGTTTCTAATCGCTTGGACTTTGTATAAGCGATCATCGTATAATGCGTTGATGTTTCTTTCGCTAACTCTTCATGCTGTAAAATGTACTCCAAATACCCGATAACTGAAGTAAGTGGCGTTCGTAGATCATGAGCCAAATTGAGCACAAGCTGATCTTTACTACTTTCGGCAAAATCACCTCGCGTTACAGCTTCTTGAAGCTTCATTCCTGCACGATTAATGTCTTCAGCAATAATTTGAAATTCATCGCGTGACGCAATAACAACCTGCTCCGAAAATTCACCATTGGCTAGATGATGAATACCACGGGATATAGATCTGAAATAGCCCGAATACGGGATCGTCAGTAGATAGAACATTAAAATAGCTAACGGAATAAAAACAATAAGGAAAAAGTTCACATCGCCAACATTTAGTATCCATTTTCGCCACAATGCTATAGTGTCTTCAGCGTATACATAATTATGGTAGTAATATTGCATCCCCCGGTAAATTCCATATGTAATAATGGCCGACGTTGCAATACTGAGCATGAATAATAAGAGCATTTTAGTTCGAAAGCCTTTAATTGCTCTACCCATTAAACGTATACCCCACTCCCCATATTGTTTTTATCCATTGATCCTTGTCTTTTCCAAGCTTTTTGCGAAGCGTACGAATATGTACCATTACCGTATTGGCACCGTCCTGATACGACTCCCCCCAAACTTGAACGAATATATTTTCTATGCTAAACACCTTTTTGGGATGCTGCGCTAAAAGATACAAAATATCAAACTCTTTGGGAGTCAGCTCGATCACTTGATCATACAACGTAACTATTCTTGTAGAGGGATCGATTTGTAAGCCGCCTTGTATAAGCAACTCGGATTCCTTTTCCGTCAAGCTTTGGTTAAGCTGTGTATATCTTCTAAGCTGCGCATTCACTCTAGCTACTAATTCCATCGGATTAAATGGTTTGGTCATATAATCATCAGCACCCATAATAAGTCCAGTAATTTTGTCCATATCGGATGTTTTAGCACTTAGAAAAATAATCGGCATACTATACTTCTCTCTTATTTTCCGCGTTAGCTCCAGACCATCTAGTAGTGGCATCATTATATCTAATATAATGAGATCAATGGGTCGTGACATAATGATATCTAAAGCTGCCTGTCCATCATATGCGAGTATTGTATTATGTCCCTCATGCTCAATATGCATCGCTACTAATTGAGCAATTTCTTGATCATCCTCGGCAATAAGTATCGTAGACACGCTCATTCCCCTCTTTCAAAGCTTGTTACTAACTGTAAATAACTCACACAGCAGCGCAAGTAAATAATTCATCTTGTGAGTAGCACAACGTATAAGAAATGTACGTAAGCACGATAACAATCAAGGAGTTTCATCTTTGTTGTCAACTAAGGCACGTTAGCACACACTTCGTTATCAAAGTCCATTTTTTGGACTACCTATTCCAATGAAGGTTCAAAAAATGGGCTTTCAGAACCGAGAAGATGGAGCGTTACTTGAGAAAGGCGGAAGCGCAAATGTACGTAATTGGTACATGCGAACCTACAATGTTTCTGCAAGAAACATACATCGGAAGCATATGCCGTACTTTCCAAGTTCGCTTCATCTTCGATGTCGAGTAAGCTACGTTAGCATACACTTCGTTATCAAAGTCCTTTTTTTGAGCTACCTCATCAAGGAGGCTACAATTTCAAACGAACGAAGTCTAGCCTCATGATCGTGAATATATGCGGTCACCATCACTTCATTAACTCCAGTAGCTGCAATTAACTGCTCTAGCTTCTGCTTAACCGTTTCCTTGCTTCCAATAATAGATGAGCCGACTTGCTGGTCTACAAACATTTTCTCTTGTGCACTCCAAATGGCATCCATATTACGAACTGGCGGAGCTAATGGAGCAGACTTACTTCTCACGAAGCCAAGGAACAACTGATACATCGAAGTAGCTAAGTATTGTGCTTCTTCATCCGTTTCCGCAGCAATCACATTGACAGCTACCATACTATATGGCTTCGGATAACGAGTCGAGGGCTCAAATTGTGATTGGTATAATTTTAATGCAGGTACGATATATGTTGGGGAAAAATGTCCAGCAAACGCGAACGGCAAGCTTTGCTGAGCTGCCAGCGTCGCACTAAAATCACTTGATCCTAATAGCCAAATTGGAACATCACTACCTTCCCCAGGAATAGCTCGTATCGCTGGACGGCTGGTACCATATGTTGGATCAATATACTTTCTCAATTCATCTAGCTGATCAGGAAAATTTTGTCCATTGGTTCCACGCTCACCACGAAGTGCCTTTGCCGTTAGCGGATCCGTTCCTGGCGCTCTGCCTAATCCAAGATCTATACGTCCTGGAAATAAAGCTTCCAATGTACCAAATTGCTCAGCAATCGCTAATGATGCATGATTGGGCAGCATGACGCCTCCTGATCCTACTCTAATCGATGTTGTTTGGGATGCAACATGACCAATAACTACTGCTGTAGCTGAACTTGCAATGCTTGGAGAGTTATGATGCTCAGCAAGCCAATAACGAGAATACCCCCATTGCTCCGCATGCTGTGCCAAATCAACCGTACGCTTAAGCGCATCTCCAACAGTACCGCCTTGTATAATAGGTGAAACATCTAATATTGATAATTTATTAATCATTTGAGTAGCTCCTTTATTTTGTAATTAATGTGTACGTACCTATACCTTCTCATAATAATGATTCTCTCGTGACACTGCTCAACGGTTAAAGTAACTTTTTACTTTGTTTGATGCTGAACCCCACTCAGTCGGCGCATTAGAGCAACTTTTTGCTTTGTTTGATGCTGAAACCCACTCAGTCGGCACATTAGAGCAACTTTTTGCTTTGTTTGATCCCCAAGCTCACTCACTCGGCTCATTAAAGTAACTTTTTTCTCTGTTTTTAATAACCTCTCAGCAGTAGCGGAGAGAACTAATCGCTAGTGGTATGCGGTCGTTTTTGTCCTCGGA
Organism: Paenibacillus sp. Y951; assembly: GCF_056786395.1. NCBI lineage: Bacteria > Bacillati > Bacillota > Bacilli > Caryophanales > Paenibacillaceae > Paenibacillus > Paenibacillus sp. Y951. The sequence goes on along the minus strand of NZ_JBXCIY010000011.1, from coordinate 111,745 downwards.
TTTATACCGCTATTCCTATTACAATAAATCCAAGGACAGCGGCGATCAGAACATCAATTTGTTCTCGTAGCGATCCCCGCACAGTGATTAGTTCTCGTAGCGGACACCCTTTAATAGTAACAAGTTATATGATGTTAAGCAAAGCCTCGCATTAGTGGTATACTACACTTACAACTAATCGATTCGTGAGGATATTGTTTATGCGTAATGATAATCATTCTAAAGCGGAGCAGATGCTCCAATTGTTTCAATCTGACCATATAAGAGCCCCTCAGCGACTAACGCTGTTTCCTGTTCAGCTACGCTGTGTCATGATGGAACAAAATGATCAATATATGATGTTCCTTGAAATATTTGCTGGACTCAAAAAAAAATTTCATATTGCACAACCAAAAGCCTTTTTGGAAGCTATTGTTAATCGGCTTTATTTTCCTATTTCCAAAACTACCTATTATGATCCTGATCAGCATTATATTGCTCCAGCAATGAGGCAGCTTACTGTTGTACTACTGCAAATGCTAGAACTCGAACGAGCATCTACCCGTATGAAAAGCATTCCATTACCAGCAGCTTGGTATCATCGGATTGCAGGTCAGCTACTCGCTTACGAGCATGTTAATGTTGAATACTATTTACCTGCAGGCCCACTTGATGAGCAACTACAGCGGTTTGATTCGATCGAAATAGCGGAAGGCAAGCTTCCACTACCAATAACGATTACAGAGGATACGAAGCAATATTGGCTGCGTTGCAGTACCCTCCATCATTTAATAGTAATGCCAGCCTACGAGTTAGCGATTATGTACGGTCAATGGTTCAACATAAGCTATGAGCACGCTAAGCAGCTGCAAGGTATTCAAAAGCTACTTCTAGCTGATGATCATTATGAAATGATGATTGAACCGCATCTGCTATCATCTCTATTAGACGTTGTACTGCCAAAGCTTCATCGTATTGCACATATCGTCATTGCAGATGAAATTACAGCGAAGGTTATCCAGCAACCTCTGAAAGCACAGTTATTTCTCGATAGAGTTCGCGACCGTTTGCTAGTGGGACTGGAATTTCATTATGGCGGCCTCATTATTAATCCGTTATTACCTGAAGCCGCTCAAATGCAATCTGGATTTATTATGCTTAGAGAACGGGAGAAGGAACAAGCTATTCTTGATATTATCGCTCAAATACCAAGCCTGCAAACAGAAGGTGGCTGGATTATTGAAGGTGATGAAGATGAATATAGCTTTCTGCATGATGCACTCCCCAAACTTAAACTCTGTGCAACCATACTAGCGACAACCGCAGTCCGTGTGCGTTATGTTGCTGAAGATGTATATCCCGAGCTTACACTTAGCTGGGATGAAAAAAGTAACTGGCTCCAGTACTCCTTCTCTATGACAGGAATTAGTAATGATGAGCTTCGCGAAGTTATTCAATCTTTGAAGCTGAAACGTCGCTTCTATCGGCTTTCCCAAGGAACGTTATTATCACTTGAACATGAGAATTACGATCAACTTATTAAAGTAATGAACGAGCTTGGACTTGAACATCCTACCCTGTTTGATGATCAGATTCCGATTAGAAGAAGTATTGGCTATATTCAAAGCTTGCCCAGTGATAGTCCGATCAAGCTATCTCGCTCGCTGAAGAAATTCATTGATCATATTCAACACCCAGAGCTATATGAAGTTCCAATACCTCAAGCTCTAACAGCTACTTTACGTGATTATCAAATCGATGGCTATCAATGGATGAGAATGCTTGCTGATTATAATCTTGGGGGATTATTAGCTGATGAGATGGGATTAGGTAAAACCATACAAGTTATCGCATTTCTTACGTCAGTACTAGATGATATTCGTCAATCCGAGCAGAAGGTGCTAATCGTAACACCAGCTTCACTGCTCTATAACTGGCAAGCGGAATTCCAACGTTTCTCGCCAACCGTGCGAACTTGTGTCGTTGAAGCTTCGGATATGAAAACTGGTGCCGTTACGTCTAGTGACCAACAACAAGCGGATGTTTGGATTGTATCGTATCAAGCATTACGACAGCATATTGCTGCATTTATGACATTGCGCTATCATACGCTCGTTTGCGATGAAGCTCAAGCTTTCAAAAATGACTATACACAAACAGCCAAGGCGGTTAAAGCGATTGATGCAAAATATCGTTTTGCTTTGACAGGCACACCGATTGAAAATCGCTTGGACGAATTATGGTCCATTATGAACCTAGTTAATCCGAACACATTTACAGAGAAACAGCATTTTATGGACTGGCCACGAGATGTGCTCTTAGCTCGAATCTCACCATTCTTATTGCGACGAAAGAAAAGTGATGTTATCGAAGAGTTGCCAGATAAGATCGAAACGACACTAGTTGCTCCATTACTACCAGAGCAGAAAAAGATATATCTCGCATTTCTTGCGAAGCTACAAGAGGATACATTGAAGCATCTTGATCCGAAGCAGCGTGGAAAAACAAGAATTAAGTTGCTAGCTGGTATTACGAGATTGCGTCAAATCTGTTGTCACCCTTCATTGTTCATGGAAAATTATAATGGCGGTTCTGCTAAATTAGAGCAGTTACTAGAACTAGTTGCAGATAGCTACCGCGAAGGGAAAAGATTACTCATCTTCTCTCAGTTCACCTCTATGCTGCACATTATTTCCCAGCAACTAGCATTGCGTGGTTATCAATTTTTCTATATTGATGGTCAGACTCCACCGCTTGAACGTGTGCAAAACTGCGATCGATTCAACAATGGCGAGCGAGATATGTTCCTCTTATCGTTGAAAGCTGGTGGAACCGGACTGAACTTAACAGGGGCAGATACGGTTGTCTTATATGACCTATGGTGGAATCCGGCGGTAGAACAACAAGCGGCTGATCGTGTTCATCGGATCGGACAACGTAATGTCGTCAATATTATTAAATTAGTTGCGGAAGGTACATTGGAAGATAAAATGCTGCAATTGCAACAGAGGAAGCAACAGCTTATCGATGACATATTAGAAGCAGATGAGACGAAGGAATCGATGTGGGATCCGGAGCAGGTGCTGGAGTTACTTGCACCTTCGCATGATTTTACTTTGGATGAAGGCTCAGGAGAAGAGGTCATTGGCTCGAACCCCTGACCTCTTCGCTGCCAGTGGAGAGATGGGCTTTTGGAACGCCTGTAACTCGGACGAAAATCCACTGATTATAATGGGTTTTCCTGATTGAGCTCTCGTCGATACCTACGCGGGCGTTCCAGAAATAAAAAAAGTGTGACCACTAAATTCAACTTATAAGTTCAACTTCTGACTCATCAAACCATTCTTCACTTATGACATGCTGCCGCACTGCTTTCGGATCATCGGAATATGCAACGATTGCAAGACTCTTCTCAGCACGACTGCAAGTGACATAAAACAATCTCTTAGTTCGACTAATTGTAGTGTCTTTTCCAGTGACTTCATTATCTAAGTCTGTTTGAGTTTTTTCTTTAGCACCAAACAACTTCTCGTAACTGAATAAAAACCCGCGAGACTCACTATCGTCAATAATTACCACAACACGAGGAAACTCTAACCCTTTTACTCCTTGATGAGTCATATATTTTGATTTTCCACTTACATAAGTTTCATATTTAATGACCTGACTAAATGGAGCCTTTAAACATTCTTCCCAAGCTTCGGCTACACTAAGAGCATTTGCTGGTTCGATGGTTTGATCGCTCACGTCCGTACCCTGGATTTCACTTTTTTTTATATATATGGATAAACTTTGAGGAATATTGAATAATTTTAGCTCTAAAACACTTCGCAGTACATCAATGCATTTAGGATCATTACCATTATTCCAAAGTGATAAGAAGGAATCAACAGCTTTTTCAGTATTCCTAATGTATTCTATTTGTGAACTACCGTCCGAATTGACTTTCAAAAGCGGTGAGTAATCTCTCATAATTCTTGCAATAGCCATTTTGTCACCTCTATTGTGTGCAGCTACTATTGGGATAATAACTTGAGCAAAGAAACTCAAACCAGTGATAGTACCATCTAATAATCCTGTTTTCAATTTATCATTTTCATATAGTGGTTTAAAAAAATCTAAAAACCCTAATCTTTTGGCTGCCATATGATGCTCAAGTATTAATGTAGTATAATCTGCTGAGTCAACATCCCACTTTTGATCTTGCGTTATTTCTTTCATACGCTGTATGATTAATTTTTCTGCCTCATTCTTATCAATTGTTGAGGGTAAAATAAACATACGAACATATCCCTCTTCTTTGTCCATTCTGGCCCTCTGTTTTTGATTATCAACAGTCTCTCGAATTTTGTTAATAAGCTTAACAATTCTTGGCGAACAACGATGATTCATAACTTTTGTTGGTTTCATCCAAGTTAGTGGCAAATCATTGCCAAGATCTACTTTTCCGTCCGAGTAAATACGTTGCATAGTATCACCGAATAAACCTAATGCAAAAGAACCACTATTTTCTTGCTCAATCATTAAAAATGCATCCATTAGATTTTTGTTAGTATCTTGACTCTCATCAATTAAAAGAATGGGATACTTATTAATTAAAATTCTTTGCAACAAGAGCTTCTCATTCAAAAAATGTGTGCCTACGCTGATTACTTCAGCATGACTTAGAGAATCACTGTCTAAGTTTAATCCATTAGGGTTATAAGTGAATTTTTTTATATTCCTCAAATTTTGAAGTCTAGACTTCTTAAATTCTAATTGACTAATTCGTGATGTCATAATCTTTGTTCCACGTCTTCCGGTACTTATCTGTTCTTCTAACTCTTGAATTTGTGTCAATAGGCTATCATTTAACCATCTCTTTATGTCCTTATTAAATCCTTGTACCAGAGACCATATAAAACTATGGATTGTTGAGACTGAAAATAGCGGATCATAGTCAATTCGACGTCCTATTTCTTCACAAGCTGCATTTGTATATGTTATGATTGCAATTCTTTGTCCTTTTAATTGTAAATCTTGAAAATCTCTTTCTTTGATTTTTTTCAATGCCTTTACTAGTGATCCGGTTTTTCCCGATCCCGCTCCAGCAAACAAGAAAAAACTTGATAGTTTATTTATATTTAAACAATTTGTTATGGCTTCATCAACATGATTATCTCTATTATTATCGTCTATTATTTCTTGCATTATGAATCAACCACTTCTTTCTCAGGAATATCAACTAAATCTTCAAAATGAGTCCATTGATTTTGTTGTAACTCTTTTTCCAACCATTCTAGTCCTTCCTTAATATATGAAGGTATTCGAAGATTTTTGAAATCTGCTTTAAATATTAGTTCAAGTGCAAACTCTGCTTTTCTTCCTCCCCTTAGATCGTTAAAGAGTTGCGCTCTTATTTCAGGTATTGTAGTTAAATTATTCATTGCACTGTTGAACTTACTAATTAGCCCTTTACCGTCAAGACTCTTGAAAAATATATAGTTTTCAAAAGCCAGAGCATCTTCAAATGTATATGGCAAAATCTCAACTGAAAAGCTACCAGGTATTTCTGGAGTCAATACAACTTCAGTTGGAATTTGATACGCGACTCTTACTGAAAAATGGCTATCATAACGCTTACATTTATCATTATTATCAATTGCATATAATTCATCTATTACTTCTTTACATGGGACCCATTGCTTTAATGTGTCATTTGCTGTCAGCAGACCTTTTTTTCTATTTGGTAATGTTGCTTTTTTTGTAATTGGATCAATTGAATCTAAATCAGTAACAATTAAACTAGTAAGTCCCAAAGCTTCTATTAGTGGTTTTAAGGTATGTGCATGGCTCCCACCAATCTCTAATAACGAAATGTATCTCTGACTTAATTCTTTAAAATTATTCTTTATAAAATGTGGGAGTAACATACGCTCGGCAGCCCCTTCAATAAGAATGGCTGCATCAGCAAACAATAAATCACAATGAGTAAGCTGAAGATATCTAGTAACAAAACGTTCAGTATCTTTTTCATTTTCCCCAAATACATCTGATAAGTTTACAACAGTAGAGATAGGCACTTCATTTTTTGCTACAACCGGTTTCCGTCTGAAATAGCGCAATTGAGAAAAAGACATTTCGTGAGCAATGTGACCCGAATGGGTACTGACAATTAATTGAGTCGTGAGGCCCTTTTTTTCTCTTAAATTATCATGGTTTCTTAAGACATTATACACTTGACGAATAAACACCTGTTGCGCTTGAATATGAAGATGTGCTTCAGGTTCTTCCAATAATACAATTTGTATTGGCGGGATTAAAAACTCATCATTATTATTCATAGAACTGTTCGCAAGTTTCCCCACTCTCATCCATTCATCCCTAAATTGCATCATTTTAAAAATTATAGAAATCAAGTTTTGATAACCAAGCCCATTATAATTTTCTGGTAGTCTTAACGGTAAATCCTTGTACTGATTACCAACGGACATTAAATCAAACTGAACTGCTGAACTATGCTTAAGCCCATCTACAGGTTGGATTTTTGTTGATATGGTTATCTTTGGATCATAAAAACCAGGATAGCCCATACCTCCCAATTCGCTTAATGCTTGTTCAAAACCCTGACGTAATCTTAAATCAAATTCATTTTGCGCAGATTCAATTGCACGTAAAGCCTTTATATCAGTAGGATTTGGAGATTTGATGGGATTTAAATGAGTATTATAGTATGCCCTTAATTGCTGTGAAAGATTCCCTAGTACTCCACTTGTCTCTTCATCAATATCATTTGATTGACTGGTTGAATCTGAAAAACCTCTTTGTGCGTTAATACTATGTATGAGAAATAAACTTTTAAACGGGTCACCGGATAGTGCTTCACTATCCTTCGGAAGAAGCTGTGGTTTAGCTATCCCATTTTCAGGTGAGACAAGCTTTTTAGGATCAAGCAGGTACGCTCGAAGTCCAAATGTACCTTGAAATTTTCTATTTAGATAATCTCTAACGTTTGTAGGCCATAACATAACTAGCTCATCATTATCAGTTTCTCGTGCAGCAGCGATTGTATTTTTTGCAGCAATAAATGCTGTAGTGAATTCTTTATAGAACCGTTGTATATCAGTTGGCTCTAGTCTTAATCTAACTCCCAGTAATCCGCCCTTCCAATCCAAGGTTGGTATTAGATGATCAACATAATGAATCTCTTGGTCCTTAACATCAAGCCAAATATCCATAGTTGGCATTAGTAAAGCAAGTCTTTCAATATCCAATTCCTCACTTGTTTTCTCCTCAGTACAGCACCACTCAAGCCCAATTTCATTAATCTTAATCCAATTAGATAAAGTAACATCGTTAATATCAAACGTTTTTTTGTATTTCAAAAATTTTTTCAAAGCATCCATAGCTGTTGTTTTTCCGCTATTGTTGGCCCCTACGAAGATAGTTGTATGCTCCGTTAGTTCTATTCTACACGATTTCAGTTTTCTATAATTTTGAATTTCCACATATTTGATTTTCATAGTGCTCCCCCTCTACAAATGGAATTCATCACAAATTTAGACTAGCAAGCAACATGAGTTACAGTAACAATCAAGTGTCTTGGAAGAGGCAAGCTCCAATCCCAGATAATTGATAATTAGAAATAGTCCTTAAGACTTATTCCACAAATGTACAAGAAAACCCTTTTTTCGCTAAAATTCGTATTTTATGATTGGTATAGTGAAGAAGCTTCCAGTTTGAATTATATATTATTTACAAGAATCAAAAGGATTCCGAATAGTCTTGTTTTGGATTCAAAGTATTAAATCGTGTGGCTATCAAAATTACTTAAGGGGATGATCCATTTATTGAACCTTGGCAGAAAAATCGAGGATTCTGACTTTTTTGAAATTGAACAGTACAACTAGGAGTAGAAGCGGGTAGCTTCTGCTCCTAGTTGTACTGTATTCTGATCTGGAAGGTTGTGCTTATATGATCGCTGCAAAAAAACAAACTTACAAACAATTGCTGGCAAGTACGCTAAGATAAAACGCCGACAGTTATTTGATCAACGAACTGATTGATCGTTACCCCACCCCAATAGCTTTAGTTGACGTAACCGAGCAAGTACTTCTGAATATAAAGGGAATTGGTGTATCAAAAACGAAGCAAATTGTCGCCCCTTCACACTGCAAAATTCGGTTTTACTAGTTATTATGGTTGCTATTTTAGTTTTGGACCGGTCTCTATCATTTATCCATCCGCATCTAGCGAGCCATCTTCATATAAAGTTATAAATGATTCCACAATCGCAGGATCAAAATGCTTGCCACTTTGTTCAACGATTAATTCAATGGCAGCTTTTTGTGTCCATTTTTCTTTGTAAGGACGCTTCGTTGTTAATGCATCGTATACATCGACAACACTTACAATTCTTGCTTCAAACGGAATATCTTCACCGATTAAATGAAATGGATATCCTTCACCATTCCATTTCTCGTGATGATGCAATATTACGTTCTTCGCGACTGAAAACTCATTTTCAAATAACTCATCATCTAATTCGCCATAAATCTTCGTTAAAATATCAACACCGATTTGCGGATGCATTTCTATTATGATTCGTTCATACGGTGCCAATGAACCTGGCTTATAAAGAATACCTTCAGGAATAGCAGATTTACCGATATCATGCATAATACTTGCATTAACAATTTGCGATGTGTAGTGATAATCTAGCTGTGAATCGATTCTTTCATTATGTCGCTCTACAAGTAACTCTGTAAGATTTTGAACACGAATTAGATGATTTTCAATACCAGGATCACGAATTTCACAAGATATCGCTAGCACCTTTAAAAGCGAGCCTTGTAGTTGGCGAACTCTCTTCTCATCTAAATAATGTCCACGCTCTAAATCCTCTAATACACGAAATACGCCAGCAAAATAAACTTCATCATCGATTAAATATGGAGTAATAGTAATAGACGAATGCCATAGCTCACCATTAGTTTTCCGATTGGTGAACACACCTGACCACGGCTGATGCTTCTCTAATGATGCTTTCATCTGTACATACGTCTCGACAGGCGTTAGCTTCGTTTTCAATATTCCAGCTTTTTTCCCGATGATGTCTCTTTCCTTAAATCCTGTAATCTGCTCATAAGCATCATTCACAAGGCAAATTCTATGAGTACTGTCTGTCACAATAACTGCATCTGCTAGAGTTAATAGCTGGTTAAAATGGCATATCAAACTCTCGTTCCTACTGTTCATCTATATCACTCTCACTGTTGTAATTTCTATCAATTGTCGTTTCAAACTATTAGATGATATGAACCTAAGAGGTAGTTCAAGGCATTATTTTTTTCAAGTATTACATATTTCAAAGTATTAAATATTTCAAATCATTAAAGCTTTTCACTTCACCTTGTAAAGTAAGATTACTTTCTCGTTCTAGATTGCGATGATTGAACCATATCATGCTCCACCCTGCACTTGTTGCACCAATGACATCATTACGCCAGGAATCACCTACATATGTGCATTGCTCAGGTAATGTTCCTGTCCGTTCATTAATATACTGAAACATTCTAATGTCAGGTTTATCCCATTGATAGCTTCCTGAAACAAAGATACGCTCTACTGGAATAAGTTCATCTATTTTTAATGCTTTAATTTTACGCCATTGATGCGCTTCTGCACCATTCGTTAACACACCAACAATGAAACCTCGTTGTTGCAGCTCGACGATAAGCTCAAGCGCATTAGGGAATAGCTCGATCTCAAATTGACATTCAAAATAGGTCAACTGAATACTTTCAGCCTGACCCGCATCAATGTCTATACCAAATTCTTGTAACGCAAATTGAAATCTATCCCTCTTCATCGCTTCAGTTGCCGAGCCTTCTTCCATTTTTCCCGCTCCACCAAGCCGGGCTGAAATTTTATCGCTATAATATCGCATACGATGATAGGCTTCTTCATAGGGAAAGGACTCTATATGATCCACATATGGCTGTACTGCTTTTTGGAATGGGATAAGATGATCGTATAGTGTGTCGTCTACATCAAAAAATATCGCTTTTGTCATAATAATCTCCTATTAACTAGTTCTCACTTTATTGTAGCAGAATATAACAAATTTAACGAACGTATCAACAGGAGTGCTAATAAGGAGAGTAACTACGAAGAAGGAAATAGAAATAATAGTTAATTACATAAATAAGCCCGTAAGCTCCCACAGTTCAAGGGGCTTACGGGCTGTTAAATCCCATTCAATTTTGCTACACTTGCGCAGTTACAGCAGCATCTTGCACAATAAAATCGATCATTGATTTCACTTCTACTTTACCAGCGTAATGACTAGCTCGATCCAATGTAGTAAAGGTTACTGTATAAGGTTCACCTGGAATAAGATCGAAATAATTATCAGACCAGATGCCATCCATCTCCGATGTCAAGACAACTTGTTTGGCTAGTGACTTCGATTGCAATGTAACAATTGTTGCCCCGCTTTCGACCGTCTCGCTCACTTCAATCTCTGGTTGCTGCAACAGTAGGGTTTGATTTTTCACGAAATAATGAATAGCTTGTGCTGTTTCTCCACTATTAGCTGACCACGACGCACTGACAAATACTTCCGCTTCATTGTATCCTTTCAGTAAATGTGAGATCGTTAGGCGCTTAACCACTTCTGACGTATTTACCGGAAGAGTGACCTCAGCTTGCTCTTCATGTAACACCTCACCTGACATATGGCGCAATTGAACTAGTAATGTTCCACTAACCGATTGGAGCTTATCAGATACAAGGTAGATAGCTAGCTCCGTATCCTCAACTTGTGCAGATAGTAATATACTCGCAAAGCTGCGGCGAGCATAATAGTTAAGTGCCTTCCAGCGACCATAGTAGTCAATTCCCGCCCATGAAGCAACTGGCCAACAATCATTCATTTGCCAATAAAGTGAGCCCATGCAGTATGGCATTTTTCTGCGATGTGCTTCAATGGCCATTTGCATAGCATCTGCTTGAAGTACTTGACTTAGATATAAGAATCCTTTGAAATCAGTAGGTTGTGACATATACATATCCATATATTCTTTAATAAGACGATTTCCATCACCATTTTTCTGATGGGCCATCATTACCTTTGTATCGATTGCCAGATCAGATTCTTCGGCAAAGCTACGAATCGTACGATACTCTGGGAATGATTGAAATCCATATTCACTCATAAAGCGTCCTAGCTTAATTTGATAGTTTTCAAATGGCTCTACATTATGCCATACTCCCCAGTAATGAACATCACCTTCATTGGTCAACGGATGCGCATGCTGTGCTAAATCATTACTTACCGATACAATTGGAGAGGACGGCCAATAATCAATCGTTGCATGTAATTCACTTACAACATCAGGTAATATGTCATGGAAGATTTTCTCGTAATCTGCCCATATTTTTTCGCGAATAGCTGGCTCGTAATCCTTCTTCCAGCCCCAGCCTCCATGCTCATCATAATGTGCCCATGCAGAATCGATCTCATTGTTGCCGCACCATAGTACGAGGGACGGATGATTACGAAGACGCTTCACATTATCTACTGCTTCTGCACGAACATTTTGTAAGAACTCTTCATCACCTGGATACATGCTACATGCAAACATAAAGTCTTGCCATACCATAATGCCATACTCATCACATAAATCATAAAATGCATCGGCTTCATAGATGCCGCCCCCCCACACACGGAGCATGTTCATATTCGCTTCTACAGCAGACATGATCTCAGCACGATAGCGATCCTCCGTAACTTCCGAGATAAAGCTATCATTAGGGATATGATTGGCTCCTTTGGCAAATACAGCAACTCCATTAAGCTCAAAGTGGAATGTTGCACCTGAGCCATCAGCATCTCGATCACGGACTAATTTAACGGTGCGTAGTCCTGTAGTAATCGTAGCTTGTGTCGAATGCGAAATACCTTCGTCCTGTAAAGTAACCACCGCATTAAACTGATAACGATTCGGTTCACCAAGGCCGTTACTCCACCATAACTTTGGCTGATCTATTGCGATTGGTAAAGTTAAAATATGTTCTCCTGCTTCGACTTCTGTTACCAATTCCCAGCTTTTATCATCTGATTGAACTTGTAATTGTAGCGAACCACTTTTCTCTACGGATACTGTTACTTTAGCTGCAAGCTGAGCTGATTGCGCTGTAACTGATAATTGATCAATAAACAGATCTCTGACAATAACTCCCGACCAACTGATCAATTCGACTTCACGCCAAATTCCACTTGTAACAAAGCGTGGACCCCAATCCCAACCATAATGATAAGGTGCTTTACGAGCAAAGATACTAAGTTTCTGCTCACCTAATCCACCTAGTTCAGATTGATCATTCGTTGCTGGCAATGGATAGCCTAAAGCATGCAATTTCGGCAAATCCTCCTGAATAGGAGAGCGGAATAAGATTCGAATATGATTCTCTCCTACATGGAGCAAACCAGTAACATCGATATTCCATGTTCTAAACATATTATCTGCTGATAGCATTAATTTCTCATTGATGAAAACATCAGCATACGTATCTAAACCTTTAAAATTAAGCTCTTGACGTTCTTCTTGTAAAAACCCCGTTGGTGGCGTGAAATACGTCTCGTATTCCCAGTCCAGCTTGTCAATCCACTGTAGATCATGTTCATTCATACCATAGAATGGATTGGGAATGCGGTCATTATGCAATAAATCGGTATGAACACAACCTGGAACCGTTGCAGGCAACCAGTTCGTATCCTTCACTGACTTGAAACGCCATGAATCTATTTTTATTGTTTGGCTCATGATACATCCTCCAGTATTGAGCTATTATTGCATGTTCAACTTCCTCTATTATTGTTTGAAGGGTAAATCTTCTAAAAACTTTTCATGGTTTGTATGAAAAGTTGCATCGTAAGCATAATCTAAAACTTTTCATATGCAGCTCGATTAACCGACAATACCGCTTCTTTCAATACTTTCGACAAAGTAACGTTGAACGACTAGATACAAGGCTAGTAAGGGTAAGATTGCTAGTAATATCCCTGTATCTACAACCATCGCTACGTGATTGGGATCGGCCTTGAATCCAGAACTATGCGAGTAGCCCATAAGCACTGGAATGAATTGATCAGCCTGTGACGGTAATGTCGCTACTTTCAAAGACATTAATTCCATTCCGCTCATAAACAGCGTCGTATAGAATGTATCATTATACTGCCAAACGAAGCAGAACAACACAACTGTGATGATTGGTGGAATAGCATTAGGTAGCATAATCCGGAAGAAGGTTTGAATGCCACCTGCTCCATCGATGAAGGCCGCTTCCTCAATTTCCTTAGGTAAACCCTTGAAAAACTGTCGGAAAATATAGATGAACAAACCAGCCTTCAAACCTATCGCTGTTGCCGATGTAATAATCGATGGCCAATAGGTGTTAATCAGATTCACCCCTGATCCCCCAGTAAATAATCCGATAATTCCAAGAAAATCAAAATTTTTGAAGTGCAAGTAATACGGAAGCATTAAGGTTGTCGTTGGAACGAGTATCGTAATAATAACTACACCAAACAAGATCCTATTACCAGGAAAATTAAATCTAGCAAATCCATACCCCGCTAATGCACAGCTTGCGGCTGTAAATAGTGTCGTTACTACAACGAATACTAGTGTTTTCCCAAGCATCGGAAAGTAATCTAAGATTTGCATCGCCATTGTAAGGTTATCCCAGGTGAAATTTACCGGGATCATATAAATAGTAGGATTGTAGATATCAACTTTATCCTTAAATGCTACCGCTATCTTTTGTATGATGGGATAAATAATGATGAAGGATATCCCAATAATGAGTAGGCTTCGAAAGATGACATAGAATAAATCAAATAGTTTCTGCTGTTCGCGTTTTTTACGATAATAACGTGCCTCTGCAATTTCTTTGCCCATTACGATCACGCTCCCTTCATTGCTTCATAGAAGTATCAGTTGTAGTGAATTCTCTTAGCCAAGACTACACCAATGATAGCCAGGAATCCGGCTACAACGACAGTGTATATCCAAGACATCGCTGCGCTCAGGCCGAAGTTTTGTGCCGTAAACGCAGTGGAGTATATAAGTGTCGTAATCGGACTACCACTGAATGAATCTATTACTGTATAGATAATATTCGTCAAAATTAACGGGCTAATCATGGGAAAAGTGATCTTCCAGAACGATTCATAGGCTGTGGCCCCTTCCATTTTTGCAACCTCGTACATCGTATTTGGTACCGATTGTAGCGCAGCTAGGAAGATTAAGATTTGCACGCCAGAACTTGTAATAATCGAGTAGATCGACAGAATAGCCGTGACAATATAATCTGCAAACGTTAACGGAATACCGATATCTAGCAAAGTATACACGATAGAGGTTACGTTATACGAAGAAGTCGCACCTTGCATTTCTTCTAGATAAGTCGCGCTACCGATTAGATTAATTAATCCACTTTTTTCGGCTGCTTCAATCGCATTGGAGGCCAAGATAACTGGCAAGAAAAAGATGGCACGAGTTAAGGTACGACCACGAAACTTTTGATTCAGTAACGTTGCCGAGAACAAACTGAAAAATAATATCATTGGTACAGATAATATCATTTCCCAGACTGAACTCGTAAGAATACGATTGAAATTCGCGTCTACAAACAATGCGTTTCGAAAGTTTTCCCAACCAACTGATAGCAAGGAATAACCTTCTGGTTGAATTTGCAACTTCGTAAAACTGAATTTTACCGATTGAATGAGTGGCGTTAAATATAAGAATAGAAATCCAATAAGCCACGGTCCAATGAAGAAAAAGCCTAGCATGGAGCGCTTACGATATAGAGATATTCCTTTTAGCTTCATGAGCGCCCACCACCTACACTGTAATTTCTCGCTGCAACCTGTACACCATTCACTGCAACCGCTTGATCCGAATAATTGACAAAGATGCGAATTCCATTATTATAATGAACTTCAACTACACCTGGCTCATGAACGATGCGTTCAATAATCGTAGCATTGCTAACTTCTACTAATACTTGATTAACTTCCTTATACATCGCTACAGCCTCTTCTAACCAGATTTCATATTGTGTAGAGAAATACTGATCATAATTTGTAAATTTCAATTCAGAGGAATCGTCATAACTCCATACGAAATGCGGATATGCCCCTTGCTCGATCGCAACTAATAGCTGTTCCTGTACATCTTGTTCATCAGCCAAGTTAATGGCTTTACTAGCATATGGAATATATCCATGAAGAACCATTTGATAGAAGGGAACCGTCTCATCCGCAATATTGAATTGACTGGATGAAGCTGGCGCATCCACAATATGATCTGCGTATGCCCAAGCATAAGCATGACCACCAGTAATTAACGTTTCCTTCTCATCAGCTATTGTCCGTAAAGAACGCTGAGTAATTTGCTTTGCTGTTTCACGATGTACAACACGAGATACGCGATAATCGCCGCCAACTACATCTCCAAGATCTCGTAATGAAATACCTGTAAGCTGATAGCGATTATAGCTATCAAGAAACTCATCTACGAAATACGGGAGCTTTGAAGCTGACACCAAATAATAGTTTCCTAGATTCGGACTCATCCGATTAAGCGCGAGATTGATCGGATGCAGCTTTACAACCTCTCTTGTTACAAAGCGAGCAGCATCTGAAGATGGTGTAAATTTAATGTCCTCACCGTAAACGTATTGGAAAGCTACGTCTGGGAACAAGTTACCACCGCTATCTTGTAACTGAGCTGCTAACTTCTTAATATCCTTTTTATTCCCTAAACTGTAATCCAACTTAATGTTTGTCGGTGTAGTATGTCGTATCCCTTTATTAAACCAACCGATATAACGCATATTAATATTCTGAATACCCTGCTGATTTAGCTTTTCAGCTATTTCACCAGCTTCATTAAAGGTGGTTAATGACTGAACATCACGATAAGGAACACCAAGTACAGTTTCACGCTTATCATAAGCTCCCAAAACATCCAGATAGAATGGTACATTGGATTGTTCTGCAAGTTGTTGCAAAGTCCCTGCCTCAACCAAATGTTCACGATAGCGCTCTGCCATACCACTATAATTCGCAGCATCTCCACTTAAGAAGCTATAGCGAACCTCAAGGTTACCGTTATAGCGCTCTTCATTCAAAATTTGTATTTCTTGATAAAGGGCGCCCGTATACAGCTCGAGCCAATCTTCACCGCGTAAACTGAATGAAGGATAGACATTATTATACGAATTTTTCATACCACTGATAGAGCCAGTAATGCTACCAATGCCTTCGCCGGCAGTCATCTCCGCAAACCATGCCGCGTTATTCTTTTTCATACCGAATACAGGCATTCTTGCGCTTTCACTGACCATTCCGCGTAACCAACGTGTATTATTCGGGTCCTCTCCGTATACGCGTTGTACATATTGTTCTTCCTTCACCTTACCGTTGTTCAAATAGATCAAACTACCTGAGCCATCTGGTGTTAGAATATAGCCCTCATCTTCTTTGCCCGCAGCACCGAAGAAAGGTAACACATCAATGCTTCGAATGAGATACCCTGTCGCTTCTTGCACAGTTGCGACAGGAACCATAGCGACGAGTTGATCCCCATCAAGTGTATACTCAATGGCTACGGTAAATGTCGGATTTCCCAACCCATTACCTGCTCCTGCACCATTCTCTGCTTCGTCAAATGCCAAATCTTCCTCTGTATACCCTGCTTCCGTAAAAGCTTTGACCATCTTATTAAGTACAAGTTGCTTCCCTATCTGAGCATCCATACGTTCCATCAACTCTGGATTACCCTTCACTTCCATATAACGAACCTTCACATAATTTGCTGTAACTTCTGGCAAATTTGCTATGATCTTTGTTTCTAATCTTTCTTTGCTTATATATTTGGGCAGGGCATCGATTCCTTTAGATATATCTCCTAAAGTGTAGGTAACACGGACTCCATCCGTAATTGCCTCTGCCGTATATTGTCCATTTTCAATACTTTTTTCAAAATTAGTGAACGTGAACAAATTACCGACTAGATCACGAAATTGCACGATAAGCTGTGAAGCTAGCAATGTCTTTTCATATGCTGAAGCAATACTATCTTCCTCTAAATCTTGCGGATTACTATACCATGTCTCCCTAGATGCAAGATTCACTACCGCAATTTCTGTTGATTTTGTATTGTAGAATAATGCTAATTCACCGTTATCTGCAATAAGTTTCATGCCCTCTACCTGTGCAGTGCTTTTGGCTGAAATTGTATCTAGCTCTTGCCCTACCTCTAGTGCTTGGTCATGAGAAAAAGCCGTCAGATCTGTTACTGGGGCCCCTTTATTAATGATAAATACTGTGCCGATGATCAATCCTGCTACGAAGAGAACACCTAGCACCACGTATAATGCTTTTTTATTTTTCATGGTCGCCTCTCCTTTACGTACGGAACAAGATTTCTCGATAAACATTATAGATGAACTCATAAATTTGCTGAATCATACTTAGTACAAGTGCGCCTAAAAAGACGATAATCCCCATAACTACGATAGTTAATCCAATTGTGACAATGGTCTTCAGCACAGTATATTGATGCACGGTCATAATCCCAATAAAGAGCAACCATACAAACCATATTGATGCTATAGAAATAAGGAGATAGTAAAAAGCGGTTTCCTCTTTCACCATAAAACGACTAATGAATGTCATGGGCAAGTAGACAATAATAAGTGGAGTTAACGAGTAACCCGTTGCCATAACAATCTCCGTAAATTTCCCTTCACCGCCCATGAGAGTAGTAATAGACCAATTGGCAATACACCATAATAAAAAAGGGAAAATAATTGTAATAATGTCCATCACACTATTGAGGTATCTCGGATCGGAATAATTTACGAGAAATCCTGCATATTTCTTCTGTAAAACAATCGCCATAATGGTTAAAATGACGAGTAGATAGACGACTTTCATCTTACCTTTGTTGTCATATTTCAAATCCCAGAAGCTATCGAAAGGCTTGAAGATAACTTGTAGTGGGAAGTTTATGAAATCCTGTTTCATAATACTTGATCCCTCCCTACAGAATGACTGTTACTAGACTTTGCACTTTTCCCTCGTAGCTTGCGCCAAATGAGTAAGCATATCGCTGCAATTGCACCAATAGCAATGGTTGTCATAACGACACTAAAATATTCTTTCATCTCTTCACGACGGAAACGCTTGAAGGCTACCGAATATTGTTCGCGCTCCATACCTTGTTTGAAATAGAAGATCGCTTCTTCATTCTGCTTAGCCATAACAAGTGAACGTCCAATTCCAATGTAGGCCACATCATAATTACTATTTAGAGTAAGTATCTCTTTCCAAAGCGGAACTGCCTCTTTACTGTATCCGTTATAATGTAATCGAGAAGCCTCAATTACAAGACTACCGAATTTTGTGGGTTTGAATATCGAAATATTGGCTTTGGCACGATCCAGCACATAGTGATTTTCCCCATCGAATTCAAGCGATACCGGTGTTTTGAATGTCCCTACCTGATTCCCATTTTTTCCGAAGATGTAGAGTAAATTCCCTTCCGCATCATAAGTAAATATTTTCCCTTGGTTACTATCTAGTCCACTATATAAGCCATCACCCAAATATTTAATATCGACAAATCGTGATGGACCTATGGAGCCACGGAAGTATATATCACCCATCACATCAAAGTATCCGTAACGCTTTAGTACATCTACTCCTGATGGATTCAGGCGTTTAATTGGCGTTTTGGTACTCAAATCAATATTTGTTGCATACACAAATCCCTTTTCATCCAGATCTAGGCTAGAAAATTCCGTTGGTATGAATAGCACCGACTTACTAAGTTGCTCTTTTGTGGAAAACATCCGCCACATAATCTCGTAATAGTCGCGCTTTACTTCATTCGTTCCGATATATCCTAAAAATGATCCATCCGAATCGAACTGCATAATTCCCTCAAACACACCACTCGCTACAACATAGATTCGTTTTGCTTCATCTACTGCGATTTTTTGTGGCACGAATTTGAAGCTCGCAGCAATAATATCAGATTGTGGGTGTTCAATTACTAGCGTTACTTGATATTGCTCATCAAACGCAATGACTTGACCAAGCACAGAATCTGCAACATAAAGTAAATTATCATGATCTACGAACAAAGCTGTAGGATTCTGAAAGTTGGTCATTACTCCTGCTGCGGACATATAGCCCTCAATGACTTGTTCAACTTTCCAATCTTGATTCACAACAATAATTCGCTTGTTGCCTGTATCCGCAATGTACTTGCGCCCATCACTACCCAAAGCCAAATCACTCGGTTCATGCAACGGACCTATGTCTAAATCTAACCCAGTGATTACGTAATCAGGTACATAGGCCGCTGGTGAAGCCACTGCTTCTTCCCAGTAATTATAGTTATAAGCTTCATATGGCGTACTTGCCTTCACTGTATCGATCAGACTACTCGAGAAGAGAAGGGACGCCATGACGATAGCTGATATGGATCTCTTAATGAACATCGTTTCCCTCCTACTCTTTCATACCTGAAGATGCCATCGTCTCAATAATTTTACTTTGTGAGAAGACGAATAACGTAATTGGCACACTCATAAGAATTAGCGCTACTGCCGCAGCTGCTCCAGCCCGTGCAATACCACCATAAATAATCTGATTGGCCGCAAAGTGAAGACTTTTCAGCTGTTCACTGTAAATGAAGCCGTTACCGTCACTGCCCCAAAGAATTTGGAACTGTAAAATAATTAGAGTCAGCCACGCTGGCTTTACATTCGGCATAACAATCGTCCAAAAAATACGATATTCACTTGCCCCATCAATTTTTGCTGCTTCTAGTAGGGCATCTGGCATTTGCTCCATAAATTGCTTCATCAGATATAGACCCAGTGAATACGCGAATGCTGGGATAATCACTGCCCAATAGGAATCAATTAATCCTAACCAACTCATTACCATATAGTTAGGAATAGCTGTAACGGCTGGAGTAAACATTAATGACAGAACGACAATTTGGAACATGATTTTTTTACCTGGGAAACGATGTTTTGCTAGCGGAAATGCAGCTGCCGAAGCAAAAACAACATGCCCGACAACACCCATTAACGTAATAAATACAGTATTGAAAATATAACGGCTAAATGGTACCCAAGATTCCCCTAATAGATTAAGTAAATCACTAAAGTTGTTCATCGTCGGGTTACGAACGAACAAGGTCGGTGGAAACAGGAATATTTCATCTAGTGGCTTAAATGCGTTATTGATCGCATACACCAACGGTAAAATCATAAATGCACCAAAGAAGGCTAATACTGTAAATAAACCAAAGCTTCCCCAGAACGAGCGATTTACCCTCTTAGTGCGTATCTTAAAGGAGAAGGGCATGCTCATTCACCTACCTTACGTAATAATTTTTGTACGATGAGGTTCGTACTTAACATGATGATAAATAGTACAGTAGCAATGGACGAAGCATAGCCCATCTCAAATCGTGTTGTACCATAATCTATTAGATGCGTTACGATCGTTTCGGCGGCGTAGTTCACACTTGGGAACCCTGCTAATGCTATCGAAACCTCAGCTACGGCCAGTGATGTCGTTAACTGGATAACCGCACCAAACATTAATTGTGGGCGCATGGACGGTAAAGTAATATACCATAGTTCCTGCCAACGATTTCGAATTCCATCAACTGCTCCTGCTTCATACAGCGTACGATCTACCGTTTGTAGTCCAGCAATAAATGCTAGGAAACCTGTTCCAAGCGATAACCAAAGCTGTACGATAATAATAATTGCTAAAACATATTGTTCCTCTTTGAGCCATTGAATAGGCTCCATCAGAATGCCAAATTTAATAAGTAAACCGTTAGCAATACCGTAGCGATCCCCTGAGAAGATCATTAACCAAATAAAGAATACATTACCTGAAATCGATGGCGCGTAGAATACTAGAGTCATTAATGCTCGCATCTTAGGCGATAACTCATTAATAATCCAAGCGAAAACGAAACAGGCAATATAACTTATCGGCCCTGTGATCACCGCAAATAAGATCGTGTTTTTAATAGCGACTAAGAAAATATCATCCTCTAAAAATAGTCTGGAGTAGTTATGCCAGCCAATAAATTTAGGGAATTCTAGCATATTGAAATACGTAAAGCTTAGAAACATTGAGATCATGACAGGTAGTATCGTAAATACTGCAAATAAGATCATATAAGGCGCAAGCAGTACATAGGATTGTTTATTTTTTTTCATTTCTTGCACTTTATAGCTCCACCAATTTGACATGCTGTTCTCCCCTCCCTATTGTGGCAATCCAAACTCTTCTCGTTTGTTCACAATTTCATCTTGAATGTATTCGGTGTAGTCCATCAATGCTTCTCTCGCTTCTACTTGCCCGATCACAGTCTTATAGAAGGCATTGAATAGATGACGACCTGTGAAATAACCACCTGGAACTTCTGGAATTCCTATCACATACTGGAATTGTTCTTTTAATTGTTTATAATCTTCAACTGGCCAAGGTAGGCTATCTAGCGCATTAATGTTCGCTGTTGGATAACGTGCTGCTGCGCCCATCAATCCTTCCATCTCACGACCGAATTTCGCTTGTGTATCGTCACTTGTCCACCATTTCATAAATTGCCATGCGGCATCTTTATCTTCCGCTTTTTCTAGCATCATGACGGCAGAACCACCGCTTGGGACTTGACGATTCGTTGCCCCATCCTCTTGTAATGTACCTGGCATCGGTGCAAATCCCCATAGTCCGCGAATTTCTGGTGCAAAGACCGTCAGCTGATTATAAATCGTATAATCTGCGATGCCGATCGGCATCTGCCCCGTACGGAAGCGGTTTGCAAAATCATACTCACGCTCTAATTTGTAGTCGGTATAATACTCCGTCCATTGCTTGAACGTCTCGATCGCTGTACGCGAATCCAGATCCGATTCTTTACCATCATTACGATAGAATCCCCCACCGTTTTGGAACAGTAATGCTGCATATAGAGAGTTAGGAGGAATGTTTTGCCCTTGAACAGCTGCCTGCTGGACTTGAGGCATTCCAAATTCCATATGATTTTTACTTAATACAGCTAGTAAATCAGAAACCTCATCCCATGTCGTTGGAACTGCTAGCCCCAGTTCTTCGAGCACATCCTTACGATAAAACAGCATATTAAAGGTCTGTTGCTCAGGCAGAGCATATGCACCATCTGAATATTGATATGGAACAACTGCACTAGAACGGAAACGATTCGCTACCTCATTAAAATCTGCAAATTGAGTCAAGTCCACTGAAGCGTTACGCATAGCGAAGTTTACCGGAATATCATTATCAATTTGCATAGCCACGTCAGGACCTTGCCCTGCTAATGTTGCAGGTAGGAGCGTATGCATCTGTACAAGCTTTAAATTCACGTTTATTCCTGTTTCTGATGTGAATGTTTCGTCGATCATCGCCTTCATCGTGTTAGCTTGATCGCGGCCACTACCAATCCAAACCGTTATCGTTCGTTGATCTTTGGCATCGGATACGTTACCGATACTGTTATAATCAATAAAGAATGAATTCGTGAATGTCTTCACTTCATGGATAGAGTTTGCCAAAAAGCCTAACCCTTTTGCCTTCAAGTTCATATCAGGCGAGGATAGAATAACAGCGTCAATCTCGAGCGGATGTTCTCTAGCTTGTTGCACCCATGTACCTAGACCACCCGTATTCGTTTTATACTCGTTTAACTTACGGTGAGTATTTTCAGGTTTTTTGATCATTTCATCAAGTTGAACCGTCATCGATTTTAAGAGAGCTTCTTGATCACTAGAACCATCTGCAAGTGTTTTCAATTGCGCGGCAACAGCTGAAAGTCGATCTCTCTCGAACGTAAACGTCTCAATTAGATTGGGAATTTTTTCAGTGAGCTGATAGTCTCGATATTCATCTGGTTTTGTACCTGTAATCATAAGAATATTACGATACATCGAGTTAAGCTCATATAAGGAATCCTCAACCTGTGAAATAAGGTCGGCAAATGGTCCCAGTGTTACTTCCATGCGAAGCGTATGTTTACCCGCTGTGAAATGATACAAGTACGCATCTTTATCCTGTGCAAGTGTTTCCAACCGATAGCCACTCTTATAATTGAACCCAACTGCATTCATTTCTTGGAATGGTACTACGCCATCAATAGATAATTTTCTAGTAGAATAAATCCCTCTAACCCAATTTTGTTGGGTAATAAAAGATAAGTTGTACAAACCATCTGTTGGTACATCAATTTCCCATTCCACCCATTGACCTGGCATACGCCAATTAAATCCACCAATCGTATTTATCTTAATTAGAGAAGCGCTATATGGTAATACCGCTGCACTAGTACGTTCACTCACTGGATAGAGCGTAGGCGATGACTTTACAACAGCAGATTCCCCTTCGAAACGAAGCTCCAAGCCCGTTGTCTTAGCAATGCCTTCTTGCTCATACTTTTGTACTAACGTTTCATAGGTCGGCACCGTCTGTTGTTGCTTCAATCTGAGCTCTTTCAAAATCATCGGTTCACGCGAAGCCTGGAAAGAAAGAGTATGAGTGCCTTTACTAAAGTAAAATTGGAACGGCTCTGTTATGTAGCCATTAGAATCTTGGACGATCTTTGTCGTCCATCTTGGAACTTCTATTTGCCTTGGGCGTAATTCATTCCCTTGATTGTCTACTTGAATTTCCGTTAATTCGTTGTTCCATAATCGATCAAATTGAATAAATTGTGCTTCTTCAAACGGAATTACACCATCTACTGCTACAATTCTTTCAATAGCAGAACTTTTGCCTTCTACAGGATAATACATTACTTCTAATTGATATAACCCTTCTTGCTCTACTTGAAACTTCCACTGCACAGTTCCTGTTTCACCAGTAAACAATGATAATCCTTCCATGCCTTCATACCGGTCTAACACTTCAAATTCTGTTCCAGTAACATGATCATATTGTGCGGCATCAATCACGATGATTTTGTCAGACTTTGGTGTCGTCTCATAGTGAGATAAGTAGGTTGCGTAACTGTTAGGACCACCAAGAGACTTACTTAGAATATCTTTGTCGTTCATTAGTTGTTGATCATTTTGCTTTGAGAACACATTTACAATAAGGATGATTGCCACTAGTATTAGCACACATACTCCTAATGTAACGGTTGCTTTAGCCTTATATAGCTTCCGATGCTGACTACTCACCAAGTTTCCTCCTCACTCCAGCTATTGCTATGCACAATTAGTGATATAAGAAAAGGGAAGGCATAAATGACTCCCCTTTTCTTCATTAGCTATTTCAATTAATTATTAAGCATTTTCATTGCAGCTTCTGCCTGTGCTTTGTATGTCTCAGCTGCTACCGCAGGAGACACTTTGTTAACAATAATATCGTTAACAAATGGCCATAAAGGGAAGTCAGGGAATGCTTTATCAAGTATAATTAATCCAGTACCAGCAATATGTTCGCGAAGCATTTCTACATCATCTTCAAAACCATAGATACTTTCTAAGTATTCTTGACCTGAAAATTCTTCGAGCATTGGGATATCTAATGTTTCTTCATAGATTTTGTATACTAGAGCTGCATCTTTTACACCTTTACTGATAAATTTCGCATTTCTTAGATAATCAGCATATGTGTAGTTAGGTAATTGATTAGGACCTTTAGGAATTGGTACAATACCAAAATCGAAACTTAGATCTTTCAGATTCCATTCAGCTGTAGTGAACATTGCTACATCACCATCTTTGAATGTATGGTATTCATTCCAATCCATTGGATCACCAGTGCCAATTTTCACAACTTTGTCAACGTTATATAATTTATTCAAGAACTCGCCTGTTTCGATAGAACCAGCACTCGAAAGTTCTTCGACTAAATTCTCCTCGTCGGCAATACGTACTCCGTTAGAAGCTGCGAATTGTCTGTACGCATCAAGCCCCCATGTTGAGAAGCCATACACATCAGTTTTACCGTCATTATCCGTATCTCTAGTAGCTAGTTTGGCAATTTCTAAAAATTTATCCCATGTCCACTCGCCATTTGCATACAATTCCTTGGGATCTGGAAGACCAAGTTGTTTGAACAAATCACGATTATAGTGGACGCCTGCACCTAAAGAGTTTGGACTTTCAAACGCATAATATTCACCCGCGATCGGTGGATATTTTTCAATCAAATTACCCTCATTGTTAATATTGCTAGTAGAATCCGTAAATTCACTAATAGGAAGAATTAGACCTTGCTTAATAAGTGGTAATGCTGCATCGTACTCAAGCTGTACAATATCGACAAATGGCTCGCCACTAAGAACACTATTTGTTAAGTTAGGTATCACTTCTTCATATGGAACCGTTACAAATTCAATTTCCACATTGTATTTCTTCTCTACCTCTGCGATTTTTTCCAATCTGTTAATTTCTGATTGCGTTTCTCCTTGTGGTGTTAGATCCCACCAAGCTGCAATCTTAATAACACGACCATCAAGATTTGGTACATCCTCTAGTTGTTCGGTTGGATCCGTTATTGCATCTTCAACATTAGCAGGTGTTGGCGTTGGAGTTGTATTCGTTGAACCACCATTTCCACCACCACAAGCTGTAAGTACCATTACTAGACATAGCAATAACAATGAAAACCCTTTCAATTGACGCATTATTTTACCCCCCATTTTTTTGGTGCACTAGCAAAATAGACAAATGATGTTACGTACTTGAAGTGTACTCTCATAACATGTAACTTATTGTTATGCTTTGCAATATCATTAGTGCGTTTTGATATCTCATGTATTAACAATATTAATCGTACACTAACGTATAGCGGTGCTACTATAACAACTATTTAAACTCCATAACAATAAATAAACATTTGCTATTTTAGAGTTGTTTGCTTATTTACATATTGCGAATGAGTATGTAAGCTCAAAACAAGAGATACTCACACTAGATTTTCTGGAGGAGTTTGAAAATGAAAAAGGGAATATCAATTTTTAGGAAGTTGCTATTAGGTGTATTACTCATGTTCTTATTAATAATTGTTGTTTTCTGGATTATCTTTCGACTTAATGTTAATGACATTCAAAATGAACTTAAAAAAAATAAAATGTCTGAAATTAAATTTATGACATTTCAACTTTCAACTCAATTTGAGCAAGTACTAATGAATACTATTACAATGTCTGAGGATCCGTCGGTTAGAAAGTATCCTTATGCATTGCAGTTCGGTGACCAATATTCCAAATATGAAATAAAGTTAGCTATTATTGACAAGCTGACGCTGAACAGAGCATCTACTTTTTGGAATAATATAATTACTTTGTACTACCCTGATTTTTCGGAAACGATTTCATCTGATTCTTCGGATAGCGTTACCCACTATAACCTTCCAGATCAGCCATTTAACAAGTGGATTTTGAACATGAACGAGGATGGTATTGGTTATTATTCGAATTTAACGCAAAGTCATATTGCCCCGCTATTCATCGAAACGAGAGTATCATTAGATAATCTCCGTAAAATGATGCAGCAATATACGTCAGGGACACCGATGCTTTATGATTCTAACAGTAATGTGATCATCCAAGTTGAGACACGTGCACCACTGGATGATAGTATTAGCAGAATCATTCCACTAATAAAAGACGATAATGGTTTTTTGACAGTAAACGAGAACGGTACGGAGTATTTGCTTAGTTATATGAAATCCGACATGCTAGATTTGTATTTTATTGATTATCATCCTAAAAGACAATTTGTTAAAACGATTTCTCAAAATAATACTCTTTTCATTGTTGCGATCATTGTTTTACTAATGATTTCACTTATTTACAGCCTTCTACTAAAAAGGCAAGTTAAAACTCCGATTGTTACATTAAGAAAAGCTATAGGTCGATTTGAACGCGGCGACTTTTCAAGTCGTGTAAGTGATTCCAACCCTGAAGAATTCAGAATGCTAGGTATTTCCTTTAACCGAATGGCGGAAAATACACAAAAGCTTATTGAACAGGTTCTATTTGGTGAATTAGAGGTGAAAGAAGCTCGATTAAAGCAATATCAAGCTCAAATCAACCCTCATTTTCTATACAACAGCTTACATTACATACAAAGCAAGGCTGCCATGGAGGATTATGAATCGATATCTGCCATGACGCTTCATCTCGGAGCTTATTATCGCTATAGCCATAAAATAGATTGTATAGATTCAACGATTAAGGATGAGCTTAATTTCGTTGAACATTACTTATCTGTCATAAAACTTCGAAAGCGTGCTTTGTCCTTTTCGATAGAAATTCCAAGCGATATAAGCAATTATCCGCTTCCTAAGATGATTATTCAGCCGCTTGTTGAAAATTGTATTCAACATGGTATTGAGACATCCATCAATCCCGGACATATCGAGATAAAAGTCGAAAAAGTTGAGCAGGCTCTACACATTTTAATTATTGATAATGGGGTAGGTATGGATGATGAAAAGCTATCTTTAGTTAAGCAACGTATGGCCGAATCCGTAATCTCAGAAAATATTTCTGGAGTAGGGATTCGTAATGTTCATCAACGTCTTAAGCTCTATTTTGACATGCAGGCCGGACTCTCCATTACATCTGGATTATTAGAAGGAACATGTTATACGATTACAATTCAATTGCATGAGGAGCAATATGCTACAGATCTCATTAGTTGATAATCAATCATATGTGGTCGTTGACTTAGAGGATACTAACTAACTCTCTTAAATTCGCAAATACTAGCAAAAAAGAGCGGCCTGATTGGCCGCTCTTCAAGTAGATTAGTCATATAATTTAATAGAGTCATACCATTCGTTTACTTCCTTCGTAATCTGCTCTCCTCCAAAAGCATTGTATTTTTCAACAAAAGAATCAAATTCATCGATAGAGGCCTCACCGTAAATAATTTTATTTAATATGTCTTCCTCAAACTTTTTCAGTATATCACCTTTTAAAATCTGAGTCGGAGTAGGTGAACCTGAAAACATATTCATGATGACTGAATCCTTTTGATCGATGACAATCTTCGCAGCCTGCATTTGTTCAGGTAATGTATAAACTAATGTCTGCTCATACGGAGTTGATGGCTGTTCCCCATTAGCTAGTTTCGCAAGTCCATTAATACGCAAGGAAGGAATAATGGCTCCATCAAAGGTTAGTGTATAGCGGATTGCATCGACCCATCCTCCGGGGATCAAATCCCTTTCTTGTTCACTGAGTACTTCTCCATTAGGACCAATAGTGTAATCATATCCTTCTGCAAAACCAATAGAGAATGGCCCTTCTCCATCTGGATTTGCCCAATGATCATAAAAATAATTTTGATAAACAAAAAATGCATCTTTATTTTTCATATTTTTATTGATTAAAACAGCTCCAGCACCGATTGCTGTACCATGACGACCAATCTTACCTTCAGGACCAGCTGGTAATGGATATGGCTTATACTCGGAATTAGAATCATTAGCCTTAAGCTGCGTGATTGGCCAGCCTGTCATCCAATAGGGGCCAACTATAATTCCTGCAGTTCCTTCTGTGAATAACTCTGTAGCTCTTACTTCATCGTACAAACCAGCTTCTGCGGAAATATACCCCTTCGCCATCCATTCTTGCAGTTTCCGAAGAGCAGGCTTCATCTCTGGTTGAATAGAACCATATTGTAAACTACCATCTATCCCTACATTCCATTGGTTAGGCATTGTACCGAACATTCCAAACAACCAGCCTGTATCTGACATCCATGTATTTAAATTGTTTTTGAAGCCTATCGAGAGCCCTATCGTATCATTCATATTGTTCCCATCAGGATCGCCATTAGTAAAAGCCTCTAATACAATTTCAAGCTCCTCAAGAGTTTCCGGCGCCTTTAAACTCAATTTATTGAGCCAATCCTCCCGTATATACATAACAGGATCACTATTATAGGCATTCTCCAAAATAGGAATCCCCATTTTTACGCCATTACGAATATATGGGTTCCAAACCGTTGAATCTTCTGCCATCGCCGCCTTGTAAGTATCCGATGCATATTTATCGAACAACTCTCCAACATCGCTAAACTGACCGCTATCGATTAAATCATTGATAAGCTTATTATCTCCCCGAAAAACAATCATATCTGGAAAATCCTGCCCAGAGGATAACATCAGACGAATTTTTGTTGCATATGCATCATTCTGCTCACCTACTGTCCACAAATATTTAATATCAATTCCTAGCGTTTCTTTTGCCCATTTCGTGTGAACATTATTTTCAAGATTTTCACCATTTTTGAATTTCATATTCGTTGCGATTGGAAAAACCGTCGTAATCGTAACAGGCTCAACATATTTACCATCCTCAAACTTAGCTGAATAAAAGGAAGCATCAGTGCTACTCAACTCATTTTTATTCCTTCCACCTCCACAGGCTACAAGAGATGTAATAAACAATGCAGCTGTCAAAACAATAGCTAAAGGTTTCTTTAATATCATAATCATCTGTTCTTCCCCCTCTGCGTTTATTGAGATGAGAAAAGTGCCTCTATTAATTCCTCATTCCACTTAGCTGCTGAGCGATCATACACTCCGTAACCAGCACCAAACTCCCAATAAGCCCAAGAAATCCCAAGTCGTTCAGCTTCCAAACGTACCGTTTTTGTCCAGGCCACTCGGGAAGCAAGATCCGCTGTTCGATAAGCACCAAATTCCCCCATAAACAATGGACGATCATATGTTTTTCCCCACTCTGCTGCACGCTCTAAATCTCGAATTAGTGCTTCCTTGCTCGCTGGATTATCGCCTGCAGTTTTTGTATTATAATCATTGAAGAAATTGTTAACCCAATCGATCTGCTTAGCAGCTTCATTAGGTTCAACCGGAGTTTCCGGAGGTCCCGGCCATACTAGCCCAGTAGTACCATATTCAGCCGTCATCCATTCAGCTCCTTGATGAGTGAAAAACATCGGACCATAATAATGGAATGTAGCAATAATATTTCGATCTTCTTCTGGAAGCTTAAGTTTATAAAGCCCATCAATACCATTCCACTCCACGCCACCGATAATTAAAGTACGTTGAGGATCATGCTCACGAATTACCTCTACCGCCTCCAACAAGTATTCATTCCATAAATTCGCGGTTATCAATCCATTCGGTTCATTAAGGATCTCATAAAAAACATTTTCTGGTTGACTACTATATCTGCTAGAAATCTGCTTCCAAATTGAAAGAAAACGATCCTTATTAGCAAATGGGTCAGCTAACATTTCGTCAAAGTGATGTAAATCTACGATGACATTTACCCCCTGCATTAAGCTTTGTTCTATAACCCAGTCAACACGCTTCATGAAGGTCTCGTCCACTGTGTAGGGAGATTCCTGTGTCGTTTTATTTGAAAATCGTATAGGAACTCGAACAGAATCGAAACCTTTCTCCTTGATCAGCTCAAAATATTCTTCCTTAATCACCATATCCCATGCACCTTCATAAGGTGCCTCAAGTGCATTACCGAGGTTGACTGCTTTTCCAATCATTTTTGCCTTTTCATAAACATCCACGTTCATATTTGTATTAACCTCCACTTCCATCGTCTCATTCTCCTTATTAGCATTAGAATCCGCGTTCAAATTTTCGGAATCTACCTGATTAGCGCCTTTATTTCTTACAGTATTATTTTCTTCAGAACTAGTACTGCAAGCCATTAATGCAAATCCGAATATCATAATCATTAGTATTGCAGCTTGAAACAACTTCTGCTTCTTCATATATTCAGCCCCCTATAAATAACTCCTTCTTCTACAATTGAAAAAGGGTCGCTAGTTGAATTATAGCCTCTAAAAATTTGCACATAAATAACAAATGTATTTACCCTATAACAATTTAACAACTTTCCAAATGACTATTCAAATTAAGATTTGACAAATAAGGGCACCACCTATAATGTTCAGTGTAAGCTCTTTCATTATTCTACTTATTATATAAAATCAATTTATTATTATTTAGTGACTCTATCGAATATATCTTACCATCTAAACATCCGATCTAGGTAACATATTGATGACGCTCCAAATAGAGAGAAAGAGGTAAAGGATGCTACAAATATTGCTCGTAGATGATGAACCCTATGTTGTGGATGACCTATCCATTACAATACCTTGGCAAGAACTCGGATTTGACCAAGTACATATCGCATATTCAGGAATGGCGGCACTCGAAATTCTTCAAAAACATCCAATCGATATTGTCATTACGGACATTAACATGCCGCAAATGTCCGGCATACAATTAATCGAGCAGATTCGCAGTAGTTGGAAAAATATTAAGTGCCTTTTACTGACAGGCTATGCCGATTTTGATTATGCAAAGCAGGCAATTGAACGTCAGGCAAGTGGCTATCTGCTAAAACCAATCACTACTGAACAACTTATTCATTCATTACTCGAGCTACAACAGGAAATACATCAGGAATGGGAGAGTTTGGCTTCATATCAACGATCTATGCAAACGCTACATGAGCAACTACCGCTACTACGGGATAAGTTTTTGAATGATTTACTGCGAGGCAGAAAAATTTCAGATTCCCAGTTTGCGGAAAACACCGACAAATTTGATCTTCCTTTTTCTATTGGCGATACGACCTCGTTGCTTGTCGTTCGGCTTGAAGATTTCTTTCAAAGACAGGATTTGAATAGTCTTTTGTTGTTTGAATACGCTATCGTAAATATTGCAAATGAATTACTTCAGGAACACTTCCATTTTTGGTCTTGCAAGGATAGTCATGATTATCTTGTATTTCTAATTTCACCTAAACCTTCTATAAATGCTGGTAACGAGGATAATCTTCTGAAAAATGCTGCTTATCAGCTTCAAAAAAACGTAAGTAGCATTATTGGTGGAGATATTTCAGTCGTTACGACTGGCTGGGGACCAATTCCGTTAAAAACTCGTACACTTTATCAGTCGGCTGTCACCACGGTCCATCAACGCATCGGTCCAGAGACAGGTGTTTATTTGTCCAGCGTAGCGGAAGAAGTAAACCTGCCCGACACACCAACATTACAATCTTTATACGAACCCCCTACGCTGTTTCATTTATTTGAAACGAATAACTGGGATGCTCTTGAAGAAAAAATAGTAGCCATTTCCTTAGAATTAGGAAGCCGTGAAGAACTTTCACACGAGCATGTTCAAGAATCTAAATATTTACTAGAGGCTGCTTTCTTTTATTTCGCTCACCGGAACAACAAGCTGCTTGGAGAGATAATAGGACTACCTCATCTTGAGAACCGTACTATACATACACCAGAGCAACTTAAAGACTGGGCTTTAGGGGTCTTAGCGCAGCTAAAAAAACATTTTGACTCCGACCGTAAAGATCGGCGCTCATCGATCATAGCCGGGGTAAAAGGGTTTGTAGACGATAACCTCCACTATGTATCACTTCATTCTATAGCAGATCATGTAAATCTACACCCTGTCTATTTATCGAAAATCTTCAAATCTGAGACAGGTAAACGTATCAGTGATTATATATTTTCAGCGAAAATGGAAAGGGCTACCTATCTTCTCACTCATACATCGTTCAAAATCTATGAAATATCTGAGCAGTTGGGTTATTCTAACGCGCACTACTTTATTAAGCTATTCAAAGAATATAGTGGACTTACCCCTCAGGAATTTAAAGACGTTAGGAAAACTCGAGGAAGTTTGTCATAAGCCTAAAAAATTCAATTATTATATGCTCTCCACCTAGTACAACACTAACCAATAAAACGTGTGAATTCCATCTTTCCAAGCGCCTGCATGAAAACAAGGCGATCTTTCCTCGAAATAACACGAGAATCGATCGCCTATTGGAAAATAACACTAGTTTAACTACCCGGTATAGGTCCCTCATTAACTAAGTTAATGTTATCGATATATACCGATGCAGCCCCGTCAAGTTCATCGATTTTTCCTAACTCAAAAGTAATTCTTCCGATACTCGTACCATCTGGCTCTACATCGAAGTAGAAAGTGTAAGTCTCATACTCGGTACCCAAATCAATAATCTCACTGCCATACCCATTCCAAGTATAATTATTCACTTCATCCAACCAACCTACACTAATATTCATTTTGCGGTCAATCGTGGACTTGGATGTAAACGTCAATTTGTATCTATCCCCCTTGTTATAGGGCAAACCCTCATAGTAAATTTGACGATCCCAACTATTCGAACCTGCCATGGCTACGTCAATTCGTAGTACGCCATCCTCATGCTGAATAGATAATTCATCATTTTCCGTCGAATAGCTATTCCAGCCTTTTATTCCAGTCGTAAAATCACCATTGGGAATTAGATTACCATCATCTACTATACCTACGCTTACCGGATTAACTTGAATCAGAGAAATATTATCCAGAGTAACGGTATGTTCACCCTCAATGCTGCCCAGCTTCCCCATACTGAATTGTAGTACGGCGGCAGACTCGTCGGAAGGCATAACAAAATAGTATTCAAATTCCGTCATATCGGAAGTCAACTCTATTTGGTTTTCCAGATACGTCGCCCAATTTCCATCATGTGTACCATCATGCTGCACTAGGGCAACAATATCTCGTGATACATCAGATGCTGCTTCAAAATACAGTCTGTATACCTTTCCTGACTGCATCGGAATACCAGGTTGCTTCAACTGTACATGCCATGGTTCAGTTCCTGGGCCGCCTAGTTTAACCTTTAATTGCCCGTCTTCTACTTGCATAACTGTGCTTTTAACAGGATCTGTCTGTTCCCAATCCATCTTAAACAATTCCCAGTCATTAGAATTTTCTTGGAAACTACCGTTAACAGTCAAGTCCTCTGACAGCTCAAGCCATGCAAGGTCAAAGTCAGTTCCTTCTACTTTAAAAATATGAACGCCTTCAAGCAATTCAAGCTTTGGAAATATTATTGTCTTATATACTCCATCTAGATTATTGTCATCAATATTTGCGTTAACAACAGCTATTTGCTCTTCGTCTTCATTCCAAATACTTAAAGTGATTTTTGATCCAACATCATTACCTTTCACTCGAACCATCGGAATATAAGTACCACTGTTTACTTTTTGTTTGTATTTCACATAATCATCTGCATCGAAATCGGTTACATTCATACCTCCTTCACTACCAGCTATAAGTGTTACTCCATCCATAGCCCAATATGAATGGGCAGCCGTATGCAAATAGCTTTTGCCTTCATTCTCGGAAGGAGAATATCGTAGAATTAATCTAACATTATCGATGGCTACAGTACCTGCATGTTCTCCTAGCAGAAACTCAAGATTGGATGAAGATGCATTAGCTCCCTCCAAAATTTTCATATCGATCGTATAGGATTGCATTTCCGTTGTTAACTTGATCTCTGATCCGCTTATATACTCTACGCCCTCAGTCGTACCAGCATCTAATGCAATGTGGATCGGTCGATTGGTATCTGCCTTAGCGTCAAAAGTAAGCATATAAGACGCGCCTTCCTTAAGTGGAAGATCCTTATGAACGAGCTTCACGTCATTAAGTGATGATCCACCATTTGCAATATTCACCTTCAATATCCGTTGCATATATGGTAATGCCAAATCATTTGTCACAGATGCTAGCGCTTCCGCTTCATTCAATGTTGAAAACTCCCAAAATGCTAATCGTTCTTGTCCTAAATCAAAGTTACCATTATAGATCAAGTTACCGTCTTTAAGAGGTTTACGCGGTTCTTTAACCCCATCTGTTTCTGTCACCTTTACATTCGTAAAGTAAGACGCAATCGTGTTTAATCCTAGATTGAACTCAAATCGAGCGTTATTGTCAGTCATGTCCTCCATTTTAAATGTGTATTCATAACTCTGCCATTGATTAGTTAACTCGAATGTATGTTCCTCCGAATAAGCTTTCCATTCGCCACCGAACTCAGTTAGCTTAGTCATAATGGAACGATCTGCATCCGCCTTAGCATCGAATGTTACCTTATAGGTCTTACCTTTTTTTAAGAAGATCGGTTGCTGCGTCAATTGTATCGAATAGAGTTGATCTCCTGCGGACGTTACTTCAACTTTTGCAGCCTTACCTTTGACTTGATCATCAACAATTGAAACACTTCCGTCACCGTTTTCATTTACTATAAACTCCCAGTCGTTAGGCACATTATTATTATTCGCGCCCTCATTGAAAATTCCATTATAAATCTGATTGCCATCAGCAAGTGGCTCGCGCTGTGCTGTAATACCATTTGATGGATCTGGTCTATTCCCTGTCACATCAGGCCATAGATCAAGGTTTTTATACTCATAGACACGAACATAATCGATAAACATCTGATCACTCTCAAAGTCATCCCTTGGATCTCCTGGCCAATCTCCCCCTACAGCAAGATTCATAATCATGTAAAACGGACGATCGAACGGCGCTGGATATGTGTAGTACTCCGGCTGCCCTTCCCTTTTCGTTCCCCAGTCACTGCTCTCAAAAAATAAGTGTCCATCTACATAATATCGAATCAGCCCTGGTAGCCATTCCATTGTGAATTCATGATAATCGTCATTGAATGTCTGTCCCTCAGGTAGTACATATTCTTTTGTTTGCATAGTATGAGGGCTATCATAATGAATAGAGCCATGAACAGTACGAGGGTACTTATCTGCATGATCTGCATCACTCGCAACCGGTCCCGTTAACTCCATAATATCCATCTCACCGCTTCCAGGCCAAGGTCCGTACTGCTCAAACTCGTCTGTCGGCATCATCCAAATTGCTGGCCACATACCTTGTTGCACTGGTAGTTTTGCTTTAACTACAAATTTCCCGTATGTCCAATCACCTTTCAGCTTTGAAGTGACTTTACCAGAAGTGTAGTTACGCCCACCATACTCCTGTTTAAGTGCTGTTAGCTGTAATACGCCTTTATCTCCATCCTTTGCTAGCCTTACATTGTCTGAATGATAATATTCAAGTTCATTGTTGTAGACAGTTCCAGTATGCTCCACATTCCATTTTGTTGTATCTATTGCATTTCCATTAAACTCGTCATTCCATACTAGATTCCAATCGTCCACTTCATTACCAGGACTGGGAGCTGGAGTAGGAATAGTACCAGGAACGGAAGGTTTAGTACTTGGAGCAGAAGATGTATCTATAGAATTATTGTCGTTCACCTCGTTCGGTTGAAAATCTGCCCCTTTCACCAGCACTTTACCATTCAAAGTTACACCATCAGCATTGACACGAAGCCGACCAATAAATCCAGTGTTACTGATTACCGAACCATAGCCTTCATCAGCAATCTGCACATCGTCAACTTTTGAGCCTACTAATACATCGATTAGAGCTTTTCTTTCCATCAATATCCATTTCACAGAGGAGCCCGTATCTAACACCAAACGAACTCCCTTCCCTTTTTTGTTCAACACGACACCCTCTAGATGCGATTCACTGAAATGAATGGAATTAATGCCGCCTCCCTCAATGATTGTAGCTCCTTTAACTGTAACCCGATCGAAGAAGACATCTCCTTCTCCAACACCTTCAGTGATATAAAGATTACCATGGATAACTGTATTACTAAGTCCAATATCCGCACTCTGAATAACTGCATTACCTTGAATCTCTGCTACATTGTAATTGTCTGCTTTGTATCCAAACCAACGAAATGCTCGATCCAAGAGGACAACAGCCTCGCCCCTTGTTAACGCGGCTATAGGATTAAGCATGCTGTTGACATCTCCATGCAAATATCCTTCAGATACTGCTTTCTTAACAGCAAATTGCGCATAATCTCCTATCGTATTGGCGTCCAAGAAGCCTCCAAGATCTGCATTACTGGAATAATCGTCCAGATGCATGGCACGTACAATCATAATTGCCGCATCCTGTCTTATGATGTTATCCTTAGGTCGAAAGCTCCCATCCAAATATCCGGTAATAATGCCAGCTTCGTGTACTTTAGCTACTTCATCAGCATACCAATCTGAAGTGTTAACATCCGTAAATGGCTCGACGCCTTCTTCAACATAACCAAATATGCGGTAAAGCATCACCGCGAATTCAGCTCGACTTATCGGTTGATCTGGATGAAACTCTCCATTAGGTAAGCCTTTAATTATACCTACCTTTCCGAGATTACTTGCAGCTTCAGAAGCCCAGTGACCCGACATGTCTGAATAGCTAACTTGTGCTACGCCCATATTCTCTTCGCTATGAAGTAACTTTGACACATTCACCTCGCTATTCGCATATGTTCCCGCTGAAAATAAAGAGACTCCCATGCACACCAACAAAATAACAGATATTATACGATACAAGCTGATCACCCCCATTTAGTGCGACGACTAATGCCAACGCTTATCTATTAGTATAAATTGGCTTAATATTACTCTATATACCAATTCATTAGTATTGATACCAAATTTCAAACTCAGACCTATAAAGAGATGTTTCTATGTAACCGGTGGGTTGATTCCATAAAAAAAGGCTACTGCAGACAGAATTCCCCCATAGTTATTGATGAGAACGGAAAGAGTTAATTTTACAAATAAGCGACTAATAGCCCGAAGCTCCTGTATATCAGAGCTTTCGGGCTGTTAATTTTCATTCGATTTCATTACATTTAAACAATTACAGCTTCAATGAACGCTGGTTAGCTTATCGTACTGCTTTAGAAGATCACAATATCGAGCTGAATCAGAATCCAATACTAATCTCGCCCACTTTAGAACATATACAAGACGCAATTCTAGAAGCTGTTCAACAGGATGGGATTCCTGAAGTGTTTATATGCGCAAACGATACTACCGCAATGTTCGCTATCGAGGCACTAAATAGTATCGGCATACAAGTACCACTAGATTGTATCCTTACAGGCTTTGACTATACCTATCCTGAATTACCTTTATATGCAACAGCTAATGTGAATAAAGAGATCATAGGTAGTCGTGCCGTAGATCAATTATTCTGGCGTATTCTCAACCCGAATCAACCCTATGAACGCAAACTACTAAGTGCCGAACTAATCTTGAATAGACAATATAGTAAAACTTCAACAAAAAAATAATCAACAAAAAGAGGAAGTAGAGACCAGCCCAACGGGGCCATCCCTGCTTCCTCTTTCTATATATTGAACGTCAGCATAATCATCGTGATCACAAGCGAACCCCTAGACCATTACGCGACAGATATTATTGCTCAGCTCAACAGGATCCTCAATCGATAATCCTTCAATCAGTAGAGCTTGGCTAT
The DNA here is from genome assembly GCF_056786395.1 of Paenibacillus sp. Y951. Classification (NCBI taxonomy): domain Bacteria; kingdom Bacillati; phylum Bacillota; class Bacilli; order Caryophanales; family Paenibacillaceae; genus Paenibacillus; species Paenibacillus sp. Y951. The sequence goes on along the minus strand of NZ_JBXCIY010000011.1, from coordinate 73,443 downwards.
ACAACAACTGTGTATATAGAGCAAATTTCTCTTGATCACTACCGTACGCTTGTTGTAGCGCGCGGAACACATCATGATTAATATTGATTTCCAATACTTTATCCGCTTGAACACCATTAGCATCAGGCATTGCTTTCAAGATTTTCTCCATTTCGATGGACAACTCGCCTTCGGAAGAAAGACATACGGGATGACTTTTCAAACGTTTCGAAGCTTTAACCGTTTTGATTTTGCCATCAAGTAAAGATTGCATACTAGCAAATAATTCTTTTGTTTCCTCAGAATCTGCTTGCTCCTGATCTTCGCTGCTATTCACATCGAAGCCCAGATCTCCACTAGAGATCGAACGGAATTCTTTCTCCTTGTAGCTTTGGATTACCTTAAGAGCAAATTCATCAATATCATCCGTTAAATACAATACTTCGTAGCCTTGATCTACTACAACTTCAAGCTGTGGCGATTTTTCGATTCTCGCTACAGATTCACCTGTTGCATAGTAAATATATTTTTGATCTTCTGGCATACGTTCAATATATTCCGCAAGACTAACAAGCTGGTTTTCTTTGGAAGATGTGAACAATAGTAGATCCTGCAAGTCGTCTTTATGCATACCATAATCATTGTATACGCCAAATTTCAATTGACGACCGAATGATGCATAGAATTTCTCATATGACTCACGTTCGTCTTTCAATAAGCTTTGTAGCATAGATTTGATTTTGTTTTTAATGTTCTTCGCAATTAGTTTCAATTGACGATCATGTTGTAATAACTCACGAGAAATATTAAGCGATAAATCCTCTGAATCAACCATACCTTTCACAAATCCGAAATAGTCTGGAAGTAGATCAGCGCATTTCTCCATAATTAGTACGCCATTAGAATATAACTCTAACCCTTTTTCATATTCCTTCGTGTAGAAATCATATGGTGGGCTTTCAGGTAAAAATAGAATGGCATTATATACAACAGCCCCATCTGCGCTAATATGAATATGCTTCAACGGCTTATCGAAGCCATAACGCTTGTCCATATAGAAGAGATTATAATCATCATCTGTCAGTTCATTTTTGTTGCGACGCCATAGAGGTACCATACTGTTAAGTACTTCTTCTTCCACAACCTCTTCAAATTCACCTTCAGCATCCGCTTTTGGTTGTTGTGAAGCAATATCCATCTTAATCGGATAACGAATAAAATCAGAGTACTTTTTAACAATAGCTTTCAAGCGATATTGTTCCAGATACTCATCATATTGTTCATCTTCCGTGTTTTCCTTAATATGCATAACAATTTCAGTACCAATTGTAGCTTTCTCAGCTGCCTCGATCACATAACCGTCTGCACCATCAGAAACCCAGCGATATGCTTCATCACTGCCTAGTGCACGCGATGTTACAACTAGCTGATCAGCAACCATGAATGAAGAATAGAAACCAACACCGAATTGACCGATAATGTTATGTCCATCTTGAGCTTCATTTTCTGATTTGAATGCAAGCGAGCCACTCTTAGCAATAACGCCTAGATTATTATCTAGCTCTTCCTTCGTCATCCCGATACCCGTATCAGTAATCGTTACCGTACGAGCACTTTTATCGATTGAAATTTTGATGAAATAGTCCTCTTTATTGAATACTAATTGATCATCAGTTAACGCCTTATAATAAATTTTATCCATAGCATCACTTGCATTAGAAAGTAATTCTCTAAGGAAAATTTCCTTTTGTGTGTAAATGGAGTTAATCATCATCTCCAATAGTCGTTTGGATTCTGCTTTAAATTGCTGTTTAGCCATCGTGATTCCAATCTCCCTTCAACTACAATCATTAATTTGTATTAGCACTCTGTCTACTTGAGTGCTAATACTAGTTATATACCATATATCAATTTCCAATGTCAATATTTAAGTTATTAATTTACTTCTTAGTATTGTGAGCATGTAGTAGCGTATAACGCTCAATCCGAATATGGTGCGCTTGCTCTAAACTTAATTTACAAAGCTCTGGTGAGATCCCAAGCTCAGCAATCGTTGTAGGTCCACCAACTTTTTTAAGTAAATCAGTTAATACTTGCGCACTTGGAAGCTCATTCAATAATCGCTTAATTTCTCCCCAATGTTGCGTGACAGCTGGATTAACATCTGACTGTAGACCGAAATCCTGCTCAGCCAATTGATGGTATAGCGAAGCGATGACAATACAGCTTACGCCAACCTTCGCCCCATGCAATAACTGCTTGTAACCTTGCTTAATAAATTCCATCTCCCAATAGTGTGAAAGATGATGTTCTGCTCCAGAAGCTGGATGCGACTTCCCGAATATTAACATTGCAATGCCTGATTCGATAAGCGCACTCATCAGATGTGCAACACCCGCTTCTTCTCCCGCAGCAATACTATCCGCTGCTCGTACACATTTATGAAGTGCGTTAACCGTAATTTCATCTGAAATAGGCAGATACGACTCATCATTCGTAAGGTTGCCGAATTTCCAATCGAATAACGATGTATATTTGCCTAGAATATCACCAAAGCCTGCAGCGATAAGTGACTTAGGTGCTTTAACTAATATAGCTAGATCCGCAAATACAGCATCCGGACCAATCGCTACGATTGTTTTTTTGAATCCTCTAATAATGATTGGTGCACCTTTGGAGTTGAAGCCATCAACAGACGGTGCTGTTGGTACTGATATGAACGGTAATGATACCGTATGCGCTGCATAACGCACGACATCATGAATCGTACCGCTTCCTACAGCGATAACTACTTCTGGACCATGCTGTTGGATCGCTAATATAAGTTCTACGATAGTCTGCTCGTCTGCAATGACATCGCCAACTTTATTTGCAGTAAGTATTGTAGTTGTAGCCTCGATAGTACCATCTTCATTAAAGTATCGCTCTAATTGCTTTGCTGCTACTTCATAGGTTTTACTATCCGCAACAAGCATAACCCGCTTCATCCCGCGTTGTTTCACATAGGGAACAAGCTTCGACAATGCACCTGTTTCAATCATAATAGTATCCATGCCAATACTTTCACGCATCTTGGCATCTAGCTGCTCCATAATAGAGTTAATGTCTTGTACATAGTTCATCCTGATCTCTCCTAGCACATATGTAATGTATAAAAGGAGACGTCCCCTTACTCGAGTGTCGAGCAGGGAGTTGTCTCCTTCATTATAACGATTACTTATTCATTCGTCACACCTAACTATCCATCTAAACAACGTTTAAAAGGAGCTTCAAAAAGTGGACTTTAAGGTTGGATAGTTTGCCATTGAATATTTTCAATAATAATTAAATAGGTCACTGTCATGCCATCTTTTGTGACCCTTAAGCGATATTGATGCGAATCACTCGCTGAATATGGGTAATCCTGATAATTCGTTTCATCATTACTCTCAAGTCCTTCCCATTCATCTCCTCCACGATTCACGTCTATCATCACGAATTCTTCATCGTTTACCTTTTCGAATCTTATATAAGGAGCTGATCCATCACTAAAGTCAAGACTATCTATCGTAATAATATAATCAAATTCCTGATCGCCTTCAATAATTGTATAGTCTACTAGACTATCTTCAGAAATTCCCTCTATGCCTCGAAAAATATTAATTGGCCTTTCGTAATTAGCAGTAGATACATTCAATTTGAACACTTGTGTGCCAGCGATTTGACTGTGCTTAACGGTTACTGAAAAAGTCATTTCCGTTGCATAAGAATCCAAATACATACCGAATATGCCTTCGTTTTCATCCAGTTCACGAGAGCTACCATCTAGTGTTACCCCTACGATTTGCAACGAGTTGTCGTCCGTTGGTGTTGGTCCAAACTGAAGATACATCTCGCCAGTTTCTAGTTCAATTGGTTCATCAACAGATAGATCCGTAAAGAGATTACCACTAGTGTAATTCAATTCTGAAGGACCGCCATTATGATTAAGACGAAGTTCGAACGGTTTCTCTATTTCTGACCATGTAATTGGTACAGTAATTGGTGCAGTCGTCGAGATATTCAATTTGAACACTTGTGTGCCAGCGATTTGACTGTGCTTAACGGTTACTGAAAAAGTCATTTCCGTTGCATAAGAATCCAAATACATACCGAATATGCCTTCGTTTTCATCCAGTTCACGAGAGCTACCATCTAGTGTTACCCCTACGATTTGCAACGAGTTGTCGTCCGTTNGCGATTTGACTGTGCTTAACGGTTACTGAAAAAGTCATTTCCGTTGCATAAGAATCCAAATACATACCGAATATGCCTTCGTTTTCATCCAGTTCACGAGAGCTACCATCTAGTGTTACCCCTACGATTTGCAACGAGTTGTCGTCCGTTGGTGTTGGTCCAAACTGAAGATACATCTCGCCAGTTTCTAGTTCAATTGGCTCATCAACAGATAGATCCGTAAAGAGATTACCACGAGTGTAATTCAATTCTGAAGGACCACCATTATGATTAAGACGAAGATCGAACGGTTTCTCTATTTCTGACCATGTAATTGTTGGCGTCGGCGTCGGCGTCGGTGTCGGTGTCGGTGTCGGTGTTGGTGTTGGTGTTGGTGTTGGTGTTGGTGTTGAAGTAGATGCTCCTCCCTTGCTCAACTCTTCTAATCTATCTTGCTTCTCTTGTTCATATTTATCTCTTTCAGCTTGGCTAAGCTTCTCAAGCCATAGTTTTTCTAATGCATCAAGTCGATCCTGCTTCAATTTATCCTCTTTAGCTTTTTGTTGGCTAGCTAAAAAGTCTTTTTTTAATGCATCTTGTTTTGCTTTCTCAGCCTTTAATTTTTCTAAACGCTGTTGCTCACTTAATTTCTTCGCTTCAAATTCCCAGTCAACATCGTCTTGATTTTTATGCAATTCATTATTAGCCAATTGCTGCTCTTTGATTTTTTGTTGTAATTCTAATAGATGATTTCTATCTATTATATTCTGCTTAGATGCCTCTTCTGCTAATGCAAGCAATAAATTATATACATTATCAGTATATTGATTTTCTGATAGCGGCAATTGCTGAACTTCCGTTGGAAAAGCTGTCGTTGTAAATGATCCCATTAGCTCTTGGTTTTCATTTATAATTTTTTGTGCGCTTTCCAAGATCATTTGCATCACTTGAGAACTCGTTGATGCTAACATTTGCTCTAATACTTGATTATCGATCGGAATAATTCCTAATCCAGCTTGATTATCTACAGTCAATGCTGACGCTGGATAGACATTAAACTGATCCGTATTATTATCGCTTCCTGTAACATTAACATTTCCCGACAATACCGCAAGCGATGGTAATCCTGTATTAGGATCTACACCTACAAAGAAGTTTGTGCCTCGCACACCCATAATGGCAGTCGGAGTTTCCAATACAAATTCATCATCTTTATTTTTAATCGATTTTACATCGACCCATGCTTTTCCTTGGAGCATACTTACTTTCGTTGTTGTACCACTTTTATTAGACAACTTACTAAAAGTTACCTTTGTACTACTCTCTAATATGAATGTATCGTCTTCTGATGTTCCATTAGAAAATTTCAATACAACTGAACTTTTCTTACCAGTAGTTACGATATCACCTTGATTCAAGCTCATTCCTTTGAATCCTTTAAGTGTCTTTTTACCACCAGATTTTTGAACCTCAACTGTGCCTTCCATTTTTGATATGATTGCAACTCTTGAAGTGGCCGCTTCAGCTGTTCCAATATGGCTAAATATCGATACTGTCAAAAATATAGCCATAAGCGTTACTATACTCCATCTTTTCAAAGTAATTCCTCCTTCGCACATTATGGGTTGAATATTTTATGTCTTATAACAACGTTACTATTCGCTTGATCCCACTGCACATCATATCCAAGCTGCTCTGCAAAGAATCTCACTGGTATTAATAATCGACCTTCTGTTAACATAACGGAATTGTCCATAAGTAATTCACTGCTCACACCATTTTCAAGCTTTATCACTCGATTACTTGATGAAGAGAATGTATAGGTCAAATTCTCATCAACGATAACTTCATATTGCTTTGACTCTGCCAAATAGTTGATATTCAAACCGAGCTTCGTAACGATTGCTCTCAATGGTACATACGTGCGATTTTTTTCGATCATTGGAGCAACATCGGTTTCTAGCAGTTCGTTATTTACAATAATATGAATGAGGCCAGCTTGATCTACTATTTCTGGAATAATATAAGATTGAACGACTCTTATTCTATTGTTAGATGAATCAGCAATCGCGATATCTCCATTGGCTAATTCGATGACATCGGTAGGCTCATTCAATGCTGCCGAAGAAAGTATGCCATCAGCGAAGCCATATTCCTCACCAATACCAGCCACCGTAGTTACATTTCCATTATGAATCGCACGAACGACATGATTAAGTGTATCTGCAACAAGCACTACACCTGATTGTGTTACCGTAATACCCGCTGGAGAGGATAGACGCGCAACGGATACTGCTCCGTCAACATAAGCTCCTTCCATGTACAGCTCGTTGCTATCATATATGCCATTGCCCGCTACTGTCGATACCGTATTCGTAGCAAAATCGATATAACGTATACGTTGATTTCCCCTATCACTAACATATAGATTATCTTGATCATCTATAGCTAGACCAGTAGGCTCATTGAACATAGCTTCAGCCAAAGAACCATCTGCAAAATTCCCACCATACTCTAGTACACCAGGGAAATATTCAACTACTCTGTCCGATACCTTATTCAAAGTTGTAACATTGCCCTTCGTATCTATTTTACGAATAAGATGATTAAGCGTATCTGCAACATAGACGTTACCTTGACTATCGATAGCAACATCCGATGGATAATAGAAACCTGCTGCTGAACCTTGCCCATCTTGATCACCAGGCTCCCATGAACCAGCAATGGTTGTTACCGTACCCTCCTTAGTTATAAGGCGAATACTATGATTATTTGTATCAGCAACATAGATTTGACCTTGGACGTCCATCGCAAGTCCACCAGGTGATTGATACATTGCTATATCAATAGCGCCGTCCCCATAGCTACCTATCGGCATCGAGGATTCATCAAAATCTACAATATGACCACTTAAAGTTGTCAACTGATCGTTAGCTAGTAATCTAATTTTATGATTTTTGCTATCACTAATTAGTAAACTACCATCTGGCTGCTGCAGTATTGAAGTCGGATAGAATAGTGATGCGTCTGCAGTGGAACCATCGTTAAAATCTTCTTTTGATTGTCCTACGATTGTGCGTAATTCTAGTAATCCTTGCTTACGATCGAGCACACCCTCACCTTGCACAACAGATGGTGTAGCCACAGCCATCAGGCATACAGATGCGATCACGATATATTTCTTCAAAATCTGATGTTTCATCTCATTCACCAACCTTATATTTTTTCAATTTTATTACTCTTCCTAATGAAATTTTTCATGGCATAAGTTTACTCTACTAGTAACTATACAGATTCACATACTGCATTTCAGTAATCTAGCTCTCATTTCTCAATCTTATTTCAGCTTCAATAATTCATAAATGGCGATTGGCTGTGATTTTCCTTTGAACATTTTCTCAACTCCATCGCCATATTCGAAGCTATTACTGGTCGCCTTATAAACCTCCTCTGATACCATAATTTGGCCTGCAACAGTACCAGACTCAATCCGAGAAGCAATATTAACGCTATCACCAATGGCTGTATAATCCATTCGTAAATAAGAGCCGATGTTTCCAATAACGACATTACCAGTATGAATCCCAATACCAATATTAACTTCAACGCCGTATTTTTCTAGTAATTGCTCACGTATCGGATTCATATTTTGTTGGATTTGATATGCCGTTAACACAGCCATTTTTTCATGATCAGCGACATCAAGTGGCGCATTGAACAGAATCATGGCGGCATCACCGATAAATTTATCAATCGTACCGTTGTTCTCTAATGCAGTTTTTGTAATCATCGTAAATTTCGTATTCAATACATCAACAACTTCAGCAGGAGTTAATTGCTCAGAAAGTGAAGTAAAGCCGCGAATATCAAGGAATAAAATTGTAATTCGCTTTGATATCCCGCCAATTTGAATATCCATTCCTTGTTTCACAATATCCTTTACTAGATCAGGCGAGATGTATCTTCCAAACTGCCTTGTAACAAAGTTTTTCTGAGATTGTTCCATATATGACTTCAAGGATACATTAAAAACATAAGCAATCAGCATAGCTTCCAACAAATATACGATACTAATGTGATAGTTCAATTGTTGATAGCTATATTGCTGAGCAAAATAAATGATAACTATACTCAGTATGACCATACTAAATGTGTATAGGTTCTTGAAGCGCCAAGGCAATAACATGAACAATATGTAGGCAATCGCGATTAAAATTAGTTCCACTACGTTAGGAGCATATTGAATATAACTGCCTTGCAGCAATTGATTAGCAATATTCGCATGAACATAGACTAGCTTTGTATCACGCTCAAGTGGTGTTGGTCCGGAATCTTGTCCGCTATCACCTGAAACACCCGTTGCCGTGGCACCCACAAATACAATTGCATTTTGGAATGTTTCCGGAGGTATGTCTCCATAAAGAACATTAACAAATGGCACGGTTAAATAATCATCCGTAACCAAATCATAAGCAATCGTCATCGTATTTTTCGCAATAGGATCACTTGTTTTCTTACGATCTGTATATTCATCGTAGAAAGAGAGATCCGCACCTGTCATTTCTACCGCCTTGTAGGCTAATGAAGGAATTATCGTTCCATCAGGGGCTTGAATCTTCAACCATGCTTGTCTTATGACCCCGTCATGGCTAACGACACGATTAATGTGAGCATGATGTGTGTATTGTGCTAACAGATCAAATGGATAAAATACATGAGTCGTTTGTAAATATTGATCTTTATGAACTACCGATGTTTGAAATACATCACCTGTCGTAACACCGACCATCGGCAAGATGACATTATCATATGAAGCGAGAGCTTCTGCAAATATGGTATCGCTTTCTTCATTACTTGCATCACTAAATGTAATATCAAATGCGATAGCTGCTGGTTCAAAGCCATCTTGATTCACCATTTCGAGAAACGAAGCATATACAGCGCGATCCCAAGGAAATTGTCCCAACGCTTCAATAGATTCATTATCAACGGCAACAACGACAATATGAGGATCAGGATCATGACTTGCGGATTGCTTCATATTAATATCTAACATAATCGTTTCTACTTTTTGAAATCCGTGAAGTTGATAACTGAAAAAAACGATAAATAGCAGTATAATATTGACAATAATGAATGTTCTTCTAATTGTTGATTTCAAACCATCCCCACTTCCTATAAATAGGTTATATAACTATATTAAACTAACGATAGTTAACGTCAATAGTAATGATAGATTTATATGCATTTAATGCAAAAAAAATCCTTATAATCCAATGTCATCATCTACAGATAACACATTGATCTATAAGGATTTCTAGAGCTTCGGGTAGTGCATAGGCCTATCTATTATAATTGAACGATTACTTCAATTTCTACAAGTGCATCTTTCGGTAATCTTGCAACTTCAACAGCACTGCGTGCCGGATAAGGTTGTTCGAAAAAGCTCGCGTAAACTTCATTGACAGAAGCAAAGTCGTTCATATCTTTCAAGAATACTGTAGTCTTAACAATTCCACTCATTGTAGCTCCAGCAGCTTCAACGATCGCTTGCACATTTTCAAGAGATTGCTTTGCTTGCTGGGCAGCAGTAGCTGGGAAAATATTGTTAACAGGGTCCATTCCTAATTGACCAGACGTGAACAGTAGATTACCTACCTGTACCGCCTGTGAGTATGGTCCAATCGCTTGTGGCGCTTGCTCCGTATGTATTGCTTTTTTCATCTTCATTCTCCCTTTCGCTTTTGCACATATCTCGATACATATTCATTCATTATATTTTATCTATTTTTATCATATATAGCAAATTAGTGCTGTTTATGAGGCCTATGAAATGCTAATGGAGCTACGACTGTTCCGAGTACAAGCAGTACCATTCCGAGCATGAGAAATAAGCCATACTGTTGAATCCAAAGCGGAAAAACCTTCAACTCTTTGAAAACGGTTCCACCAATTGTTGGTCCAAGAAAACCAGCTAAGCCAGTAATTGCGGAGAAAACTGCAATATAAATAGGGCGTTCAGCTTTCGGCGAGGAACCAATCATAAAAATAAAAATTTGTTGGTTATAGCTGCCTAGCTCAAATCCAAGACAAATAAAAATAATTATTAGCACAAGACCAATTTGTTGAGAGTTTGCCCCAAGATATAGTAAATACGCTGGTGAACTACTCCCACCACTTACCCCTGTACAGGTCTTGAAGTGGGGGCTTCTCGGTTAATCGTTACTTTTAGTAGCTAACGAATTAGTCTTCGACCGCCGAGCTAACACCCTTGTTCCAAAGGTTCTTTCATTCTATTTAAGTTCACGCGAATAAGCGCATGCCTTCATGTTTGATATTGATGGCAGCGTTATAATCTCTATCCAGATTTGCACCACATGGACAGGTATATACGCGTTCAGACAATGACATCTCTTTGATATGGCCACAATGACTGCATGTCTTTGTGGATGGATACCATTTGTCTATTTTGATCAGTTGTTTTCCTTGTGCTTGTAATTTGTAGGTTAAGAAAGTGGTGAACATACCCCAACCATTGTCCGCCACACTTTTACCAAAGTGAAGGGCCTGTGACATTCCTTTCATGTTCAAGTCTTCGATCGCTACTAAATCAAACGCTGTAGCTAATTCTTTTGACTTGTGATGTAAGAAATTCTTGCGTTGGTTTGCTACCTTTTCATGTAACTTCGCTACGGTTTTACGTTGGTTATTCCAACGTACAGAGCCTTTTGTTCTTCTGGATAGAACGCGTTGTGATTTTGCTAATTGTTCTAACATTTGACGATAGAAACGAGGGTAATTGGCTTTCTCACCTTCACTACTAACGTACAATTCAGACATAGAAAAATCTAAACCTACAACGGATTCTACCTCTTTTGGCACGATTTCCTGCTCATACTCCGTCAGGATCGATATATAATACTTGCCCGTAGCGGTCATGGAGATCGTGCAAGACTTCATGGTATGGTGACTCGGTATTTCTCTATGTTGTTTGATCCGTACCATCTTTAGCTTTGGTAATTTGATATGACGGGCAAATAGCATAATGTTTCCGTTTACAAGATTGGTTGTATACGACTTTCTATCCTTTTTGTTCTTGAACGTAGGAAAGGCATTCTGACCACGAAAGAAATTCTGATATGAAGTTTGCAAATGGAGTTGAGCATTGGCTAAGGCGAGGGAATCTACTTCTTTCAACCACTCAAATTCTACTTTATATTTCGCAGGAGTTGGAAGCTTTTGTTTCTTTCGTTGATCCTTATCGTCTTTATATTTCTCGTAGATTTCTTTACGTTCTGCTAACATTTTGTTGTATACGAATCTGACACAACCGAAGGTTTTACGCATAAGAAGCGCTTGTTCTTCTGTTGGATACAAACGGAACTTGTATGCTTTATGGTGCTTCGCCATATCATTTCACCTCACTTTTCACCTTGACTTTCGATATATTTTTTCACTACGTCTATGGTTGAACCGCCCGTCGTAACTAAACAAAAACTTCTTGACCAAAACATCTCTTTCCAAAGCTGTCTTTTCACTTGTGGAAAGTCTTTTTTAATCAATCGAGAACTGGCACTCTTGTACGCATTGATAAATTTTGTCATTTCTGTATTCGGATGTGCTTTGAATGAAATATGAACAAGGTCAACATCATGTTTCCATTCTACTAATGTGATGTTATAGTTTTCAGATATTCGTACAAACATGTCTTTCGCATAGTCCGATATGTTATCATCAAATACATTTTTCCTATATTTCACAACTAAAACAAGATGGTAATATAATAAGAACACTGAATGATTATTACTCTCTAACTTCATTGATATAACATCCTTTACTCTTTATAAGACTGATTATATCTGAGCCGAAAATGTAATGCAAAATCTTTTTGTCTATCTCCAAACCGAAATTCATCTCCCACCTAAAATTGGACTTATCAGCCCTTCATTAATTTTTGAGGATGGAGAATTCTTTCGGGTAGCGTTAAAAACGGGCCTGAAAGCATTGTAAGCAATAGCATTGCCCATATTCCTTCAATTACTGCCATTTCCATCCCTTGGCGGTATGGAGACTTAAATTTAGCTGCTTGCGGTTTCAATGAAAAGCGCATGTGCAAACCCTCCTGAGTAGGTCAATTATGATTGGTCATTAAGCTCCAAACGCATTTGTATATGATAGATTCCATCTTCTATATACGGCTGTGACTCTACCGCAAAGCCAACTCGCTCATAAAAGCGTGTTAATTGTTGCTGGGCTGAAATCGTAATGACGTCTCCGTGCCAATGAGACGTCACAAATGCGATGGCTCGCTGTAGCATTTGTTCTCCAAAACCCGATCCTCTTAGTGCTGAAGTAATAATGACGCGACCAATCGAATAAGTTGGGTAGCTTACACCTTGATTCAGTATTCTCAAATATCCCACCAGCCGTCCCGCTGCATCTCTTAGCTGCAAATGATAGGCCTCAAGATCCTTATTATCACAATCCGAATATATGCTTTGTTGTTCAACAACGAATACATCCGTACGCAATTTTATTATTTCATATACTTCCACATTTGATAATTGTGAAAATTGCTTTATACTCCACTCCATAATCATTAGCTCCTTTAGCCGCTAAACCTTGTTGTATGATTGAACTTATACTGTAATTGGATCCTTTTTCTCTGCGTGCTATTGATAACATCATACTATGGAACTCGCAAAAAAAATATGGCTTTATCGGTATAATTTATATCCTTTTTTGCCTTGCTTAAAACGATCGCTTATACTTAACTTGACCATACAATACTGATCGGAGCGATAACTTTTATGTTGACAAAATTATTACAATCAATAGGCAATAAACTACTATTTTCACTCTCATTGCTCTTCTTCACATCATGTCTATTACTAGCTGGCTGCAGTGAATTATTAGTTAATGAAGATTCAACTACATCGCCCTTAACTAGCTTCGAAGATGTTGCTGCTTATATACGAGATAATGGAGAACTACCTTCTAACTTTATCAAGAAAAAAGATGCGGAAGCACTAGGTTGGGTTGCTTCTAAAGGTAATCTGCAAGATGTTGCTCCTCATATGAGCATTGGTGGCGACAAGTTTGGAAATCGAGAAAGGTTATTACCAAAAGCGGATGGACGAATATGGATTGAAGCAGATATCAACTATGCAGGCGGTCGTCGTAATGCCGATCGCATTGTATTCTCTAATGATGGACTCATCTACATGACAACCGATCATTATGCTAGCTTTACCAATATTACTGAGGAGGACAAACAGTGATGCGCGGCGTTATTGAATTGCGAACGAGTGATGCTAAGCGCTATGATGACGTTCATGTCTGGTTAGCAGAGAAGTTAGATTTACCCACTACATATGGACGTAATCTTGATGCGCTCTGGGACTGCTTAACAGGCTATATTGAGCTTCCATTAACGATTATTTGGATCAATGATGATGAAAGTACTATAGATTATTGTGCATTTACCGATTTATTGGAAGAAGCGTCTCTTGAATGCGAAGAATTAAGCTTCAATTATGGACTAGATGCTCTCAGCGAATGAGTAATAGCTCAAGAAATATTACTTGCACTTTAGCTACTTACCACTAATACAAAGACGCTGTTTTCGGCAGCGTCTTTGTGGCGTTACTTGAGTGCAAGTTGCTTCTTCTTACCAATTATGTTTTTATTAATAAGAGAAATGTAAGCGAAGACGGAGGTTCTTAATGACACATCAACCATTTCAATTTGGCATATATACTTTAGCTGACCTAGGTCAAGATCCACATACCGGTGAGATGATTAGTGCTAGAGCAAGAGTTGCTGAAATAATAAAATTAGCACAATTAGCGGACCAGCTAGAATTGGATGTCTTTGGGCTTGGCGAACATCATCGACTGGATTACGCTATATCATCAACTGCCGTTACACTTGGAGCGATTGCCCAGGCAACGAAGCAAATTCGTCTTACAAGCGCCACGACGGTTATTAGTACGATTGACCCTGTTCGTCTATATGAGGATTATGCTACTCTCGATTTGATTTCTAATGGACGAGCAGAAATTATTGCAGGTCGTGGCGCATTTTTCGAATCGTTTCCACTGTTCGGCTACAATCCAGACGATTATGATGAACTATTTGCAGAGAATACAGAACTGTTTCTTCTACTCAATAAGAATGAACGTATAGATTGGGAGGGGCATTTCCGTCCTTCCCTACATAATGCTGAAATTGCTCCACGTCCTCTGCAGGCAGAAATACCTTTATGGATTGGTGTTGGAGGTAGTATCTCAAGTGCACAGCGTGCTGCAAAATATGGTTATGGTATGACGCTCGCCATCCTTGGCGGTGAAGTCACTTCTTTCCAACCACTTGTAGATACCTATCGAGACACTGCTTTACAATTAGGAAAATCGAACGATGAGATGCGAATTGCTGTAACAGGGCATACATTCATTGCAGCAAATGGTGAAGAGGCGAAAGAACAATATTTCCCCTACTACGCGAATTACAAAAACTATGTTAATGCACAGCTAGGTAAAAGCGATTCGTATACACGCCAGCAATATGAGGATATGACCTCGGCACAAGCGCCACTCTTTGTTGGCAGTCCAGAACAAATTGCTAATAAAATATTATATCAGCACAAACTGTTTGGTCATACTAGATTTATGGCTCAGCTTGATATTGGTGGCTTACCATACGATCTTGCTGCGACAAGTCTTGAATTATTAGCAACTAAAGTAATCCCTCTCGTTCGCGCACAATTAGAGTATTAACACTTTACTTAGCCAGGAACATTTGCAGAGTTGGAGAAAACTATAATAAATGTGCATCCTTTCATGATGATTGGATGCATATTTATTATGCCTATTGAATACTTATACATAATATTGTATGATTATACATGGATAGAAGGAGCGTGACCTATATGGTTTTACAATTGGAACATATTGAATCGTTGAGCCTTAATCATTGGCCTGCACTGCATACGAAAGAAATCGATGGTTGGAAACTTCGTACAGCTAATGGATTTACCAAGCGAGCTAACTGTGTAAGTACATTGCCTGGCGGTAATGAAAATATATCTGAGAAAATCGCTCAGTGTGAACAGTATTATGATGCGATCCAGCAGCCGACAATATTTAAGCTAACTCCATTTTCTGAGCCTAATCTTGATGATGCATTGGAGCAACTTAACTATATCAAGCAAGATGCTTCATTAGTGATGGCGATGTCATTAGATGATTTTCAACCGCTTGATATGTCCTCTCTGCAAACATCTGATAATGTACATTTCTCTTTGCTCCAACATATCTCTATTAAATGGATCGAGCAATATTGTCAGCTCAGCGGCACATCGGAGCACTTAATTCCAACTATTATTGATATGATGGCAGCCATACAAGGTGATATTATATGTAGTAGCTGCATCTTGAACGATGAGGTCGTAGCTGTTGGATTAGCAGTTGTTGATAATCAATATATAAGCTTGTATAACGTCGTTACAGCCGAGCATCATCGCAATAAAGGAATTGCTGGAGCACTTATTACAAAGCTATTGAACACTGGTATGCACACTGGTGCACTTACAAGCTATATACAAGTGCTATTAGATAATCCCTCTGCACTTCATTTGTATAAGAAGCTAGGTTATCTTGAACAATATCCGTACTGGTACAGAATCAAATAAAGATTAAACAATACAATAAAAGCATCTTTCGAATGATCGCGAAATTGTTCGATCATCGGAAGGATGCTTTTTCGAGTTTACATTTATAGTCGCTTTCATTCATTGCTTACCGTTTTTGAAAATGCCAAGTTTCACTCATAATTTCTCTTGCTTGGTTATATAATACGCTTCCTTTGAAGGAATCGAGAAATGGCTGTAGCAATGCACTAATAACTGCATCTCGTAATGGCTCTTGTTCAATTTCAAATCGTAAAGAAGAAGCTAAATCTAATTGTGGTTTAGTTAATTTGAAATTTTGTATCAAATCATCATAAAGTAATAATACTTCTTCACGCTGAATTTTATCTTGGTTCAACGATACTTTCAACAATACTAATTTTTCAGTATCGAGTACTGCAGTATTTTCATTTATTAAGCAATTAATAATAATCTTCATATATTGGTATACTGATACAGCAACTGTATTAACATTTAATCCACGTTGATTGATGAATTTCCCAGTGAATAATAAGTGCTGCTGCATACCATTGCAAATAACAGCAGCTTCGAATGCATGGGGTCTTAATCCCTCTCCAAATATTTCTACTAATCGATTAGCTAACCACTCTAGTTCAACCATTTTGTAATTAAGGACAAGCTTTTTCAAATCGCTATCTCCAGAATGAAGAAGTTCTTCGAATATGGCACTTAAACCACGCTTTTCATTAATACGAATAATAATAGAAGTCTGTTCGATAAGTAAATTAATATCCTTTGGATCCTTACCTAGTTGAAGTTCGCTTTGAAGCAAGCTTGCTTCACTTCTAATTTGTTGTAAAATGGCACTTACACATTCATTTTTGGAAGAAAAATAATTATAGAACGTTCCTTTAGAAATACCTGCGCGCTCTATAATATCTTGGATGGACGTCATTTGAATGCCTTTTTCTAAAAAAAGCGCCTGAGCATGCTCGACTACCATTTTCTTTCGCTTATTCATGTAGTGCCTCCTAATTTTTTTCGCTAACCTGCCGAAATAGTGCCTACGAGCTTAATATAGCCTCGAAAGCATATGCAAAGTTTAACTGTATTACGATAAGTATAACCTTTATATCGTTCATTGCACAAGGATTTTGAACCACGAGTACAAAAAACTTGTAATTATTGTACCCATGATATAAAATCGTTAAGTAACTAAAAATTTTAGATCTAAAAGATAGGAGAAAACAATAAGATGAGTCAACATTTACAACAGTTAAAGAAACCCCCTTATTTTATGCTTGCTATATTGTTTTTTGGAGCTTTCGTTTCTTTTCTGAATAACTCATTAATGAACGTTGCATTACCAACAATAATGGTCGACTTTGGAATGGAAACTTATACTACCGTACAATGGCTTACAACTGGCTATATGCTAGTCAGTGGTGTACTTATTCCAGTATCTGCATTCTTACTTACAAGATTTACTAACCGTGCTCTATTCATTACCGCAATGACGCTATTTACAATTGGTACGGCTGTTTCTGCAATCGCACCTAACTTCGGAATATTATTAACAGGTCGTATGATCCAAGCTGCGGGTTCATCTGTTATGTCACCATTATTAATGAATGTCATGTTAATAAGCTTCCCGCGTGAGAAGCGTGGTGCCGCTATGGGCGTATTCGGTCTTGTAATGTTCGTTGCCCCTGCTCTTGGACCAACATTATCAGGATATATTGTTGAATATTACGATTGGCGTGTTCTGTTTGAAATGATCTTACCATTTTCTATTATTGCTCTTGTTCTTGCCATCTTCAAACTGCAAAATGTTATGCCAACGAGAAAAGCTTCACTCGATTACTTATCCGTTGTGTTTTCTACGCTAGGATTCGGAAGTTTACTTTATGGTTTCAGTTCTGTAAGTTCAAGTAAAGATGGATGGAAAGATCCTATAGTTATTACAACAATTGTTGTCGGTGCTGTATTAATAATATTATTCGTACTACGACAATTACGATCTAAACAACCACTATTGAATTTATCTGTGTACAAATATCCAATGTTTGCACTAGGTAACGTTATTTCAGTCGTGAACGCTGCTGCTTTATTCTCTGGAATGATCCTTACTCCAGCTTATATGCAAACAGTGAAAGGAATTTCACCTCTTGATTCTGGATTAATGATGCTACCAGGTGCAGTTATTATGGGGATCATGTCTCCTATTACTGGTAAATTATTCGATAAATTCGGACCACGTATGCTTGGTATCATTGGTCTTGGTATTACAACTATCGCAACATATCAAATGACATTCTTTGATCTTGAAACATCGAATGCACATATCGTGTTAATTTACTGTGTACGTATGCTTGGTATTTCCATGATAATGATGCCGATTATGACCAATGGATTGAATCAATTACCAACTCGACTCAATCCACATGGTACAGCTGTTAATAACACCATTCAACAAGTAGCTGGAGCAATTGGAACAGCTATCTTTGTAAGTATTATGACCTCACATGCAAACAAAAGTGCAGCAGAACAACTAGCTGGTATTGATCCAACTACACTTGCTCAAGACGAAATGGCTAATATCTCTAGGCTCGCAACACTTGAAGGTATCCAATATACATTCTTGATTGCAACATTTACTACACTTGTTGCCTTTGCTCTTACTTTCTTTGTGAAACGTGTTGATGTTAGTGAAGAAGCTCTCGCGAAAATTGAAGGCGAAGAAAATGCAACTTCATAACATTAATTACTAATACTCCGGAATATTTATAGCCGTTGCAGCATACACTAATAATGGACACGGAAGTAAACTAATAGAAGGCACCTTACTCATTTCATAATTGAAATGAGTAAGGTGCCTCTTTGTATTGAAGCATCCCTTATTTGTTATTGCTACGGTACGTTGTTCGTAAATAACTAACCGATTCCTTAATAAATTGTTGTAGCACTTCGATATCAATATCAGCTACTTTATTAATGTAAACACAGCCTTTACCTGCGGTATGCTTGCCAAGCTGCTGTAGAAGTTCATCTCTTACTGTTGCTTATGTCATGCAAATCCCTCCATTACTTCGCAGGAATCGTATTCGTCCATGACACGGCACCGTCATGTTCTTCGAATTCAATAATAACATCTGATACACCATTCATTGCATGTATTTTATTTTCTATTCGATTTTTAATTGCAATCGCTTCGGCTAAAGAAACGGTTAAATCTATCTCAAGTTTCATTTCAATATGATAATCTTCGCCTTCTTTCATTGCGAATAAAGCACGAATATTTTTGATTTCTGGATTAGTGAAAATATATTCAGCTATAATAGCCTCCATCTCATCATCCGCTTCACTTAGAACACCTTTGGCATTATCTAAAAATACTTTACCAACAACATAGAACATCATTAGCCCGATAATAATGGATGCGACACCTTCTGATGCATGCCAGCCAGCGAAATATGAAAGCAATATACCGATAATCGCTATAATACCACCAATTGTAGCAACTAGATCCTCCATAAATACCAGCTTAGTTGCAGGCTTTGAACGACCTACATTAGCAAAGCTTTTCGAAACAATACCGAATAATCCTTTCGCTTTCACATTAACTTCATGTAGTACTTCCTTCATTGCTTTATACATAACGATAGCTTCTAATATTACAGCGATGCCTAGTACGATTAGATTAATAACGATCGATTTCCCGGTAGACGCTACAGGATGGAGAATATGATGATATCCTTCTTTAATTGCTTCATAACTCATAATTCCAACAATAAGAACTGCTCCGAGTAATACCAAATTAACTAATCGTCCAAAACCATTCGGATATCGATCTGTCGGCATTTTTTTACTTAATGCACTACCAATGTATACAAAAAATTGATTTGCTGCATCGCCAAGTGAATGCATCGTTTCCGCAAACATTGCTACATTTCCAGTCATCGTGAACGCAATACCTTTAATAATCGAAATAATTGTGTTAACAATTGCAGCAGTTAATGCTGATTTATTCCCTTTTTTTAATAAGCCTTCTTTTTTCATAAACCCTCCCACAATAACTATTACACGCTCACATTAATATGATTAGCATTTGCATCTCTTAGTAAATTTATGAGCAGAATATGCAGATCATGTTCTCATAATTAAGCAAGCTTCATTATCTTTCTTTTTTATACATTTTTTCACTTTATAACTTTTAATATATACTTATTTTCAAAATTTGACTATGAAAACTTTCCAATAAAAAACACGAAGGTTCTCTTCATAAAGAACCATCGTGTCCGAGCGAATATTAGAGTTAAATAGTTGTATCAACATACAAACTATTGAGTAGTAATTGTAATAGTTTGTGTATCACCGTTCCATTTGACTTCAGCACCTAATGCCTCGCTAATAAAACGAAGAGGTACCATCGTATAGGAATTCGTCGTTTGCGCTGGAACAGCAAGCTTAATCTCTTGGCCGTTTTTCAGAACGAGAGTACTTCCGATCTTCAAATTGATCGTCGTATCCCCTTTCGTTGCCAGTACCGACTGCTGCTTCTGATTCCATTCAATTGTTGCTCCTAGTCGCTCGAAAATTGCTCTCATAGGAACTAACGTATTTCCTTTTATAATAATTGGCGATTGCTCGAATTGCTGCAGCTCCCCATCGATAAATACTTTGATCGAGTTAAAGCTGATGTATAATGGCTTTAACTGAATCCCGCTTCCAAATAAGCTGTCCCTTAGAGAAGATATATCTTCCAAGCTTGTTGTGCGCTGCTTTATAAGTTTATTCACTGTTTCATCGCGCAAATCCTCGACATCACTAATTGTACGATTTCTTAGCTTCTGGATTGTATTTATCGCAGAATTGCGTGCTTCTTGCAATTCCTCGTCACCCTTCTTTAAAATGCTTTCGATACTCTTCTTCGTGTTTTCAAGGGTGGTGTATTCACGCTTATAGCTCCACATCGTGCTCGTTGAATAATCAGGGTTGCTTTCATTGCGAAGCTTCCACATTAAACTAGTTGAGTAGCTCGGATTAACAGTATTAGCATATTTCCACATTGTGCTAGTGGAATAACTTGGGTTAACCTCATTTTTATATTTCCACATTAAACTCGTACTGTAATCAGGATTGATCTGAGTTTTTAATTTCCAGTGCAAGCTAGTGGAATAGTCTTTATCGCTTGCCTTACTATACTTCCACATAGCTCCCGTAGAATAATCAGGATTAATTTGATTTTTGTATTGATTAAGCTTTGTATTATATGAATTTACTGCCCCGTATTTAGCTTCAAGTTTTTTATAGTCCGCATTAAAAACTTCCTCTAAATAGCTTATATCTTCATTTAACAATTTTTCTAATAACTTCTGCTCATCGGACGATTTCTGTAAAAATTGTTCATAATTACTTTCTTCTTTTTTAAAATCGTCTTTGTATTGCTTCGTGAATTTATCTTCAAGCGCCTGATACTTTTCCTCTATCTGATCGATATAAGTTTTATCATAGTTGGCTGCTTGCAGTTTCCCACCCGGTACTACCATTGAACCGCTCATGATCGCTATTGCTAGAAGCAGATAATAAAATGAACTTATTTTTTTCTTCATGTAAACATTTCCCTTCGTTGACCGTAATGTTAAATATATACATCCTAATAACCCTATATTCGTTTATAGAATGAAAACACCTTCATTTCATCCATTAATCGAAACTTTTTTACTAAGAGATTAGGTATTAAGTTGGATAAACCCCCAAAAAGCTGTGAATGGTAAAGTTCAGTGAGGATAATCCATATTTAACATTACGTCAATCAATCTCATAATGCATAATTCGAGATTTGGGGAGGTACTCCATTTTCTATCTCTTAAATGTTTTAATCCCATTAGCGCCTGGATAAAATCCATATTGATCCACAGATTGATAGACCACATACTTCTCTTTCATATCTTCTCTACCCGTACAACTGCTCAATTGTAATATTGAGCTAGTTATATGTCATCCATACTGTACTTCCAATCGTTTCAAAGCCTTGTTTGTACCAGAAGTTTCTTGTTTTGTCCAAGGAGTATACATATAGTTTCTTCTTAGCATAATTCTCTTTCAACCAGTTAATGTAGAAAGCTGCATATCCATTGCCTTCATAATCTTTCATGATATCTAACGCCTCAATGAAAATGAAATCTGCTTGATCACTTATATCGACATAGAAATCTTTTTCCAAATACTTCTCATCGGCGTTGAAATAATCTTTTTCTGCTTTATTAATTAGTTGATTGCCACGTTTGTACTCCCACATAACAGCATAGCCAACCATAGTATCGTCTACTTCAATAATATGAATATCTTTCGGTAATTCCGATAGGTCCTTCCTGCTTAATTCGCCTGCATGGTATGTATCTAACATTTCACTTAGCATATTTTGTATTTCTTGATCGAATGGTTTTACTACTATTTTAATCAAAGTACTGCTCCTCTTGATTACATTATTTTGTTGCTATAGTATAGCACAATGCGGATAGTTTTATGATTATTCAATACAAATAAAATTGTTTTAGTGACAACGCTATTTACATAAAGTTTAACAGATATATACTTAACTATATATATTTTCTGAATGGAGGTAAACATATATTGAAACGATTCCTTAATATTGTTCTAATGATCAGTATTTTACTAAGCGGAAGTATCGTAGGCTCAGATAAAGTGTCCGCATGCTCGTGCAATTTAAGTACGACTGAAGAGAAGGCTGAACTTTACGATACCATTTTTACTGGAACAGCCATTGATCAGGATTTTCAAGGTGGGTTTATATTTGATGTTGATAAAATTTGGAAGGGTGAATTGCCTGACGGATATGTCCACGCTGGTCATTCACCAGCAATGTGTGGATCATCTTTTATAGTTGGAAACAGTTATTTAGTCTATGCTATTTATCATAACGATCAATATGCAACTGGTTTATGCAGCGGTAATATTCTACTATCGGAAGCATCTGAAGATATTCAAATCTTGAATGAGTTATTGAGTTCGAACTGGCTAGAGAATTATTGGGTAGTCTTATTATTAGGAATAGTGCTACTCATTACGTCCCTCATAACATGGATATTATGGAGAGCTATTTCAAAAAAGAGAACATCCTGAAAATATTAGATTCATAATCGCCCAGTGGATTCAATCACTAGGCGATTTTTCCTTTGACAACTAAAGTAAATTAAATTAGTATTAGTAGACCGGTTTATATAATCTTTAGAAAGGACTATTCAAAAATGACTGTAAAGCGAAATTCTCGTGAACTTCTAATCGAAGCTGCATCCAAGTTGTTTCGAATCCGTGGATATTATGGCGTTGGTTTAAAAGACATTTTGAATGAATGTGGTGTACCAAAAGGCTCACTATATCATTACTTTCCTAATGGTAAAGAAGAATTAGCCATCGCAGCAATCAACCATACCAAAGAGATGGTAATCAACTACATTCAGGAAACCTTTAATAAAATTGAGGATCCAATAGAAGCGATACAAGCTCATATTATCAAACTCTCTGAGATTTTCTCAGAATCGGATAATTTATTAGGGGTACCGATCGGAACAATAGCCGCTGAAACTTATTCTACTTGTGAGCCGATTCGAAAAGTATGCCAATCCGTTCTCGAAACTTGGCAATCATTATTTGTGATAAAATTGTATGAATCAGGCTATAGTAAGCAACAATCTAAAGAATTAAGTATTGTAATCAATGCCTTAATTGAAGGTGGGATACTTTTTTCTCAAACAACACACAGTGGGGAAACGCTGAAAATCATATCCGAAAAAATCCCTCTATTATTAACAAGAAATGATTAAGTAGTCAATCAAAGAGATATGAAAAGTTAAGTTTATGCTTTCGAAGCTACTTTTCATCACAGAGAAGCTGCTCAAAGAGATATGAAAAGTTGTAGGAGGAAATATAATGACAGCAAGTGCAATACAACAGCAGCAAAATATTAGAACAGCGCCTATTTTGATTTCATTTTTGATTGCAGGGTTCATTGGGTTATTCAGTGAAACTGCGTTGAATATGGCTTTAGGAGATTTAACCGCATTATTTGGAATTAGCTACTCTACCGTACAATGGCTTACAACAGGCTATCTGTTAACTTTGGGTATACTTGTCCCAGTATCTGGACTTTTACTACAGTGGTTTACGACTCGCCAATTATTTGTTAGCTCATTAGTGTTCTCTATTATCGGAACGTTAGTCGCAGCGTTAGCACCAAGCTTTGCTATACTTATGATTGCTCGCGTTATTCAGGCAATCGGAACAGCGTTGCTATTGCCACTTATGTTCAATACAATTCTTGTCATATATCCAATCAACAAACGTGGTGCAACGATGGGCTTAATGGGGCTCGTTATTATGTTCGCTCCAGCGATTGGTCCATCCATCTCTGGATTAATTATCGAGAACCTTAGTTGGAATTGGATCTTCTGGATTTCACTTCCGTTCTTTGTTCTGGCATTGCTGTCTGGATTGAAATATATGCAAAATGTTTCAACCATTACTAAACCGAAAATTGATATTCTTTCTATAATACTTTCAACAATTGGTTTTGGTGGATTTGTGTATGGTTTTAGCAGTGCTGGCGAGAGCGGCTGGGGAAGTCTGACCGTAATTTCTACAATTATCATTGGCCTTGTTTCTTTATTATTATTCTCAGTTAGACAATTCAAGATGGACAAGCCAATGATTGATTTACGAGTATTTAAATACCCTATGTTTACTCTAGGATTATTAGCTGTTTTCTTAACTTTCATGATCATTATGTCGTCCGCAATTTTATTGCCAATGTATTTGCAAACGGGTCTACTGCTAGCTGCCTTCTCTGCTGGTCTTGTCCTTCTACCTGGTGGCGTATTCAACGGCTTAATGTCTCCAATCACTGGTCGTATATTTGATAAATATGGTCCTAGAGGACTTGTTATCCCTGGATTCACTATTATGATTGTGATGTTATTCTGTCTAGCTAATCTTTCTACAGAAACATCAGTTATTATCATTGTCCTTATGCATGTATTTCTAATGGTCGGGATATCTATGGTCATGATGCCCGCGCAAACGAATGGTCTTAATCAGCTGCCGAAAAATCTATATCCAGACGGAACTGCGATTATGAATACATTACAACAAGTATCAGGGGCTGTTGGTACTGCTATTGCCATGACGATTATGTCAGCATCTAAAGATAATTATATGAAGGATGTTGCTGATCCTTCTGATCAATTGGCCAATGCCGCTGGCTTAACGGCTGGGGTTCAAGATGCCTTTATTTTCGGATTAATTCTGGCATGTATCGGGCTGGTCCTATCTTTATTTATCAAAAAAGTGAATAATGAATAATTGCATTTTTTGATTGCTTTGTCAGCAACATTATAGCCTGTTACAACAAAAAAACTTACAAGCATTTTGTACTTTATGCTTGTAAGTTTTTTATTGTGTTACTTATAAATATAGAATTATGCTTTGGACATTTCCTTCGTAGGACCCATAACTCCAGGAACTGTAAGACCAGCTTGTCGTAACAGCACTGTCATCTGACCACGATGATGCGTTTGATGATCGATTAGTGCTCTAAGTAGCTTCCCTCTAGTTGTCGGGCCGGCGAAGCCTTGAATTTCTTCAATAAGCTGCGCTTCTGTTAATTGACTAGCTTGCTCACTAATTGCTTGAACAACCTGCTCATATCGAGCGGCGATATCAGCTACATTTGTAGGAACGGATTCGCCACGACCTGGTGCCGGAATGTTCTTTAAACCTACTACCCCACCGAAAAATCCAGTCGAACTTGCTAAGTGCCATGCTAACCAGCCAAGTGAGCTATGACCTTCCACTATAGACTGAGCTAATTTGTCATCCGTAATAGCTTGAATCACCTGTAATGTTCCATTAGATGATGCCTTCCAATCCTCTAGAAAATCTGCAATATTTCGATACATGCTAAACACCTCTTATATAGTTAGTTATATTAAGTCTACTAGCCAACATCTAATTTGTCCAATATAAGAAAATCTCCCAATCTTATGATTGAGAGATAACTACACTGACTTAAGGAGTAGAAGTTGGTTTTGGTTTTTTTGTACCTTTACTCTTATATGGTTTTGGTGTGTTCGCAGCTTTTCTTTCCGCTGTCTGCCAACGATTCCACCCTTTTTTCCCAGTTCCTTGACCAGTACCGCCTTTGCCCTTACTCAACTTATCACTCCGTTATGAGATCTACCAACTTAGCTACTTAGCCTAATTAGCGATTTCTTTTGCTTTCTTTATTGTAACAGATTCCATGTCACTCACCAATAGTCGCTTTATGGATTGACCAACAACTTCATCTATTCGTTAAAAGCAAACATTTTTTTTCTGTTAATCTATTATTTTTAATGAAATACATAGTTAACTGTGCTAAGATACCTCTTGGCTTATTGATTGGAGAAGAAGAGAGGTTATTAATGACAACAGACAACATCAAGCCAATAAATGTTAATAAAGGGAAAGATAACAAAGAATTCAATCTCTTCTACTTAACATGGCCAATTTTTCTAGAGCTTTTCCTATTTATGCTTATGGGCATTGTGGATACACTTATGCTCAGTGAAATATCGGATGACGCAGTATCAGGCGTAGGAGCAGCAAACCAATTGATTCATATCGCCATTCTGATACTCGAAGTTATTGGTAATGGAGCATCGATCGTCATTGCTCAATATATTGGATCACGAAGATTTTTGGAAGCATCGCGAATTTCCGCTCTTGCTGTAACACTTAATCTGGTCGTCGGTTTAATTATTAGTATCGTATTTGTATTAATGGGGGAGCATTTGCTTTCAGCGTTAAATCTTCAAGGTGAAATACTCGACAATGCCAAAAAATATCTTGCAATAGTCGGTGGCGGTATTTTCCTGCAAGCAATTATTAATTCACTTGCCGCGATCATTCGCGTACATGGCTATACGAAGCAAGCGATGCTCGTATCTCTCGGAATGAATATCGTTCATATCTTT
This sequence comes from Paenibacillus sp. Y951, assembly GCF_056786395.1. Lineage (NCBI taxonomy): Bacteria > Bacillati > Bacillota > Bacilli > Caryophanales > Paenibacillaceae > Paenibacillus > Paenibacillus sp. Y951. The sequence goes on along the minus strand of NZ_JBXCIY010000011.1, from coordinate 46,587 downwards.
GCCAACTATGCATTAATATTCGGACATTTCGGTATGCCTGCATTAGGCGTAGAAGGTGCTGCTATTTCCTCTGTATTGAGTCGTGGATTAGCTATTATCGTATTCTTCTGGTTACTGTATCGTATTATGGAAGTACGAATTGAATTCAAACATTATTTCTCATTATCAAAAGCCTATATTTCCAAAATATTAAGCGTCGGAATTCCTGCTGCTTTAGAACAGGTTATGTATCAAACTTGTCAAATTATTTTCCTTTTTTATATTACTTTCCTAGGCGATGCATCGATGGCAGCAAAACAATATGCGGGTAACATTTCTATGTTTATCTATTTATTTGCCTTCGCGATTGGAATCGGTACTTCTATTATTGTCGGACGTTTCATCGGAGCAGGACGACAGGATGATGCTTATCGAAGAGTATGGAAAAGCGTCATCTCTGCAAGTATCGCTACATTAGTAATGGTTGTAGTCGTTATCGTATTCCGATTCCCGTTAATGTCGATGTTCACAGACAATCCGGATATCATTAAACTTGGTGCTAATGTGTTGCTTCTAAGTATCGTTCTAGAAACAGGAAGAACGATTAATATTATATTAGTAAATTCATTACGAGCATCTGGTGATGCCAAATTCCCACTTTGGGTCGGCATGTTTACAATGGTCGGAATGAGCTTACCTCTAGGTTACTGGTTTGTATTCCATCTCGATATGGGACTCGCAGGCATTTGGCTGGCTATAGCTGCTGATGAATGGGCAAGAGCAGTAATTATGTCGATTAGATGGAAAAGTAGAAAATGGGAAAAACATGCACTTGTTAATCCTGCAGAACATTAGAGTGTAGCAAATTGAAGGGTCTGGCTCAAGTTGAGTCAGGCCCTTTTTAAGGTTTAGTTTTTACTTTCACACTTATTCCCCATTAATATCGTATGACTATTCTACTATTAGCATTTATAATAATAAAGAGACAACACGTATAACTCGTAAATCTTAAAAAGGAGTTTATGAAATGTTCAATGACGAAACTATGGCCTGGGCCAACTCCATACAAATCATCGATCGTAGTGATGAATTATTCGAAAGCGATCCTCTATATGCCTTTGCGTTAGATGAACTTCTTTGTAAGGAAGCTCAATTACGTAATACAAGCTTTTGTCATATATGGAGACATCCTAATGCTTTTATATTAGGACAACGCGATAGTCGCTTGCCTAGTGTCGTTCAAGCGATCCAATGGCTCGAGACTCAAGGTGCTGTTCCTATCGTTCGTAATTCTGGAGGAGCAGCCGTACCACTTGATCTAGGGGTAGTCAATATTTCGCTTATTTTCCCAAAGACTACAGCTGTGAGCCAGCATTTTCACCAAGACTTCGAAAAAATGTATACCCTTATTCGTGAAGCATTATCATTTACCGGTTTGTCTATAGATAAAGGAGAAATTCAAGGCGCATTTTGTCCTGGTGATTATGATCTGAGTATTTCTGGTCGCAAATTTTGTGGAATTGCACAAAGACGACAATTGCATGCATACAGCGTACAGGCATTTATTCTTGTTAGTGGAAGTGGTGCTTCGCGGACACAATTTGTGAGAGGCTTTTATGATCGGGCTGCACTTGATTCTCCATTAGAAGTTTATCCACAAGTAACTGATGGAAGTACTGCCAGCCTGGAAGAGCTTGCTCATTTAGGTGAACATTCAATACATATTTTCATTGATGCAATCAAACATACACTTACTCGAACGCAATCTCAAACTATGACAGAATTCAGCTTAAATGATAATGAGCAAGAACATTCTTACATAACGATTCCACATCCCGAGACGGTTCGAGCCGTAGCTAATAAACTACGCAATAGATATAGTATACTTTGAATTGGTGGGTACACATTATTGGTACTAACGATATATTAAGTGAGAAAAAGTATACAAAAAAAAAGGAAGGTAACAGAGTACATTAACTCTATTTCCTTCCTTACAGTATTTAAGAACTTGTTTCCTCGGTATTCTCATATGCTAGAATGTCTCCCGGTTGACATTGTAACGCTTTACAGATCGCTTCAAGCGTAGAAAACTTAATTGCTTTTGCCTTCCCATTTTTCAATATCGAAATATTTGCCATCGTGATTCCAACTTTATCGGTAAGTTCAGTTACACTCATTTTTCTTTTCGCTAACATCACGTCTATATTCACGATAATCGCCATATCTTCACCTCATACCGTAAGTTCATTTTCTTCTTTGTAGGTGATTGCTTCTTGTAGCAATCTTTGGAGTACCGCTGCAAATACCGCTATGATCATCGCACCCACAGGAACGAACATTCCAACAAATATGACTCCAGGTGCATCATCTAATTCTGCAAAAAGGAAAAACAATGGAAAGACTAATACGTGTAATACAATAATCGCAACAGCATTATGCTTTATTTTCTTCAAAGCTCGAACAGATAATTGCGAAAAAGCCAAATTTCTATCAATATTACGAAGTAGCTTAAATGCTTGGTACAAAGCACGATAGTACGGAATCACTGATGCGTATAAGAGAACGTACACAACATACTTCAAATATGGATAGTCAGGCAAAATTTGTTCCACCGTTTTCCCAATCTCAGGTACTAGAAAGATACACATAACAAGAACGGGAATCCCTAATAGAAATACTGCGATTTTCAAAAACAACGTTGATACATGTTTCATATAAGCACCTCACAAAAAATATTAACAAAGTGATCATATCATATTTATTATCGTAAAACAATAAATATAAATCATAAAACAATGTATATTTATCTTTACAGAGTATATTATTCTCATTCTGAACATTGAGCATTGCATTAATTCAAAAGGTCATATGATGACCGTATTGCGTCAAAAACTGTTCCTTATCTTTGTAATCACGCATAACACTTCCCACTCGTCTCCAAAATGAACGATCATGATTCATATGCGTTAGATGACAAAGTTCATGAATAATGACATAATCAATCACTTCAATTGGAGCCATTGCCAAGCGATAATTAAAGGTTAACTTTTTATCCGAGCTACAGCTGCCCCATTTCGTTCTAGACTCTACGATGTCAACGCTTTTTGGCTTTACTTTTAATTGTAGTTGATATATTTTTATTCGCTCGGCAATAACCTTCTTACAGCTTGCAAAATAAAACTTTTTAAGATTAATGTTAAGTTGTTCTTCATTCAAATCTGTAGTCTCTATTAACTCATGCAAGTCATAATATTTCCCCAAATGCAGAAATTTCATTATCATCATCCTTATTTCTTATTTACCGAAAATATCACCGGAAACGAACTCATCTTATGGTACAATTGAAAATTGCGACTTATATTAATGACCTGCATTTGAACCAACATGTTATTAATCAACGATATCAACTAATGGAGAACAAACAGATGGTAGATTTATAGCTTAAGTATCTCTACAAAGCCAGCATCTAATTGATCAGGAGGCCTAAGCGCATAGGCCTCACATGTATCCAGACATGCGGGCAGTATTTCTGTTCTCTCAACCAATAATAACACTAAAGCAAATTTTCTATCGGTATCTATACTTATGACCCTCTTCATTTCCATTGACTAACATCCTTCTTCAGTTCACGCTATTACTGCTTTGCATTACTAGTATACAAAATAGAATACAGTATGCCCACTTATTGTTTTGTAGGCAATGCCTTTAATCCTTTTTAATCGATTATGGAAAGGTACTAAGAATCATTTATGGAGTATAAACAAAATTATTCTAGTAACTCTATTGAATGTTAAATGACTATCCTGTTGAGGAAAGAATTGCTTAAATGAAGACAGTGTTTGGTATGGAGGGCCGCGTGATCGTAACAACCCCGATGCATTGGCTAATCTTCAAAGTATTCGTGACGAGTTAAGTAACTAGATACAGTAGTAAAAATTAGTATGTATTGTAAATATTGGATCGTTGTAGCTAGGTGAAAACGTTGCGATAATATAGTTGTTTATAATTTCTTTTCATTTTTCATTGATCAAGGTATTTATGGTCTTGTCATATTCAATCTCAATTTGAAAACGTTTTCAATTTTCACCCTATACTGATTTATTGCTGAGCTTTATAACTATTTGAGCTTGCAACATACTTACGGTTATTTCATTCAATCTACCTAGGTGTGATTGGAGTGATAACATAAATCTAATTTGGGAGTTGATACGTAGTGAAAAATGCAAGATGGTTGTTGAAAGTATTTGTAATGCTATCCTTATTAGTGGCGTTAGCTGTACCTACCAATCTATCCGTGTACGCTTGGTCTGGTATGCCAATGTCCAAACTGCACGTAAGTGGTAATCAGCTAGTTAACAGCAGCGGGCAGCCCGTATTGTTAAGTGGATGGCATCAGCCATCTGGGTCATATTGGACTTATCAAAGCAGTGACTACTATCTAGATCGCAATAATGGAAATCGACATGCCGCGGTTTTGGAGTACTTAAAGGACATTACAGACACTTTTACCGATACCTCTGACAAATATGGGAATAGTCATGGCTGGTATATGAATCAGGTTAGATTGTTCATAGATCGTGAGGATATGGGTGATGTTGCTGCTGGAACATACAGTTTTTCCGGATTACAAGCAGTTACACAAAATGTAATCATCCCTTATATCGAATATGCAAAAACAAAAGGACTGTACGTAACACTTGGTCTTGATTTCACCTTAACCGATAATCAAGCAACCACGCCATCTAATCTGGATAAATTCAATGAAATTTGGGGCTATCTCGCGTCACAGCCTGCTATTAAAAGTGCAGATAACGTTATGTTTGAGTTAATTAATGAGCCGGTGCTATCCTATGCTAATGGGCGTTGGGGCGGACATCCATCTGATTCTCAATTTGTATCATTTTGGAATGCATTACGAGATTTTCAAAACTCTATGATTAATACGATTCGTAACAAAGGTGCAGATAATGTAATATGGGCTGCTGGACTTGGCTGGGATCAATACTACCAATTATGTGCGACCAACCCGTTAACTGACCCACTGAACAATATCGGTTACGCCGTTCACTGGTATCCAGGTTATGGCGCAAACAATGACTATACACTCTTGCAGCAGCAATGGGATACGAACATTAAGCCTTGCGCAGACAACTATCCTATCAATATTACAGAAACGACTTGGTTCAATACACTGCCTGGAGACTCTTCATATTGGAGCTTATTCAATGGCAGCAATGAGGGATTTGGTAAAAATACAAAAGCTATATTTACTGCGGCTGGTAATGTTAGCATCGCTGTTCATATGAATGGATTTTTACTACAGCCTGGAGCGAGAAGCTCTTTTGCAGATCCAACAGCAGGTCTATTATATGATGGCAACACAGCACGAGATGGCATGGCTCGTTTCTTATTCGAATGGTATTATGAACGAGCACAATTCAACCCTTGGAATGGCATTTGGAATGGTATTCAATCTGGTTCAACCTATAAGCTAGTTAATCGTCAATCTGGAAAAGTACTGGATGTCCCTAATGGTCAGAACTCCAACAATTTGCAGCTTCAGCAATGGACTGATATTGGTACTACTGCTCAGCAATGGGCTGTTACTGATATGGGCGCTCACAACAACATTTACAGACTGAGTAGTGCAAGCTCCTCTGACGGTAAGGTTATGGATGTACGCAATAGTACGATAAACAACGGGGAAGCAATACAGTTAATGCAGGACTACTCCAATACTGCCCAGCGCTTCCGTATCATTAAATTAAGCAATGGCTATTGGAGTATAATTAATACGAATAGCAATAAAGCTGTTGAGGTAGCAAACTCATCTACAGCTAATAGTGCATTAATTCAACAAAATCTATACCGCGGTAACTTAAATCAACAATGGCAGTTCGTCAAAGTTAACTAATTATATTCTAGTGTCAGTCTAATGATGTAATGCTTGATAGCTTCATATTCATTCTTACAATCATGCAAAATCGAGGCAACCTCCTAAGAGATTGCCTCGATTTTATTACATTTACCTATACTTACTTACTTATGATTCTTCATATCCATGTAATAATCTAGATCAGACAAATGCTGTTCTGTCTGCACGGCTAATCTTGTGTTAGGACGGTTACTCCCTACATAATAGCTTTCTGGCGGGCCAAACCATGTATGAGGTAACTCTTGCTTCGCAAGAACTAGCTTTTGAATAACTAATCCAGCATCAATACTGTAAATTTTAATAGAGTGAACACCTTGCTCTAATTTATGGATAGACGCTGATTGATGAATATTTTCAATAACTCCCCTACCCCAGCTACCCTTACTAGGATGGCCTGCGATAAAGTGCTCTGCCAAGGAATTAACAATAACCTCTTGATGATCATCGACAGTGACTCCATACTTTAGTTCAACAACAGTCGTTAGATTATTCGTTGGCGCAGTAAACAATGTGATCGTATACTCCCCTGGTTCGTTAATTTGAACCTTATATTCTACATATGGTGATTCCATAATAGATAATGGCTCATACACATCAGGGTACACTTTTAGGGCCGATAGATGCTTCCCGTAGTTCTCAATGAGCTGCCACTGTCTATTCGATTTTGAGGATATATGGAAAGCATGTTCTGCTTCAATGGATACTACACCATTATGTTCAATAAAGGTCATATTCGATAATCCACTTATATCGATCCATTTCGCTAAAACATTTACTTTAATCGATTGCCCTGCACCATTAATTACTAATTCCGCTTGTACGTCACCCTGCAGCTTACTCCAATCTACCGATACCAATATTTGCTTTCCAATATCAATGCTACCTACAGCGCTATCAACATTCAACCAATCTACAGTAGTTGTGATAGAATAGGAAAATGATTCACTACCTCCATTACTAATCAACAAACTATAGCTCTCATTATTAATATTCGTAAAAGCTGGTAGCGTCGCATTGCCAGTCGTATATGACTGCTGACACCCTTCAATATCTAGAATCATTTTCCCTTCTTTATTAAGAGTAATATATTTTGCCGCAGGATACTGCCAGCCATCTGCGTTCCAGCTAACAAATCCAATATGTGGCGAAGACATCATGCCATTCCATTTGCCACCTGCTACTTCTTTGTTGTACTTACTCTCAAGCCATTGATCCGCTTCAATCGCCTGCTCTATCAATTTTGCATACCAATTAGCATAACTACTTGGATACTCACGAATTGCAAACTTTTCATTGAAAGCTACACTCGCATGCAAAATATGAATATTTGCGGTAGCAACTGCTGGATAACCGACTAGCTGGTAATATGAATCCTTAGCAACATCTGGAATATCCTTATCATCGTATGCTCGGTTTGCCAAATCAAACGATTTTGCGAGTACCTGCTCCGCTTCATTATAATGCTCCGTGCTATAAGTATGCTGATCTAACAATTCTGGCTTGCAGCTGCTATTCATCTTCGTGTAATCCTTTAAGGTTGACGAAATTTGTTCAAGCTTCCCTACAGTAACATGCTCTCCAAACTGCTGCTTCACCCAATTATCAATATAAGCTGATGTTTGGTTCCGTCCATTTTTACCATAGGTATCAAAATCGTAGGCCAAGTCCATAAAATATGAGATTGGTAGTTCTTGTGGTTTTAGATCTCCGACATTCACAATCCAAATATCTTGAATGCCATACTCATAGGCCATCGTAAGCTGCTCCCATGTTCGCTCAAGCTGTGTCGAATTAATCCATTCATAAGAGCGAGGTCCTCCATGATAATCAAAATGATAATACATTCCCCAGCCTGACTTTCTATCGCGACCTTCGACATTAGGCAATGTACGTACATTTCCAAAGTTGTCATCACAAAGCATAATCGTTACATCTTCTAACTCATTCCATTTCTCCAAGCCATCAACTTCTTCGTTACCATGCCAACATCTCTCTACTTCCTTATATACCATTAAAACCTTGGGAGCATCTGCAAGATCCTTCTCTTGCAATATCTTTTTCTGAGTTAGAATAATATCCTTCAGAAGCTCAATATTTTCAGCAAGATCAAGCCTTAGTGAGGAGTCACGTTCTCCTCGCATTCCAAGCGTAATAATGTTATCGAAATTTTTATTACGCTCTACACCATCTTCCCAAAACTTTGATATTCCTTCTCTATTCACACGGAAATCCCAATCATACTTCTGAGCATATTGCTCGTATGTCTTGGACCACTCCTCACCAGAACGACACATAGGCTCATGATGCGAAGTTCCAATAACGATCCCATATTTGTGTGCAAGTTCAGCATTAGCCAACTTATTTCGTTGTCCATCTTCACTAAATATGGCACTCCACATCGCAGGCCATAGATAGTTACCTTTTAGTCTTAAAATTAACTCAAACACCTTACCATAGAACAATTCATTGAAGCCACCAAATTGATTATTGACCCAATTTCCAAGCGATGGCCATTCATCATTAAGAAATATCCCTCTATACTTTACAGATGGTTCTTTGGAAACTATATTTAATTGAGTTATCTCAATTGAGAGATCTTCTTTTTTGGCAGGTACTACATCTGCCCAATATACCCATGGACTAATTCCGATCAGCCCTGATAAATGATATGTACCATATATAGCACCTCGCTTATCGCTACCCACGATAACAACTGCATGATCAATTCCTGCCAAAGGCTGTTCTATATATGCAATCTTGAATACTTCCCACTTCCCCTGAATATCTGTTATATCAAGTTTGTTTTCACGTACGAACTGATCAATTAAAGCGTTATTGCCTACTGAGCCTATAATCAATACAGTCCCAGCAAGTTGATTGAAATCGGAGCTAACCTTCAACGTTTTGTTAGTAATTAGCTGTACATCTTGCACAAATGAATTCGCAATAAGCTCCAGCCCTTCATAATCAGGTCCATTTCTATCAATGTAAATCTGTGCAGTTTCTCGACCTTTCACTAAATCTAGATGTAACGTTGCCGTACTTCTCATCTCAATTTCCCCTTCCAATTTCACTAGTCATTGAATCTATCGCCGTATAATATTATGTAGGTTTAGCGATACTTAACATACTTTAACAGGTTTTCATTTCAAATAGTACCCAGTAAAATATAGATATAACTTAGAAAAGGATGATCTATGTGGCCAATGATTCCCTGCAGTATTCAACAAAAACAAGAAAAGGATTTTATTTTCTATTAGATTCTATTATTGAAGCTACAGCACAACCAGACAGGAGTTATCGTCAAGATATCTATATGGAAGGTCGTCTCGTGGACATGGCTAGACATGCAAGTAGAATAGCCGATGACACGCTGTTAGATCTATTAAAAAGTTGCACAGGCTTCCGTCAATTAGTACACAGCATTGGCATATCAGTCCAATGCGATGAGGGGGATCAACTAACAATACCCGTCAACTATGAAAACTGGGGAAAGACGAACAAATACGAGACGGGTACGCGCATGAAAACAATCTGTCCAACCGATGGCTCTGAAACGATCCTCCTTCTCAGTGATTACGATTGGTCAGAAGAAGATGATGTGCCAGGCAAGCTTAGCTTTGAATTTTCACGTGCAGGTGCGTTAGCCACAGTCAGCGTATTTTTATACTTTAATGATGGCTTTGAGTCTCCTCAACAGGAAGTCAATGGTCCTATTGACCCTAACTCACCTGCCTATCACAACATGATCAGCAAATCACTACTACAACTCGGAAACAACACACGATTAAAAAGAGCTATCGATAAAGCACGAAAAGGTGAAGAGGTAACCATTGCCTATATTGGTGGATCGATTACTGAAGGCGCCAGCGCAAGGCCCATTCATAATTCATGCTATGCCTATCAATCTTACACTAACTTCAAACAGCAATATGGTAAAGATAATGGAGAACATATTCACTTTATTAAAGCTGGCGTAGGCGGAACTCCATCGGAGCTTGGCATGATTCGCTACGAAAGAGATGTACTAAAGCATGGCGCTGCTCAGCCAGATATCGTTATTATTGAATTCGCTGTTAATGATGCAGATGATGAAACGAGGGGAGCTTGCTACGAAAGTCTAGTGCTTAGAGCACTACAGGAGCAAAATGAGCCTGCTGTTATACTACTGTTCAGCGTATTTATTACTGACTGGAATTTGCAGGATCGACTTTCACCCGTCGGCAAGCATTATGATCTGCCGATGGTTAGCATTAAGGATGCATTAGTCGAACAATTTGATATGACGAAGCAAGAGGGACTTGTCGTCACGAAGCAGCAATACTTTTATGATATCTATCATCCTACAAACATTGGCCATACGATAATGGCAGATTGCTTAGGTTTCTTAATTGCCGAAGCTGATCGTAGTGTTCAAAGTGAACAGGATATTGACTTGAATAAGCCGCCGATTATTGGTAATGATTTTGTTCATGTATCGTTACTCGATCGCATTCATAACACACATCTCGCGCAAATTTGTGAGGGTAGCTTCCATGCAACAGATACTGATTTGCATCAGGTCGGGTTAGACGATCAAACCATCCGCACACCTCAATTCCCTAACAACTGGATGCATACTACAGAATCGGGCAGTAATAGCTTTATGATGAAACTGCATTGCAAAAGCCTTCTACTAATATATAAAGATAGCGGCAGTAATGAGTTTGGAAGTGCAGATATATTGGTGGACGGCAAGCTAGCAAAAACGGCGGATCCACTTCTGATTCAATGGACACACTGCCATCCTATCATTGTACTTAACGAGCTAGAAGCAATGGATCATACTATTGAGATTCGCATGTCAGCAGGCCATGAAGATAAGTGCTTCACGATACTTGGCTTTGGGGTAGTGCAGTAAGAATAGTTAATAAGTAACTTCTGCAACCCAACTGGCAAAAACAAAATAATATAGCTAGGCTATAACAATTTCCCACTGAAAAAGTATCGTTCATGCGAAAAAGGTACAATCATTCACGAAAAGTGAGGAGATTGTACCTTTTTCACCTAGTTCAATAACTGGATTCTTACCTGTAGTATCCTTATCATTGGCCACAACTTCATACATGTCTTCCCAACTTTACGGTAGTGTAAGCGTGAAGTGATTTTCTTTGTCTTCATAAGAAATGCCATCCATATCCGCACCAATCATTGTTCCAGTATCATCCGGGTCTTTCAAAACAATTTTCGAAATAGCCCAGTAATCGGATGACTCCCTATGTATTCTTTCTACTGTAATGGTGGCATTGCCTGTATCCAAAGTTTCAGTCATAGTTATTAGTGGGTATTCAAAAGAAATTTCAAGCTTATCAGATGTTACTTCCTTAGATTGTAGCTTTTCAACCTTTCCCATACGAGGGCTGGAACCACCAGTTACCCAAAAATTATCTTCGAATTGTTGCTTCGTTTGTTGACGTAGCTCTGGTGACAGAACAGCATATTGCAGAGCACCACTTCTACTCTGAACTCCCTTGATCCAAGTCTGAACAGCTTCTTCTGGAGTTGCAGCAATTAGCGCATTCTCTAGACTATTCACTTGCATTGCCACATTAGAGGATTCTGGTGTCGTGACAAAGATATTCTTATCCTTATAAGTTACTTCTCCATTGAATTGATCCACGATAGATCTTAGAGATACCATTGATGTACCATTTACCACATTCAATTTCAATGCGCTACTGTCAAATTCTATATTATTAATAAAGATCCGTACATCGGGTGATTTGGCCAAAACCGCACCCGACATCATAAGAAAAACTGCACATGAAGCAATGATAATCTTCGATTTCTTTTTCAATTGACACTCCCCCCTAATTAATAGAAATATATGGTTCTATATATAGACGGACATAGTGAGATTTAAGTTACAACTTATGTGGCGCACTTTAGAAATCTTGTTATTTGGTTGTATTCGTTGTTTGAACTCTAAGTTCTTCCCTCAAGCGTCTTCTTAACAATATTGGACTTTAATTGATCGTCACCATTTCTAAATGCCAATCGACTAAAATTGTAGGCACCATTATTCCAAACATTGAAATCATGAATACCATCTTTTATTAGAATTTCATAATAATGAGCGAGATCATTTCCCGCTTCGTGTATAAGCTGATCTGTCGAATTTAAAAAACTGTTATTTGCGATTCCATCTTCACTACCACAGGTAGTGTATAATAATTGAAGCTTATGGGCGCATGACGCCAGACTGGCTCCAAGAGTCTTGCCGTCACTCGACGTAGGAGCGTTTGAGAAAGTCCCTACATAATCGAATAAATCGATCATTCCAGGGGCAAGTACAGTCTTATCTAGACCGTTGTTCCAGGGACTCTCTGTTCCAGTGAATAGCGCTGAATCATGTCTGTAACCCCCGACAATTAAGTTCAGAGCTTGCATTCCGCCCATAGACAACCCAGCAATTGCTCTTCGCGTGCGGTTAGATATTATTCCCTCAGGTGATGTATCAGTAATATCTGCGTAGGTATTGTAGTTTGCTTCTATAAATGGAATTAGATCGTGTCTCAGTTCATAATCTAAGTAATAGAATCCTAGCATATTCGTTCCCTCGGAATTGAAGGAACTGTCCGTCCAGTCATAGGCGCTTCTTCCATTGGGGAATACGATAATTAGCGGTTCCATATCGCCATTTGCAATAAGATTATCAAATATATTGCAAATGACGAATCGATCGTTAACTTTACCGCTACCTCTTAACCATTCATATTGATCCCCGCCTACTCCATGAAGTAAATACAATACATTGTATTTGACGGTTTTGTCGTTCGGGTCATAACCTGCTGGCAAATAGACGTTACATTTCTTTATCAGGGCTTCACCCGTAACGACTTCTCTTCCAGCTTCACCGATATCGATATTTTCAGCCGTTACAAGCTGTCGAGATAGATTAATATAATTGCTTACCTTATAGGTAACCTCTTGAACCGTACCTTGAAGTTCTTTATTAACCACACCTACATATTCTTCAGGTAATTCCGTCACATTGATGCTTCTCATGAATTATTATCGTCCCTTCAGCTATATATTTGTCCACAGTAAGTAAAGATTATGAAATTTCGTCTCATTAGATCAATATTATCACGTGGATTAAGGGGCGGTAACCTTACAAACTTCATATCTTTGCCTATGAGCCTCTTTAGAATGCTAAACTTAATGCCATGTTCATGTGTGCTGTAAGCGAAATAACGTATGAAGTTTTCCCTAATTACTTTGCCTTTCATAAATAATCCCTCTAATTCGCTCCTCACTTAAATTGAAAATTACAGCCAATTTCGCTATGCTTAATCCTCCATAATATCTTCGGGTTATTTCTTCATTTCGCTGTTCCATTTCATCCCGAATTCCCGTTGAAGTTCCCCAGTTTTGACGTTCGGTTTGTGGAATATAGATGTGTTTTCCTTTTACATACTTTTGAATTTCTTTAATTAAACTTTCTGGCAACACTTCTTTGGCATTAACATATTTTTTCATAATGATAATCCCTTTATATATTTCTATGAAGACGGAGTATATTAGCATTTTCAAAATTTTCGTTATGGAACCCCTCGGTAACCATCGCTGCAAATACATTAAAATTTTTCAAAGTAATTAGAGTAATAACATGATATATATTTAATTGTTTCATCGAAAACAAAGTACCTATCAGAAATCTTCTTATTTCATTATGATTCAAAAGATATTTCGGTCTCACATGCAGTCCGAACGAATAAGCATCGAGGCATTCATTATCAGTACCTCTATTACATAACTCAACCCTATAATAAGCAATACCAGCAATCTCATTCGATACTTGATCTCTAAGCGTGAGTATTACTTGATCTGGATTTCTATTTGAAGAATATTGATCTTGAAATAACCCTGCCATTGCCTCTTCTCCATCCTCAATCAGAACTCCCTTAATATCATCATAATTCATTTCTAAAGCTGGCTCTATACCCGTTAAATCCATGTCCTCGGGTTCATTCCACTCTCTTAAATCCAGTAATAATGTGACATGCCCATACTCATCCGCAATAAACCCTAGCTTCTCCCATAAAGATATCCCCTTATTTCTCACTTGCCCAAACTTCGTAGAAGTAAATACATAGAGTTTAGTTCCACCTATTTCTTGAATACAAGACGTGCACTTATTCAATAAATCTTCAAGTACATTGTCAAAAGCATCTAGAAACCCGAATGCAAGAATACCATTTTTTGTTACCTTTGAAGGAGAAACTCCCATGAAAGCTACGATTGTATTGTCCTTTTCAGCGATAAAACCATTGATTGAGTTATCCGGATTACAATATTCTTTTTTCAATTCTTCTCCATCCCCAATAAATGAAACCTTTTCATTACCTGAAAATCGTTGAAGAGTATCGTTAATTAAGTTGTACATGGCTTCAAAGTCATCAGTTTCCTTCACAGCTCTAATCTGAATCATGCTCTTTATCCCCTTTCGTTCCCGCTACTCATATTATCGCAAAAATTGACGTCGGATAAAATATCGAAGATTATTATAAAAATAATCAAACAATTGATTATTTTATTGCTGATGAGATTTATCAATATTCGCAATCTACTAAGTTAACGAAATAGTTATCAACGATTTGTTAAAGTTTCAGTCCAAATCCCTTTCTACTAAACGTCTAAATAATAAAAAGGAAGTTCCACTTTGTAAGTGAACTTCCTTTTTATTTTTTTTTTTACGCTAGTAGTACATATTCTTTCGTTATCTACTTCAAGCTATCCAATTCCACCGTTACTTTTTCAATTAGCTCCACAAAAGAAGCTAATTCTTGAGATCTTTCTACTTGATTATGAGAATAGAGCGAATTATGTTCTGAGTCTCTTTTCACTTCGGTAAGTGTGGAATTAATATTGTTCAATCGACCTTCAATCGTTCCTAATGAATTCTTAGAACGATGTGCTAGCTTTCTAACTTCATTCGCAACGACTTCAAACCCTCGTCCGAATTCTCCTGCTCTTGCCGCTTCAATGGCAGCGTTTAAGCCTAGGAGATGGGTTTGATCTGCTACTTCCTTCATCATCTCACCAATCTGATGAATAGATTCGACCTCTTTGTCCAAATACAGTACATTTTGATGCGTTTTCTCTTGATAATCAGCATTTTTAGATACGGAATCTTCAATCGATTCGCTACTATCTTTCAACTGTACCATTAGAGATACCAATTCTTGAACTGCAGCGCTAACTCCAGTTAGCAAATGATTTTGCTTTTCTAATAGACACTCAATCTTGGCTTTTTCATCAGTTTCATATGCTTCCAGCACTAATTGTGAATCAAAATTAAACATTTTCGTCAAAGAATGAACTACATCGATCCATTCATCTGGCATCAGCTGTTTAAACAACAATGTAGCAATATCCAAATATATAATATATGTACCCAAATACCAATTCGTTGTTAGACCAATTTTGGAGTGAATCTTTCCGATAAACAAACGTTTCTCAACAAACTCTTCATCGACTAGTCCAAATGCTAGCGAACGGAAATACCATCGCTGTGTTTCCTTTAAGCGATCCAATGTACTATGTTGTTCTATAATGGCACATAATTCGGGTTCAGCTACTACCTGTTTATATAGTTCATCGACTAGCTGATCGACAATAAGTTCAAATTCCTTTTCTTTGCTTTTTAATAAACTCAAATCTGCTTCAGTAATGCCAATATAACTAATTTGTTGCAGTCTTGCTGGTCCGAGATTAATCATAAATGGCTCACTCCCCTCATCCTATTATTTCAAGGTAATATTCATCGCTCTACAATATATTAATAATTATCATACCGCAAAAGATTAAGGGTGAATACTATGAAAATGTCGAATGTTTAGATTTACGGAATTAAGTTGTCCCGAATCTTGTAACTAGTAAACGAATGTAGCAGGAGCAAAGATTTGCACATTGTGAATCCCCCCCATATTTCCCATAATTAAAGCGTATACAATTATTACTCAACACAGCTTATACTGCTAAGGGGGAAATTCCATGTTTAATATACTGCTTGTTGATCCGAACGATTCTTCACTCCAGCAAACAACGAATCTAATCGAGCAATTAGACATTAATGTTAACGTAACTGCTCATACTACTCAATTCGATCATGTAACTCAGTTCATTGAGTTACAATCGTTCTCACTTATCGTAATTAATATTAAAGGCTATAATACTAGCGGACTTTTACTTTGCAAAAAAATACGTTGCAAAAGTCGTATTCCGATTATTCTTATTGGTGGTAAGAATGACTTTCAAATTGCCAGAAAAGCATTAACATATCAAATTAATGACTATCTAACTGTCCCCTTGTGCGAAGCAGCATTCAAGTCTAGCTTGCTAGCTATTAAGCAAACGCTTACAAACCGTTATTCATTTGAAGCTATCGATTTACCACAATCATGGCTTCATAACAAAAAAGAGGAGCCCTCTGCTTCGATTATTGATACCATCAAAAAATATGTACAGGATGACCTCCATCAAAATATAACATTAAAAAAAATATCAAGCATGCTTCATTTTAATTGTGCTTATTTGGGGCAAAAATTTAGATTGCATGAAAATATGTCCTTTAATGAATATTTACTTCAGCAAAGAATGGAAAAAGCAAAGTTTCTGCTGAAGAAGACTGATATGAAAATATATGAAATTGCCAACGAAGTTGGCTACAGGGAGATCGATTGGTTCTATAAAAAGTTCAAGCAATATACTGGATTAAGCTCCAATGAATATCGTAAGAAACACGAATATTCTCCAGCAAATTGATTACCCTTGAATAAACACCATGCACTGGTAAGCAGGAATTCCCATCCTCTGTACCAGTACATGGTGTTTGTTTCTATTTCTATCCGTTTTCGCCGAGAAGACTTCCACTTCTATAAGTGGCCAGGTTAATCGGCGATTTCTTGAATAATCCCGCAAGATGTTCTTCCTTTCCTATATCCTAAGAGGTATAATAAATAGAGAACATATATTCGTATTCTCGACTGGAAGGGGGTGAGATTTTGTCAGATTCAAAGTCCATGTACAGAACCCATCAAGTATGGATTAAGCCAGGTCATCGCTTGTTTCCGTACCTCGATCAAGCATGCCAGGATGCTAAGAACTTGTATAACACGACCAATTTTTACATCCGACAGATTGTGACCGCATTTGAGAAGAACGAGTCTCTCCAACCGTTGCAACGAGAAGTTCTAGATACGTTGGCGTCACATATTGATTTAATGAATGAACGACGAAGGGAAGGGAGCAGTTCCCATCCGTTCAAGCTACCCTCGCAAGAAAGTCCTTTTGTTCATTACAACTTCCTCGACGCCTTGTTTAAAGTGATGAATCAACTCGATTATCGAGCGCTCCCGACGCAGAGCAGTCAGGGAATCATGAAGGCGGTGTTCCACAATTGGAAATCCTTCTTTGTCAGTATCAAGGATTACCGCCAGCATCCTGAGAAGTACAACGGCAAGCCCAATATTCCGGGATATGCTCGGAACAAGGTCAAGGAAGTTATCTTCTCCAACCAAGACTGCGTGATCAAAGAACGAAAGTTTCTCAAGTTTCCAAAGAGCAAGCTACAACTGAACATCGGAAAACTGGGCTGTACCGACGGACAACTGAAGCAAGTACGTGTCATCCCAAGCCATGGACAGTACGTCGTCGAATTAATCTTCGCTTATCCGCTCGAAACGAAGGAACGAGTACAAGACCACATGCTGGCGATTGATCTTGGTGTCGTCAATCTTGCAACCATCGTCACGACGACCGGAGCGAAACCGATCCTCGTGAAGGGCAAGATTGTGAAAGCAATCAATCAGTATTACAACAAGATGAAAGCGTATTATACTAGCATTCTTCGTCAGGGTAAGGAACCTCGCGAGGGGGCGTATACATCCAGGCGATTAGAACGGCTCCATCTGAAACGCAATCGGAGGATCAAAGACTTGTTCCACAAGACAAGCCATCATATTGTTATGTTGGCAGTAGAGCAGAATATCGGTACGATCGTCATTGGACATAACGATGGATGGAAACAAGCATCCGGAATCGGACGGCGAAATAATCAGTCCTTCCATCATATTCCCCATCACATGCTCATCAAGATGATCGAGTATAAGGCAGCTGAGCAGGGATTCACCGTGATCCTGACGGAAGAGGCGTATACTTCGAAAGCCAGCTTTGTAGATCAAGATCCGTTACCGAGTTATGGTGAAGAAGGGACATGGATCTTCTCAGGCAAACGGATGTGTCGTGGTCTGTATCAGAACACGAAGGGTTTGATTCATGCCGATGTCAACGGTGCAGCCAATATTATGCGAAAAGTATTCCCAAACGTATCGGTCAAAGATGCGAATGGGATAGAGGGGTTGGATGGTAACCAGACCATCAATGTGTCAACTCCACTGGTGTTAAGCATCCTGAGATAAATGGGATGAACCATCAGAAACCCCCACTTCAATCGAAGCGACAACTTTGGTAAGTGGCGGGAGTATTCATTGGATCAGCGTATATGCTCCATCAATTAACTCATAAAGTGGAAATAGTCCACATCAATAAATCCACCTGGGTGCACGGCTGCATAATTATATAGACCGATGCGATAGCCCATAAAATGATCCAATGTATATTTCATTGCTAAAGGATGACCAATTTCACTCCATTGTCCTTCTTCTGTACCATAATAAAACTTAGCGATATCTGTACTATTTTCAAAGTTAAATTCAATTTTGAGATAGACGCTACTATACTCATATGGAATAGACTGGACTATATCCTCCATGCCGTCGCCGTTGTTTACACTCATTACAACGGCTTTATTGCCAGCGCTATCTATCTTCACACCGACAGTCCCGAATAAATTTTGTAGTGCAATTAAGCCAGCATGATCACCAGGCTTCATATTAGTAATATCGATTACGGTCATGGCGATGCAGGCGGGACCTTCCGTCCGTTGCGTTAGCGTATTACGAGCCTTCAATACACTATCAACAACATTGCCAGTCGTTAGCCGCAGATGGCTTGCTCGTGCCGTTACAGACCAAAGCTCGTTATTCGGATTATGGTTCCATTGCCAATTCAATGCTAGCTTATTAGCTTTGTAATCGAACTCGTCACTAATGACAATTGGTTTCGCAGCTGTAGAGGGGAAGTCTGTTGTAAACTGCTGCGGAGCCTTCCCATCTATGCCAATAACCGGCCAGCCATCATGCCATTCCATTGGCAATACGACTGGAATTCTACCAACCGCATCATGATCCTGAAATAGTAATGTATACCATTGATAATCTGCAGTTTCAACAACACCACCTTGAGCAATTCCTTTGTTGCGATAGCCCATATCATCATCCAAAATAATTTTCCGTTCATATGGTCCTAGCAGCTGACTAGAGCGATAGCATACTTGCCTGCGACGCTTATTGCCTACTGTCGGCCATTCGATAAAGAACATATAGTACATTCCATTTATTTTATAAGCATGACAGCCTTCACATTGCAATCCAATACCTTCACTTTCAGTTTCGAGTAATAGTTGGACTATGCCACCCTCTTTGAGACCAGTTGCATCTTCTGTTAACTCGGTAATATAAATACCACCATTTCCGTAAATTACAAACACTCGGTCCTCGTCAAATAGTATGCTCGGATCATGGAATAAACCTTTAATTATAGAGCGCTGCCAGCTTCCATTTTCAATATCATCAGTTCTGTACATATAGAACTGATGCGCATCATTGCTTGAAAAACAAACATAGAATATACCGTTACGTTCGCGTAAACTAGCTGCCCAAGATCCTTGACCATAAATGTTTTTCCCATCAATCATATTATGAGCATCATTATCCTCGAAACTATCATACACGTAATTAACAATTTCCCAATTCAATAAATCCTGTGACTTCATAATTGGACAGCCAGGCATAGTATGCATACTTGTACTTACCATATAATAAACATTGCCAACACGGATAATATCAGGATCCGGTACATCAGCCCAAATAATTGGATTCGTAATTTCCATCATTCACTCTCTCCCTCCCTCTACCGCTGTATCGACCGGACTCATCACACCAGCTAATAATATATCGTGCTGTCGCAGCATAATAGAGCAGCTACTTCCCATTAGTTTCCTTTCATAACGCTATTCATTATTAATGACACTCCAAAATGACTTCTTCGGCTGATGCTTCGTATCGAATAGAAACGGCCAATTCTTCCGATTTTGTACCGGAAAATAATCTAGCCATGTGTAATCATCCGCTGCTCCCCAAAACGTTACTGAAGTAATATGCTCGCTATACTCCCTAAACACTTTGAATATTTGATCATATCGCTCCGCTTGTTTTTCTAGCATAGCTTCTGTTGGAGCAATACAGTCGGTGCGCCGATCATCGAATTGGAACATCGATATATCCATTTCAGTAATATGCAATGTTACATCTAAGCTTGCATACTGTTCAATCGTGCGGCGAATATCATCCATAGTAGGATGATCTAGATTCCAGTGTGACTGCATACCAATACCATGAATAGGAACATCCTTCTCCTTCAACGATTTCACTAAGCGATAGATTTTATCCCGCTTTACAGCATCACATTCATTGTAATCATTATAGAATAGTAAGGCCGTCGGATCAGCAGCATGAGCATATTCAAATGCTTTAGCTATAAATTCTTCCCCTGCAATATCAAGCCACTTTGATGGACGCAACAACTCATTACCACTGTCAGATACTGCCTCATTAACAACATCCCATGCATAAAATTCTCCTTTATAGCGTGTAACTACAGTATCAATGTGAGTTTTCATACGTTCTAATAATGTTGGCTCATCAACAATACCACCCGAACTTTGTTCAAACATCCAAGCAGGAGTTTGATTATGCCATACGAGTGTATGACCTCTGACCCCCATACTATTTTCCTTTGCGAAGGCTAGCATTTGATCTGCAGCTTCAAATTGAAATTCTCCTTCTATAGGCTGTAAACTTTCAAACTTCATCTCATTTTCCGCTGTTATGCTATTGAAATGTTGCTTCAACAATTGCTGCTGAATATTAAGCGTCCTTCTATTCACTGCTGCCCCAATCAAAAAATACTTTTCATATTCCTCGTATAACTTTGGCAAGCTTTTATTTTGTAGCGTGTTCATAATAAGCTACCTCCTATTTATTCTTTTCAGTTTATTCTCAGCAAATAATAGCAATGTAAACTATGTCGTTTCGGCAATTTTATTTCTCTATAGAAAATTCATTTCCTTCGTAGTCAAACCAATTAAAATGAGCAGGAGATATAGATTTCACTCCATTACCAGTTGCGTACATCGCGAGCATCACCCCTGTGAATCCACCAGCTACCTCTGTCGCAAGCATTGCACATTCT
This sequence comes from Paenibacillus sp. Y951, assembly GCF_056786395.1. Taxonomy (NCBI): domain Bacteria; kingdom Bacillati; phylum Bacillota; class Bacilli; order Caryophanales; family Paenibacillaceae; genus Paenibacillus; species Paenibacillus sp. Y951. Next base: position 25,256 of record NZ_JBXCIY010000011.1, on the reverse strand, counting down.
CCTTGGCCCAATGAAATCGGACTTTGAGTACCAATCGTAGCTTCAAAATAATAATGCCATTTATCTGCTCTAACGGTTAATACAACGGAATCAGCTGACAATGGGAGCTCATTCTCAATCTTCCATAAGCTGCCCAGCCTTCTGCGAAATATAAGCTTGCGCTCGCCTGCAACGCGTGTCACAGCAAGCTCATAATGAAATCTTTCATTCATATAGACGGTAATCCCTGCTTCTTCACCATCATGCTGCGGTTTAAATGTAAGCTGAGTTGATGCTTCGAATGAAAAATGCTGCTGTCTTCTACCAACAAATGCCGGCGTACCGCAATCATTCAGCGTGTCAGCAGAACCATGTAGCGTCAAGCCCCCTTCCTTACTGTTCAATTCATATTTTTCTTTATTAGATGAACGTAATAAATTCCATTGTGGCGCTAGTGTAGTTGTATTAAACTCATCCCGAATTGGCAATTGTAGCTTTGAATTTACATTTAACCCTTCAGCCGACATTACCTCACTAACTGTTCCGTTCTCGCCAATAATCGGCCAGCCCTCCTCGGTCCACGAGACAGGTGCAAGATATGTCTCTCTCCCTAGATGATGACGATTCGGATATCCAACAGGACGAATACCAAGGAATACAGCCCACCAAGCTCCATCACTTGTTTGCACAAAATCTGCATGCCCAGTAGCATGAATTGATTTCGCTTGACTGCGATGCGTCAAAATCGGGTTATAGGGGCATGCCTCAAATGGACCCTCTACCTTCTTACTTCTTGCTACAGTAACCATATGACCATATTCGGTGCCTCCTTCGGAAATAAGGAGATAATACCAATCTCCTCTTCGATAGAGATGTGGCGCTTCTGGATATTGTCCGCCTGTTCCTTGCCATACAAAGGTATAGTCTGTTAACCTTTTTCCATTCTCAATATTAATTCGGCTTTGATAAACTCCAATCCCCGTTTCTGAATTTCCCCATGCCGTTGAAAAATAAACCGAGCCATCCGCATCGAAAAATAAATCCGGATCAATTCCTGGCTGATCGACGTAAATAGGATCTGACCAATCACCAGTTGGATCATTCGTATATACATAAAAGTTCCCACCAGCAGATATATTGGTCGTTACCATATAAAACGTACCGTTATGAAAGCGAATCGTAGGAGCATAAATACCACCTGAACTTCGTGCCTGCTGCAACTCTAATTGCTCAGGACGTGTTAAACAATGTCCTATCTGCTCCCAATTTACTAGATCTTTACTATGAAAAAGCGGAACTCCCGGAAAATATTCAAATGAGCTCGTAACTAGAAAATAATCATCATCACTTCTACAAACACTTGGATCAGGATGAAATCCACTGATTACAGGGTTACAATAATTCATATAATAGCACTCCTTTTCTTCCTATATGAATGAACTATATCGTTTCCTAGAATGAACGACAACCTGTTGAAAAGCGGCACATTCACCTGCCTAGTTATAGGTACGTAACAAAGCTTTCCACTAATTATTTTTGCATAATGAGTAAACAAGTAAGATAGGTATAGAAGCAACTATCGTAACGGTCGCCCTAATGAGTAGCCACTGCTTCGGGTCGATCATTTTTTTGAAATTCATTACATATTTAAAATGTACTTCTCTCTGTATTCCTGTGGAGAATGGCCGGTTGCTTTTTTAAAAAAGCGAGTAAATGAGGTAGCACTTTCATATCCGACTCGCCGAGCAATATCATTTATTCGAAAATTTTGACTCTTGAGTAAATGCTTCGCTTTTATTAAACGAGTTGAATCAATAAACTCAGTCAAATTCCTGCCCGTTTCCTGTTTATAGATGCGTGACAAATAAGACGGATTCAAATGTACTTGTTCCGCTAATCTAACTAGCGACAAATCTTCATCCAAATGATCATTAATAAATTCTTTTAAAAAGTCGATGATATTGTCCGCCCGTTTCTTTTGCTCTACTTTTTGCATATTCAAAAGAACAGAAGACAATTCCGTCAGGTGTAATGCAGCATCATTCCAAGTATCAAATAGATCCGTCCGCATCAGTTGGATCTCTCCAATCTGAAATGCTACCTTTTCATTGAGTCCCCATCGATTGATGTAAGACATCAGATACAGGGACACAGTGTGAAATGCTTCCTGCGCGATGACGTTATTTTTACTGCGGATGCCTCTTAATGGAATAAGGAATTGCTCCAATGCTTCGTAAAACTTCTCCCTTTGTCCTGATTCCAAATACTGCTCAATAATAGAAAGATTTTTCAGTTTGAGTGTCTTTACCAGCTTCTTGCCTTCCACGCATTCTAGATCATAGTTATTGTCAGTGACAGTATCATCATGTATATTCTCATTGACCTCACTGTCAATCAAAAGTATTTTATTTTCGACACCTATCCGGTAGTTTAGCAAATGTTGTAACGAATGATATTGATTAGAGACCGCATCCCAGCGGCTTGCCTTACTACCAATCGTAAAGCTGATTGGCATACAGAAGTTCTCCTGTGAAGCAGATTGTATAACTTCCAATATCCCTTTAAGAAAGGAAAGTGTCTTATCGTAAAAAAGCACCATCATTTCCGAATCCACTGAATTTGTGCTGAATAAGGATTCTTTAGGCTGCACAAAAATAACAAAACGACGATTTTCGTCTAATATAATGACAATATTCAAATGGGTGGCTAAATATCTTTGAATAATTTGCCGAACAGAATATAGCTGTTGCATCTGTTGCATGTAGTCGCTATCCTCAGGAAATTTGTCGATCATGCCCAATACTAGAGTAATAGGCCACTCCACATTAAGAGATATCGATAGTTGTTCGAATTGCTCCTTCATAATTTGCACGCTGCGATTTCCCTTTAAAATGCACATTAAATAGTCTTTTTGAAACAAATCAAGTGCCATATGAACTTGTTCTTTTGCATTGCGGATTAAATCTTCTGTTTTGATTTCTTTGCGAATTTTGGATATATTCTCTTCTACAACTTCAATAACTTTTTCGATATCTTCGGATTTTAGAATATAACTAACATCCCTGTGCTGAATGGCCTTGTATACAAAATCAAATTGGCTATGACCTGTCAATAATATAACTTTACACTGAGGCCATCTTCTAAAAACTTCATCCATTAGTTGTAATCCGTTTATTTCGGGCATATCGATATCAGTTAGTACAATATCAATTCTTGTTCTGTTGAGCCACTCAATGGCTTCTTCACCACCATAGGCCTTATAAACATCAAGATTCAAATGATCCATGCCACGAAAAATTTCGTAAAGATGATTCACAATAATTTCTTCATTATCTACAATTAATAATCTGTACATGCTCAAACCATCACCTTTGGGTTAAGTCGCAACGTCACTTTTAAACCGCCCATTGAGCTTCGCTCTAAACGTAATCCGTTATCGTCGCTGTAAATTAATCGAACTCTTCTATGTATGTTAATTAGACCCGTTGTTTCGCTACTTGTCTCATCGTAAAAAAGTTTTTTCATAAGTTCCAACTTCTGATCAGATAAACCCGTTCCATTATCTTCAATGATAACGCACAAGGCACGATCATCTAACCGAAAGCTTATCGAAATAACAGCCTTTGCTCTCGTGTTTTCAACAGCATACTTGAATACATTTTCGATGATGGGCTGGATGATTAGTCTAGGAACTTGTAAATCTCTAACCATCTCTGGACAATCTTCAAAATTAACTGTCAATCTACTAGAAAAGCGTACTTGCTGAATTTCAGTATAAGTCCGAGCGTGTTCAACTTCCTCATGCAATGGTAAGAAATCTGAATCATTCTTAGTAATAAATCTAAAATATTCGCCTAGAAGTTTTGTAAATGGAATTAAATTTTCATCTTTTAGCTTGGCCATAGTATTAATTAAAAACAGGCTATTATATAGGAAGTGTGGACTAATTTGTGACTGTAATTGCTTTAACATCGATTTTTGATTGAGAATCTTTTGCTTGTATACCTGATCAATCAAAGTAGATACATTTTCAACCATGGAATTAAATCCCTGGTACAAATAACCAAACTCGTTTTTTTTGTTGACCTCGATATGAACGTTGAAGTTTCCACTCTCTACACGACGAAAAGATGCAACAAGCCTTCTCATAGGCTTTTGAATTAAATTGTATGTATAGATAGAATAGAGTACTAAAACTAACAAACCAACACCAGTAAATATCCACAACCAAATATAAAATTCTTGGACAGGAACAAAAATTAATTTCTCTGGGATGTAACGTAATAAAAGCATATTAAGATAATCCGACTTAACGGAAACAACGTAAATGTTTTGACCATCAATCTTACTATAATGAGTGGTATCGCTTTCAAAATTAGTATGGTTTTCTATAAAATCATCCAGCATAACCGTCTCATCATTACCTTTTCCAGGTATCACCATTTGATGGGTTAAGTCTATTAAATAAGTACCACTGTTCTCATATATATTAAACTGCCCTAGCGCTTCTTGTAACGCTGCGGTGTTAATTTCAATCTCTATCATGTATTTTTGAGATAAGCTAGATTTTCCAGCTTGCAGCGTAGTCAAGTAAAGTTTGTCTTCATACTGCACCAGTTGAGCACCCTTTTCCCCCTCCGGCACCCGAAGTAACTCGAATTTATCCATATCAATAGGACTTACGGAGTTGGAGGAGGAAATCGTTTTTTGAATCGGGAGGATATGTACACTTACGTCAGTAATGTAGGAATTACTGTTATGAATCGAAATTAATCGCTGATGAAGTATTCTCATACTTTCCACTATCTCATATTCATTCATAATGGAATAACGAATGGCAAGCTTTTCGAGATATTCATCATTGAGACTATCATATTGCAAAATTTTAATACGTTCTATTTCATCTTCCAAACTTTCAAGATAAAACGATACCTGTGCAGTTGTAGAATTTATTATTTCATTCTTTACTGTATTCAAGCTCCAATTATACATATATATTCCTAATATAATAATTAGTAGGAGCGCGAATAGAAATGTCGAGATCAGTCTTATGAAGATACTTTCTCTGATGTGCAGCTCCCCCTTATACATGTAACTTTATTCATATTTTACAATTATGTTATCATAAAATATGATTATTATGTAGTTAAATGTATTAGGAACAAAAGGAGATCATATTCTACTAACGTTTTGTTTCAATTACGATACTAACCTTTAACACTACCTACCACCATGCCTTTTACCAAGAACCGCTGCATGAAGGGATAAACGCAAATAATTGGCAATGCTCCCAGAAATATTTGAGCGGAGCGCAATGTTTTGTCTGATATGGTTGCCATTAGTTTTGCTTCCTCTGGTGTCATAGTACTGAAGGATTTTTGAACGACAATGGTCTGAATATAACTTTGAACAGGATAATTGCTAGGATTATTCATATATATTAATCCATCAAACCAACTATTCCAGTGAGTAACAAGTGAAAATAGTAGTATTGTAGCTAATGATGGTAAAGATACTGGAACATAGATTTTCCAAAGCGTCGTCCAATGCCCTGCACCATCAATAAAAGCAGCTTCACTTAATTCCTTTGGTATCATACGGAAGAAATTCAACATTAAAATAACACTAAACACTGGCACAGCGGTCGGTAGTACTAGTGCCCAGATTGTATCTATCAATCCTAACTGGATAACGACCATATATGATGGGATTAGCCCTGCACCGAATATCATTGTAATGAAAAAACTCCATGAATAGAAGGTGCGGAATCGGAATTCACCTTTTTCTTTAGAAAGCGGATAGGCTATCATTATTGTAAGTAATAGATTAATAGCCCCCCCTAATATAACGCGTTGCAAAGATATACCTATTGATTTCCAGAATGCAGCGCGCTGTGCCACAAACTCATAGGCAGCTAGTGTAAATCCTTTGGGCCACAATGATACCGTACCTGTTGCAGCAATGGAGCTTGAGCTTAGCGAAACAGCCAGTATGTGAATCATTGGAATGAGACATATCAATCCAACTAGCAACAAAAAGAAATTATTAAAGAGTCCAAATAAGTCTATTTTCTTTCGTATACGCATGATAAATCCCCCCTAAAAAATTCTATAATCCGCAACTTTGTATGCAACGAAATATGACACAGACACTAGTACAAGCGCGACAACAGACTTAAATAATCCTACTGCAGTTGCTACACCAAATTGTGCGTCCAACAACCCTATTCGATAAACAAAGGTATCGAGGATATCTCCACTTTGATACACCATTGGGCTGTACATATTGAAAATTTGATCAAAACCAGCATTGAGTAAATTCCCTAGATTAAGTACCATAAGAAGAACAATTACCATTTTCATTCCTGGTAGTGTTACATGAAACGTCTGCTTCCAGCGATTAGCTCCGTCGATCTGTGCTGCTTCATATAAATCCGGGTTTATTCCAGTAATCGCGGCTAAATAAATAATCGTTCCATATCCAAATTCCTTCCAAGTATCGGTTAATATCATGGTTATCGGGAACCATTTGTTATCCCCGAGGAAAAAGATAGGTTCAAAACCAAACAACTTGACTACTTGATTGACCAAGCCATCATTTGGCGATAAAACTTCAATAAAGATACCACCTAGTACTACCCATGATAAAAAGTGTGGTAAATAAATGGCAGTTTGAACTCCTCTTTTCAAAGCCATATTCTTAACTTCGTTTAGAAGTATGGCAATAGCAATCGGTACTAGTAGTCCCAAAATAATTTTCATGACCGCAATATAAAAAGTATTCCACATAATATCATTGAAACTGGGCAGGTTCATTACATATTCGAAATTACTCAGACCAACCCATGCTTGATCACCAAATAAGCCCTTGGCTGGAATAAACTTTTGGAATGCAATAATGATACCTCCCATAGGAAGATAACTAAAGATGAGTAAAAATAAAAATCCCGGCAATATCATTAAATGCAGCGGTATTTCTCGGTTTAAGATTCTTTTTTGCATATGCTTCACCCTGTTCTATGTTTGAAATTATGAATAGGAAGAGAAAGGATGCTTTTTAGGAATAGTAGCATCCTTTCTCTTTCAAAATTAATCTATTTTACTGAAGCGTACCACTCATTGACTTCTTTAGTCATATCCGCTCCGCCAAGCTTATTCCAGTCAGCAACGAACTTGTCAAACTCATCGATTGAAACTGCACCCATAATTAGCTTAACGAATACCTCTGTTTCCAGAGATTTCAATGTAGACTGTTTTTCCGTCATTGTAAGAGTAGGTGGACCAGCATAGCCCTCAAGCATCAGTAGATCGTTATCGATATATTTAACGCCATGTCTGAATACGCCGTCTACGTCGTAAATTTTAGGCCAACCCCATTGAGTGGAATCTCCATTTTCATATGCCATAATGTTGTTATGAATAGATAACGGTTCGCCGGTCAACTGATCTAATGTATTATTAGCACGAGCTGTCTCAAGATCTCTAAACGCAGTAATGTTTTTGTAAGGAGGGTACGGTTGTACTGGTGAATATTTCCATACACCTACTCCTCCATTAGCTACTGGCATATAGTAATAATCAAAATCACCCGTTTCTCCCCAAACTAGTTCTACGTGAAGATTAAACATTTTGATTAATGCCTCCGGATTAGAAAACCCTTTTTTGACAACCCAGAATTCAGTAGCTCCGAAATTTTGAGGTGATAGAACTGGTTCCTCATCGACTGATACTAAAGAATATCCTTCCCAATTTGCATCTGGATCGTTCTGATAGTTGCTAATAAGCGGATACATTGGGTTCCATTGTGCACCGAAGTCCATGCCGACCTTACCCGCTGCAATAGTTTCCGCTACTTTACCGCCATCTTTTACACCAAATTCCTTATCAATCTGACCAGCCTTATACATAGTAGATAGTACTTGCAACGATTCCTTTACTTCTGGGAGTGTACTACCCCATACTAAATTACCTGAACCATCGTCTATCCACATATTAGGGTAAGCGTGGTATCCGGCGAAGAACCCTTCTAACCCCATGGCACCTCCGTAAAGATCTTTTGTAATAGCAAGGCCATAAGTATCATCTATATTGTTACCATCTGGATCTTGAGTTGTGAATGCTTCGCTGATTGCAACGAGATCATCCATCGTTTTTGGGGCTGGAATTTCTAATTTTTCTAGCCAGTCCGTACGAAGCCAAAGATATACACCATCACCGTAGACTTCTGGGATACCGACACCCATCATTTTCCCATCAATTTTTGGCGCATTAAGAACAGCAGGGCCTTGAACGTCGTAATATTCCTTCAAAAGATCGGATGCATACGGATCCCAATATGGTGTCAAATCCTCTATCATATCAGCTTCGGCCAATTGCTTCATCTGAGCACCAGTTACACGAAGCATGTCAGGAAGTGATCCTGAAGTTAATGTAACGTTCATTTTTTGAGTATATGCATCTCCACCACTTACCGTCCAATCGTATTTCACATCAATACCTAATTTTTCTGAGTACGCTGTCAGCCAGCGATTGTCTTCCACTGTCTCTCCTGGTGTTTTAGGAATGATATTATCCTGCATATCATTGTCCACATCGCGAGCGAATCTGATTGTGAGCGCTTTATCATATTTGCCTAGTGGATCGTTGTCTCCCGCAACTACTCCGTTAGACTCATTCCCTGAGTTATTTACCGTCGGACTAGCTGAAGGTTGATTTTTGGGTGAATTGGAATTACATGCTGATAAAACACTTGTAGTCAAGAGTAATGTAGCTAAAATAGTAATTGATCTCTTGTAAATAGAACGTTTCAAAATTATTTCCCCCTTATAATATACGTCTATGCTACAAGTCATTATCAACTTCCAACAGTATTGTAACCGTTCACAATTTTGCTGTGAGCTGTAATATGACCTGAAACTTTCTTTACTTTAACCTAAATAATAACAATACGCTATTCTCTAGTTATTACAATTTCAACATTCTTATACTTCATTAATCGAAATCAACATAACCAATTTATACTACCTTATCATTTGTTTACAATTATGATGTAGAGCCACTTTTAGATTGCAATCGCTTACAATAAAGCGCTATATTAGTATTGTTTATCTATATTAAGCAACAAATTAGATTCACATTCAAACTTTGTCAGTTCACAATATTTTATTGTATAGGAGAGGATATTCATGGCTTTTGTGTTTATTAATGCAGGTCGAAAATATTCCAAAATCAACAAAAATATTTATGGTCACTTTTCAGAACATTTAGGTCGTGGTATTTATAATAGTATTTTTGTTGGAGAAGATAGTCCTATCGACAATGTTCGTGGAATACGTTCCGATGTTGTTGAAGCTTTACGACATATAAAAGTTCCGGTATTACGGTGGCCCGGTGGATGCTTTGCTGAATACTACAATTGGAAAGACGGCGTTGGGCCTGATCGGCAGCGCATCGTTAATGCCGGCTGGGGCGGGGTTGTAGAAGACAACTCCTTCGGCACTCATGAGTTTCTGGATCTTTGCGAACAAATTGGATGTTCTGCTTATATCGCCGCAAACGTTGGCTCTGGTACGCCTCGAGAAGTAAGTGAATGGATTGAATATATGACCTTCAGCGGTGAATCGCCAATGGCAAATTGGAGACGTCAAAACGGTCGTGATAAACCATGGAAAATCGAGTTTTTGGGAATTGGTAACGAAAACTGGGGATGCGGTGGGAATATGCGACCGGAATACTATGCAGATATATACAAACGCTTCGAAACATTCGTCCGCAATTATGATGATAATAAGGTTTTTAAAGTTGCTTGTGGTGCCGATGGAAATGATTATAAGTGGACAGAAACCATGATGCGCCTTGCAGGAAAAAATATGAATGGTCTTTCATTGCACTATTACACCATGCCTAAATATTATGAAACCGAAGAATACCCTTGGGAGGATAAAGGACCTGCAGTAGGTTTTGACAAAGGGAACTATTACCGTACATTGCGTCGGGCTCTGTATATTGATGAACTAATTCGCAGACATAAGCACGTAATGGATCAATACGATCCAAATCACAACGTGTCGATTATTATGGACGAATGGGGAACTTGGCATGAAGCCGAGCCTGGGACTAATCCTTCTTTCCTTTATCAGCAAAATACGATGCGTGATGCAATTGTTGCTGCATTATCATTGAATATTTTCAATACTCACAGCGATCGGGTCCATATGGCCAATCTTGCACAAATGGTAAATGTACTTCAATCCGTGATACTGACAGAAGGGGAGAACATGGTACTTACTCCCACTTACCACGTATTCGATCTATTTCAGGGACATCATGACTCTACACTTATTGAAAGTTACGTACAGCAAGATTTGACTGGTACAAAGGAAGCTTCAGTGCCTGCACTGCATATTAGCGCCTCTGAGAGAGCTGATGGTCAGATTCATGTAACTGTTGTGAACCTATCTGTAGATGAGCCACAACAGGCACAATTCATGCTTGCTGGAAAGGAATTCTCTACTGCAGAAGTTCGTTATATCTCAGGCGATATGAATAACCATAACCAATTTGGTCAAGCACCTCAGGTAGAAATTAAATCCATGTCGGATATCAAGGTGAAGGACAATTGCTTGCAGATTACCCTTCCCTCCTGCTGTGTTGCGGAAATTATTCTAGATTAACTGTAATTATAGTGGTGAAAAAGCAGCAGTCAACTTCTGACATGCTGCTTTTAAATACCAACTTATATCCGATTATTATCTCGTAGACGGATCGACAACAGCCCAAAATGCTGGTTTTGCATGCAACTGTTTATCAAATAGAAACGGTGCTTCCGTGCGAGTAATTGGGAAGGTGCTTAGCCAAGTATGATCATCTGCGATACCCCAAAATACAACACCACCAATAATATCCTTATGTTCTATAAATGCTTCAAACAATTCAGCGTAGCGGTCAGCCTGCTTTTGAACGATATGTTCGGGGATTTCTTCGCCAAAATCAGTGCGATTATTCCATATATACAAGCTCATATCCAACTCAGTTACTAGATTATCAAGACCTAGCTCGGCAAATTTCTCCATAGACTCAATAATTGAGCCAACTGGTGGCCATTCGATATTAATATGAGTTTGGTGACCAACACCATCGATTGGTACATCTTTGTCCAGCATTTCTTTGACTAGTTCGTATAAACGGTCTCGTTTAACTACATCATCTGTACCATAGTCGTTAATGTATAGCTTAATGTCGGAACCTCCAGCCTCACGAGCTACACGAAATGCAGTTTCAATAAATTCTGTTCCTGTAATTAGGTACCACTCACTAGCGCGCATGCCATCTGGATCACCTGGCTCAATAACTTCATTCACAACATCCCAGGATTTGATATCATCTTTGTAGCGACTAACAATCGTTCGTACATGAGTATCTAGACGCTCAAGCAGTAGCTTCTTGTTCGCCTCACGCTTACCTTCATCTGTCTCTTCAACCATTGGCTTGCCTTCCAAATCTTTAAAGAACCACTCTCCTACTTGAGTATGCCATACTAATGTATGGAAACGAACTTCCATATTATTCGCTTTTGCAAATTCAACAAGTTGATCTGCTTGCGTCCAATTAAAGTTACCTTCTGTAGGCTGAAGTGAAACAGGCTTCATCGCATTTTCAGCTACAAGCCAATTGACATGCTTTTTAAGTAAATCTGCCTTTAGTCCCGCTGTTTGAAAAGGCTCGATCGCTGCCCCAATTGGGAAAAATTCCGAATATACTTCGTATAGTGAAGGAATATCTTCTTCTACGGATGGCTCCACGACTTCCTTAACGATCACTTCAGCAGTCGGGCTAGGCTCCGGCTCAATCGTTGGCTCGATGACTACATCAGCAGCTTCATCTTCAACATTTCCAGCCTCATATTGTCCGTTTTTTTCAGTAATCGCATTATTATTGTCTGCTTGATTATTACTTGTAATACTAACAATAATCATAATCAAAGCAATAATGACAACAACACCAGCAATAGCTAATATTTTTTTATTGTATTTGGGATTCACTACTTCAGCACCTCCATAGGAAATTAGAAACGCCAAGCGAGAACTAGTTCAACAACTACGTTCCACGCTTGGCGTTCTGCTTATCTACTATTTATCCGACAATTCCTGTACGTTCAATACTTTCTACAAAATATCTTTGTACGAATAAGTAAATAATTATTAACGGTAAAATTGCTAGCAATATTCCTGTGTCCTGAATCATGCTCAAATAAAACGGATCTACAGTCGCCCCAACTCCACCTTGGAGAGTAGCGGACACATTATAAGGTAATGAAGCCAATTGCGTTGACATGACCTTTCCGTTCGTTAAATAGGTCGTCGTAAAGAAACTATCATTCCATTGCCATACGAATGAAAAGAGCGCAACCGTAACAATGGAAGGTATTGCGTTAGGTAGCATAATGCGAATGAATGTTGAAGGGACACCTGCACCATCCATATATGCGGCTTCCTCAACCTCTTTCGGTATTCCCCTAAAAAATTGCCTAAAAATGAAAATATATAGTCCTGCTTTAAGAGAATTTGCCGTAATAGACGTTAGAATAAATGGCCAATACGTATTTAATAGATTGATAGATTTCCCTCCGGTAATCAAAGGGATGAGCCCCAATAGTGTAAAGTCATTCATATTAAGATAAAGAGGAATCAAAATCGTCGAAGGTGGCACTAAAATCGTAAGAATGACGCCACCAAAAAGTAAATTGCTACCTCTAAATTTAAGTCGGGCAAATGCATAGCCTGCCAATGCGCAAGATGCCGCAACTAGAATGGTCGTTCCCCCTGAAAGCGCAAATGTGTTAAATAATGTTTTCCAATAATTCATAATAGACATTGCCAGTCTAAAATTTTCTAGCGTATAAGTCTCTGGAATCCACACCACAACAGGTGAATAAAGATCGGATTTATCTTTGAACGCTGTTGAAATCTTCTGAATGATCGGGAACAGGATAACGAATGATAGACCTGTAATTAGTGTCAGTCTCACGAACGACCAAATCCAACGCTTCCACTGTTCCAGTGACAATAATTTACCTACAATCTTCAACTCATTCATCCTCCTTCTAATCATAATAGAATACCCTTTTGGATACTATGTATGAACTGGTCAATAAAATAATTGCAATCGCCAGGAAATATATCCATGCCATCGCCGAGCTGAGACCAAAGTTGAATGAGGTAAAGCCCGTTGTCCTGATTAAATCTGTCATTGCATTTACGGAAAATGAGTCAATAATTGTATAGATCATATTCACAAAAATTAGTGGACTCACCATAGGAAAAGTGATTTTCCAAAAGGACTCATATCCAGTAGCCCCCTCCATAGTAGATGCCTCATACAACTGAGGAGGAATCGTCTGGATTGCTGCAAGGAATATTAGTATTTGTACCCCAGATTGGCTAACAATCTGATAAATACGGTCAACTGCCCCTGTTAAATATTGAACAATTATTTCACTTACTCCTGCTCTAAGCATCATTCTTTCTAGTTCAAAAGCGCCCATCGCACTAGTAAAACCAGCTCCGATGTTCTCATCATTAACAGCTTGAATCAAGCTTGAACTTTCCAAACTAAGGATGATTCCTGAGGCCAAGATGACAGGTAAGAAAAAAATTGATCTTGCAAAAGCTCTTCCTAAAAACTTCTGATTCAGCAGTACCGCTACAAAAAGACTGAATATGACGATTAAAGGAACGTTAACGAGCATATTCACAATAGCTTCCACTAATGAACGGTTAAAACTCGTATTAACTGTCAGTGCATTAATAAAGTTATCAAAACCTATAAATTTGATGTTTAAGCCTTCCGAACTAGATACTACGGAACTAAAGCTATACCGCAAGGAATCCACCAATGGAACGAGAAAGAAAAAAATGAATCCGATGAGCCATGGAAAAGCAAATATTATTCCCCACAACGCCTTTTGTTGTAGATAAGTCCTTTGTTTTATGCCGAGCTTCTTCAAGATTGTTCACCACCTGTAATATAGCTCTCGGCATCAATTGTCCTGCCGTCAATTGTCACTTGTGAATCATTATAATTCACAATTACGTACATACTTTCGTATTCGGTTTTATAGACGCCTTCAGTCAGCTTTTCGTGAGCGATGATTCGCTCATTCTGAACATTCTGTAGAACCTCGTTCACGTTGTTATAAATTTCTGATGCCTGATCTATCCATAACTCGTAATTGACTGCATACAGATTGTTATAATCGGTATCCTTCACCGTATGATTCGGTTCATAAATCCACTCAAAGTAGACCCCAGATCCATATTCCAGACATTTCAATATATATTGCTCCATACTCGTAAACGTAGAAAGGTTATACGGTGCTCCCGTATAATTAATGGACCCTCGAACTACCATTTGATAAAAAGGAATTTCTTCATCTGTAATTTTGAATTTACTACTGGACATTGGAGCATTCGTTATGTCGGTCACAAAAGGAAGGGCATAGGAATTCCCACCATTAGCCATCATCCTTAAATTCGCCTCACCGATCTGATTCAACGCATTAATAGATACTTCCTCAGATTCTGTCCGATCAATTTGCTTGTTTTTACGATAATCACTGTTCAATTGATCAGCCAAGTCCCGTAATGATATGCTTTGAATTGGAAGCTTTTGCAGATCGTTTAACATGCCATCGACATATTTATTGACAAGTCGTGGCGAAATAACATAAGAAGGAGTACTCGATCTATCACGACCATTTAGTGCCATATCATAAGTATATGTTTTAGATGGAACCCCTCTTATCGTTCTTGCTGCATCCTTAGATATACTAAACCCATCATCTGTGTATGCTGTCAGTAAGGCAACATCAGGATAAAAAGATATCTCTTGCTCTTGGGCGAACGCTGCGAAATCACGGAAATCTTTTTTACCGCCTACTACTTTATCAATCGAAATATTATTCGGAATACTGTGATTCAGTCCATCATTGAACCAACCAGAGTACTGAAGCTTGATATGGTTAATATCACGCTGTTTCATCCCAGTAATAATATCCTTTGTCTGTTCGAATGTCGTAAGCGGTTCTAGTGATTCATAAGGTATTCCTGCAAATTGCTTTTCTTTATTTATACTTCCGATCACTTGTAAGAAAAATGGTGAATCCTCTGGCTTGTTATTTGCTGCAAGCTGAGGAAGTCCGTTCGTTTCCAACAAATACTTTTGGTAGTATTGAGCCATACCCTCATAGGACGCCTCTTCTCCGCCTAAGAAAGCATAGCGAATTGAAAAATCAGACTCCATCTTATCTTCTTGAAACCTTGGTAGTGAACGCTGTTTTCCATCCGCATTCAAGGTAACTTCACCATTATTAAGCACAGTGAATATAGGGTGTACATAGTTGTAGCTATTTAATTTCCCGCTAATATCGGCTTGAATAGATGCAGCCGCAGCACCTTCCTCGATAATACCTAAAAATGCACTATCTTTACGTATAATGCCGAACACAGGTAGCCTAACTGATTGTTCATTCACGGTCGACACATAAGATTCCAGTGTCATATCTGCCCCGTATACTTGCTGCTGGTATGCTGTATACTGGGTCTTTCCATTGTTGAAGTGAATGAGTGATCCAGAACCATCAGGGACAAATAAAGAACCTTCTTCGTCTACTCCTCCTGCTCCAAAATAGTTCATTATGGAAATTTGGCTAACAGGATAGTCCTCTGGATATTGAATGCTTGAGCTAGGAATTTTTGCAACGAGACTATTAGCGTCTAGCGTATATTCAATAGCAGCCTGAAAGACTCTTGGTTCAGAAATAGACTGATCCAACTGATTTTCTTCAATATCCTGCAAAAAATCTTCTTCCGTATAGCCTGCATCGTCGAAAGCTTGAAGCGCACGCTTAAGTCTAATTCCTTGAAGTACTTTATCATTGGCTCTCACATATACTGATTTTTCTACATCTTCGGTATATGCAGTTTGTAAAGTAGCTTTACCCGTTTCGTCTAATTTACTTGCTAATTGTTCGAAGCGGCTTTTGCTGATAAGCATTGGCAAATTATTCAATGTTTTTTCATACTTACCAAATCGATAGATCACTTTGACACCATTGGAAATCGGTTCAAACCTAATCTGATTATAGGCTGCACTATCTGTTTTGGAGTTGATTGAATTGATCTGACCAGACATATTGTAGTAATCGAGTTTCATTTGTGATGATAACAATTGCTTATTTATCCCCAAAGCAACGGCATCTGACTCACTTTCAGGAGGATTGCTATACCAAATCTCATCACTATTTTTATCGATAACGGCAATTTCTCCTGTCTGCTCCATCACCAACAATTGTAAGCTATCATTCTCGGCAATCCCTTTCATTCCCTCAACTCTTGAATCCGTAAAGGAGGCCTTTAACGATTCTCCCTTTATGAATTCCTCTGTAAGCGCAGCGCTATCCAATTGAGGCTCATCCGTTGAATTTGAACAACCTGCAATGATGATTGCGCTTATAACAAGTACTATCATTAAAACATTTCTAGTCTGTATCATTTGTGCCCTCCTTTCTCAGTTCCTCAATGCCAGTTCTTGATAAATTACGGAAATGAAAGAGATGATCTGTTGGATTAAACTAAAGAATAATAAACTGAGAAACGCCATAAATCCCATCGCGACAATAGTTAGAAGAATAGTTAAAATTGATTTAGACGGTGTAAATTGATGTACCGTCATGTTTCCAATGAACAGCATAAACACAAACCAGATTAATGCTAGACTGCTCGAAAAATAATAAAATACCGATTCTTCCATCGAGATGACGTTGCTAAGCCAAATCCAAGGAAAATTAATAAGTACCAATGGAATAAGTGCAAAGCATGTTGAAGTAAATATTTCAACAAATTTCCCTTCTCCGTCCAACAATGTGGTAAGTGACCAGTTTGCTATGCAAAAGAATAAGACTGGCACTAAGACATATATAATCTCCATAAAGCTATTCATTGATTTTGGATCTACAATATGAACGACAAAACCACTATATTGACTGGACAAAATGTTTGTTAAAGCAAGCATAAATAGAATAGCAATGGCAATGATCAAGCTCTGCTTCTGATTGCGTTCGTATTTCAAATCCCAATAGCCATCAAAGGGATGAAAGATGAGATAAAAAGGATATTTCACAAGATCTCTATTCAATGGAAAATCCCCCTCTTTCTCCGTACTATCTTCCGGTATCTTATTGCAATTGAAATTCCAACCACCAATATGAATATGCCCGTCATAATGATCGAGAAGTATTCCCGAAGCACTTCCTTACGATAGAGTAAGTAGGCTTTGGAATAATTTTTCTGATCCATGCTCTTTTTAAAGTAAAACATTGCCTCTTTGTAATCTCCTTGACGAAGAAGTGCCTTACCAATTCCACCATAGGCAAACTCTAGATTGGAGTTCATATTTATCGTTTGTTGATAATAATCAAATGCCTTTCCTTCATCTCCTCGATAATAACTTCTAACGGCTTCATTGAGCATCCGACCGTATTCCGTTGTTTGGAAAACTGTGATCTCACCAAGCGCCTTATCTAGAACTAGAAAATCATTTCCCATTCTAGTAATTGCTGTTGGTGTCTTAAATTCTCCTAATTTATTTCCGAGACCACCGAATACATACAACAAATGTCCATCCCCATTGTATGTAAAGATTCTTCCTCTTTTTGCATCTAGCACGGAATATATTTCGCTATCAGTCACATCGATATCTACTAATCGGGCCGGGCCTTCATCTGCAAAGTAGCGAATGTCGCCCATCGGTTCGTAATAGCCATTTCTACGCAATATATCGCTACCTTGAGCGTTGAGCATTTTAATGTTGTCACCCCACTGATCACCATTTGTAACATAAAGAAAATCCTCTTCATTTATGTCCAAATTTGTAAATTCTGTAGGCGTAAACATGATCATTTTACTTTGTTGCTCTTTTGTAGATATCGTTTTCCATAAATAATCAAGAGGATCTACATTTACTCGGTTTGCTCCCGTAAATGTATTGAATTCCCCTGCAGCGCTAAATTCCATCAAGCCATCAAAGACTCCTATTGACATAACATATATCCGCTGAGCCTGATCGGCTACAACCCGAACTGGTTGGAAATCAAATGTTGAATTAAGCAGTTCGGATTGCGGTGCTACAATAATTTTTATAAGGTTATTGTCCTTATCGAGCTCTACTATACGTTTATTTCCAGTATCAGCAATTAATATTTTTTTATCTTCCGTTACATACAGCCCCTGAGGGTTGAGTAGCGTTTCGGTCGTTCCTTCATTTTTAAATGAGTCAATAACTTTAACTAATTTATAATTCTGATCTAAAATAACCACTCTGTTATTTCCAGAATCCAGTATATAAATATAGTTATCAGATGTGACTTGAATATCACTAGGTTCTTTCAATATCCCTATTCCAATATCCAACCCATTAACCGAACCGGTCGCCGTATAGGCGGCAGGCGAAGCAACCGTTCTTCCCCAATAAGAATAGTTGTAGGAATCTGCGTTGCCATTAGCCTGGACTGGACTTCCCCACACACTTATGCCAATAAGACAACAAAGTGCCATGAAGAGACCCTTTCTTATTTTGGGGTTTCTAGTCAACATCGTGCACAGCCCCCTTCTAATCCTTCATCCCGGAAGTAGCCATTGTCTCGATGACGCTACTCTGAGAAATAATAAATAGTGATATTGGAACAATCATCAAAAGTAGTGCGACTGCCGCCCCAACCCCGGCTCTGGCAATCCCTCCAGCAGTAATTTGTCCCAAGGCGAAATTTAGCGTTTTTAAGTTCTCACTATAGATAAAGTTACCCCCGTCACTTCCCCATAACATTGGAAATTGCAAAATCATCAGAGTTAACCATGCAGGCTTTACGTTGGGCATAACGATAGTCCAATAAATCCTGTATTCATTAGCACCATCAATTTTGGCAGCTTCTATCAAGGCATCAGGAATTTGCTCCATGAATTGCTTCATTAGGAACAATCCAAGCGGGAATGCTAATGCCGGTATAATAATGGATGCATGTGTATTGACCCATCCTAGCCAAGACATGATCAAATAGTTCGGTGTAGCTGTTACATGTGGCGAAAACATCAGTGCCAGCACAACGATGGAGAAAAGTGTCTTTGAACCAAGGAAGCGATATTTCGCAAGCGGATAAGCTGCTGCGGATGCAAGCAGAATATGACCGACTGTGCCGACAATCGTGATCAGCAACGTATTAGCGATATATCGAGATAGCGGTACCCAAGAATTCCCCATTATAGATATTAAATCTAAGAAGTTTTCGAACGTCGGATTTTTCACAAAGAACCGCGGTGGGAATATAAATAATTCATCAAGCGGTTTGAATGCATTGTTCACCGCATAAACTAGCGGCAAAGCCATGAATGCCCCAAAAAAGGCAAGCAACACAAACAGCAAAAAGCTAACAGTAAAAGAACGATTAAGCTTTTTAGGCGTTCGAAAAACCGCCATCATTTTCATGACCAACGTTACTCACCTATCTTTCTCAGCATTTTTTGTGTCAGCATATTAGTTCCAAGCATAATGCCGAAGAGAACTGTTGCAATTGCGGACGCGTAACCCATCTCAAATCGAATACTACCAAAGTCCATCAAATGCGTTACGACGGTATGAGCCGCATAGTTGACGCTCGGAAAGCCTGCAAGTGCGATTGAAATTTCGGCAACTGCAAACGATCCTGTAATCTGCATGACCGCTCCGAACATAAGCTGCGGTCTCATCGAAGGTAATGTAATAAACCATAGTTCCTGCCAACGATTTCTAATTCCATCGACAGACCCTGCCTCAATTAAAGTTCTATCGATCGTTTGCAAACCAGCAATAAAGGCAAGGAAACTCGTACCTAAACTAAGCCAAAGTTGAACAAGCATAACAATCGGCAAAATATATTTCTCATCAATAAGCCATTGAATCGGTTCCAATGTAATCCCTGTTTCCATCAAAAATCCGTTCAAATAACCATAGCTATCGCCCGAAAATACGATTAGCCATATGAAAAACACATTGCCAGAAATCGACGGTGCATAAAAAACTAAGGTCATAAATGCACGCACTTTAGGCGATAGCTCATTGATTATCCAAGCAAACAAAAAGCAGGCAATATAACTAATAGGGCCAGTAACGACCGCGAACAGAAGCGTATTCTTCAAAGCAATCATAAATACGTCATCATTAAGAAAGAGTCTTGAATAGTTTTGCCATCCTACAAATCGCGGAAATTCCAGCATATTAAAATAGAATAAACTTAATACCAATGAGAAAACGACCGGAATGACAGTGAACAAAAAGAAAATCGTCATATATGGACTAATTAGAATATAATAATGCTTGTTACGTTTCAACTCGCTGGCAATATGTGCCCACTTAGATATCTTCTGCGGACGAATGAATTCCTTTGCGACCTGAGCGGTTTTCTCTGTTTGCATCAGCTTCCACCCCTGACTAATACGGTAAGTTAAATTCTTTCCGTTTTATTTCAATTTCGTCGTTAATATACAAAATATAATCAGATAACGCTTCACGAGGATTCTCACTAGCGTTTACAACTTTTCTGAAAGCATTGTCTAAGTGTCTTCCAGTAAAGTATCCACCAGGAACTTGTGGGATACCTTTTACCCATTTCCACTGGCTTTCCAGATTGTTATAATCCTCTATTGGCCAAGGTAATTCTTCAAGAGCCTCAATGTTGGCCGTTGGATAACGAGCGGCCTCGCCCATAAGCCCTTCCATTTCACGACCGTAAGCGACCTGAGTTTCCTTGTCCGTCCACCATTTCATAAACTCCCAAGAAATCTCTTTATCTTTCGAATTTTCGAGCATTAGGACTGCGGTTGTGTGGCTGGCTACTTCATGATTGACCGTACCATCCGCAAGTTCCGTTCCTGGCACAAGGGTGAATTCCCATAAACCTTTGATCTCAGGAGCCATGACGGTCAGCATGTTATACGTTGTATAGTCTGCAATGCCTACCGGCATTTCACCTGTTCTGAATCGATTCGGGAAGTCTGCTATTAATGGAAACTTATAACTGGTATAAAACTGCGACCATTTTTTGAATGCTTCCATAGAAATCTCGGAATCTAACGAACTTTTCGTATCATTATCTCTGTAAAATTGACCACCGTTCTGATAAAGCAGCATAGAGAATGTCGCATTCGGAACCATACTCGCATTTGTAGCTTCAAGTGGCAAATAAAACTCCATGTTATGCTTTTGGAGCACTGAGATCATATTATAAATATCTTGCCAAGTTTTCGGCGGTGTCAATCCCAATTCATCAAGAATGTCTTTGCGGTAGAACAGCATTGGAAAGGTTTGTTGCTCCGGTAAGGCAAATACGCCTCCGTTGTATTTATATGGTTCGATGCCGCTGTCACGGAATCTAGTTGCAACCTCATCAAAATCGTCAAATTTCGTCAAATCCGCCGCAGCGTCTCTCATTGCATAGTTAACCGGAATATCCTCGCCAAGCTGCATCGCAACATCAGGACCTTCACCAGCAAGGGTAGCTGGCAGTAAAATGTTTCCAGGTACAAGACGAAGCCTTACTGATATATCCGTCTCTGGTGTAAAGGAATCATCAATCAAGCTTTTCAATACTTGCGCCTGATCGCGTCCTGTCGTAATCCAGACAGTTATCGATTTATCATTTTCTCCCGTGTTACCTATGCTGTCATAATCTTCTGTATAAGAAGAAACATAAGCGCCTAGCTCATGTTCAACCACTTCAAATATTGTAGCGTCAGCTCTTGGTAGCTGCTGTTCAGGCGAAGACACGATAAGATAATCAAGCGATAATGGCTGTTCACGGACGGTCAAAATCCACGTCCCTAGACCTCCGACATTAATCTTGTAGGACTTCAATTGCTTGGCAACCTTCTCCGGATATTTGACCATTTCCTCTAGTTGCCGGACCATAGAGTGGAGAACCGCAACCTTATCGCTTCGCTCTCCCGTAGCTTCTTCTAGGTAGTTCGCTACACTTTGAATAATTTCAGCCTGTTCAGCGAAAACTTCTGTCATATCTGGAATACGCTTCTCCAATTGATAATCTCGAAATGGATCTGGCGTATTTGAAGTAATCATTAGCACCTTTCGATACATCTCATTGAGCTCCAGTACACTCGACTCAATCGTTTGAAGCAATGGAGCCATATCTCCAAGTGAAACTGTCATGCGAATACGATGGGTACCTTTGGTTAGATGGAACAGATAAGGCTGCTCATCTTCACCTAATACATCCATATTCCAATCTCTCCCATAATTAAAGCGAACCCGCTTCATTTCCTCAAATGGGTATTCCCCGTCAATCATCAGACTCCGTGTAGCATAGACACCACGAAGCTCGTTCTGCTTTTGCTTTAATGCTATTTGATACAAACCATCCTCTTCAACGTCAATCTCCCACTCAACCCACTGACCAGGTAGTTTCCAATTCAATCCGCCAATTGTGTTAATGCGGAGCTTTGAAACATCATACGGAATAACCGTAGGACTTGATCTGTCTGATATTGGAAATAAAGTAGGAGAAGACTTAATAATGGCGTCCTCAGCTTGGATAAGCATATATTGATCCTGGGCAACCTTAATGCCCTTGGCCTCGTACTCATTCTCCAGTTCTTCATAACTTTTCAGAGCCTTATTCTGATACAGTTCAATATAATCGATAGCCATTGGCTCACGTAACGATCTCAATGAAAGCGATTGAATACCTTTATTCAGGAAAAAGGAATATGACTCTTCAAAATAACCATTCCTGTCCTTGAAATCGCCGATTTGCCATTCAGGTTTCTCTACCTGTCTAGGTCGTAAATCGTTATCTCTATCATCTCTTCGAATTTCTTCATAACGGTTTGCCCAAATCCGGTCAAACAACAATATTTCTGCCCCTTTAAAGGGTACCTCACCATTAATAGCAAACTCTCTTTCAATAGAAGAACTTTTTCCTTCTAGCGGAAAATAATGAATTTTAATATTGTATAATCCTGGGTGTTCTATAGATACATCCCAACTGATGGTGCCTTCTTCAGGTGTTACTACTGCTTGCCCATCTAATCCTTCAAACCGGTTAATGATCTCGAACCCGTCTCCGAGAGTTTCGACAAAGTTTTCCCCCTCGATTCGAATCGTCTCATTAGGTTTATCCACTGTCGAATGACGGTTCAAATATGTAGCATAGCCTTCCTCTTCTGATAAGCCTGTAACAGCATCAAAACCACCTAAAGCATGTACCTGCTTTTGAGAGGTGGAATCTGAAGGTAAGAAAGTCCATAGGGATAATAGAAGTGCGGTAAGAACCATTAGAACAATTACTTTCTTTTTCTTTCTTGTGTTCAACGTTTCTCCCCTCCTGATGCGTTTTTTTGAATTTCAGTACTTATAGCAACATTCCTCATGAGACGAAAATCAACTACCTAATGAGGAATGTTCCGTTTTATTTAAGTTACTTTTACTTTAGATTAATTAGTTTTCCATACTTCATCCACAGCAGCTTGAACTTGTGCTTTGTATGTCTCAACAACCGTTGAAACAGAAACCCCATTATTCAAGTCACCAATAATATTCCAATACGGGAAATTAGGATAAGTCTCTCTGTCTAGTACATGTGATTTCTTATTCGCCGTTCTTAGATTGGCAACATCTTCCTCATTGTCAAAAATTGATTCATAATAAGCTTGAGCTGAATACTCACTAACGGAATCGTACTCCTGGATTTTTTCCATGATATACACCATTTGCTCTGGATTTTCAACCGCTTTCGGAATCACGTAAAAGGTAGGTGCAGTAGTAACACTTGTATATTCAGTTGCACTTGGAGATTTAGGGTAGGGAACAAAGCCTATTTCAGAGTCAGGCATATCCGTACGATATCCAGCAACATCATACATTGCACCATTAACTAGTAATGTGTTACCTTGACGGAAGAATTGAGTAGGCTCCGTCCAATCTCCACCTTCTGTCGGTCTTACAAGCTTCTCTGTTGCAAACGTGCTTATATGATTAAACACTTCAAGCGTTTTAGGATCATCTAAAGCTTGTTGATCTCCATTAGTGTAGTCAGCACCATTAGAAGCCATTGCCGCATCAATGGATACATTTGCAAGACCCCAAACGTCTATTTCTCCGTCGTTATTTGTATCTCGGTTTCCTTCTTTAGCAACTTGAGTGAAAGTATCCCAGTTCCAATTGTCTTCATTAACGTACTCCTGTAAAGGCTTCAAGCCCAGTTCGTTCATCAAAGTTTTGTTGTAAATGATACCGTTCGCACCATTTTCCCCATCATAAATAGAAAAACCGTATGTTTTTCCATCGTATTCGGAGAATGCTTTACCACTTGGACTGAATGATTTATCGTTCTTTGTATATTCATCAAGCGGCCAGAAGAAGTCTTGCTGTACCATACTAGGAATTGCCCAAGGTTTCCTAATCAAGAGAATATCTCCGACCGGATCGTTTGCTAGTAACGAAGCGGATACTTTTTCAACATACTCGTCATAAGTCAAACTAACATATTCAACTTTGAAATTATGTTTTACCATTAATTCATCTAAATTTTTCTGGCGCTGGATATTGTCAGGGCCATCTTGTTGTATTTCAAGTCCGAACCAAGCTACGAACTTGACAGTTTTCCCACCAAGATCAAAATCCATTTCAGGTGTTGCATTTGGGTTCTCATTAACTACTTCAACCTCATCAATTGGTACATCATCTGTAACTACTGGATCACTTGATTGTTCAGGAACAACATTATTTCCCGAATTTCCACTACACGCAGAGATGACTAAAACAAAAACAAGGCACAACATTATTAACAACCTTTGTTTCTTTAGCATTTTTTTTCCCCCTTAAGAGTTAACTACATAAGAATTGTAGCGCTTTCATAGATAGCTCAACAACCTGCCTATATTCAGTTGAATACCTGCTAAACTATAGGTTTTAATCAATAAAAACAATCACTCTTAAGGCCCAAGAAAAAACAAGTAAAGAATTGCTTACTATCAAAAAAATTGCATACTTCGTTATCAAAGTCCGTTTTTTTGAACTACCTCTAGAGTGAAAGGCTGAATATTATTTCAGTCCCTCCTCATCAAACCGTACGTGAAGTTTTCCTTCATACGGCTTTCCGATGTTCTTCTTTCATGCGCATGCAGATTACAAAAGCGTTTTTAATCCTTGCTGTTTGGCTATGAACTTTACTTCATG